>JAFXCT010000089.1 GCA_017521365.1 Clostridia bacterium
GCAAGCGCCCATATATCAAGCCTTTCGGCAAAAGAAAACTGCACACTCTTGATGATACGCATTGTATCAAAACAGGTGTGCAGTTATGGTGGAAAGTCAGTTAACATATCCGAACTTTTTTTGAGCTTTTTTATCATAGGAAATTCCATAGGCTTCAAAACCGGTGTGTAGCTTGAGTCTGAACGTATCTTGTTAGAAATTTGTTAGAAAAACGGTGTTTTGGAGCGGCTTTCCAAAGAATATAAAAAAGCCGCAACCCTTGATATACAAAGGATTGCGGCTTGGCGCGCTGGAAGGGACTCGAACCCCTGACCTTTTGGTTCGTAGCCAAACACTCTATCCAGCTGAGCTACCAGCGCAAAGGTGCGGTTTTTGGACCGCTCAAGTATATTAGCACAACTGTTCAAAAAAAGCAAGTGTTTTTTTATATTTTTCTGAAATATTTTTAGTTGAATCATATTTCAAAATTTTTTACTATCATACGATAGTAAAAACACCTGCGAAAAACCAAAGCCGTTATAATATTTTTCGGAGGTGTAAACAATGAAATTTGAACGGCTCAAAGAATTGCGAAGCGAACAAGGTCTGACACAAAAGAACATTGGTAAAATCCTTAACATTTCCCGACAGCTTTATTCCCGTTACGAAAGAGGAACGCAAAAATACCCATAAAGCATCTGATAGCGTTAAGCAGATATTACAACGCAAGTGTTGATTACCTGTTGAATCTTTCGGATAAAAAAAGACCGGTTGACCGTTCTCTGCAAGATTGATATAACAAATTTCAATGGGTCGTCGAGGACGCCGACCCCTACGAATAGCGTTGATTGCGAGCCTAACCTCCTTTTTAAAGGAGGTGGATTTTGCAAAGCAAAAGACGGAGGATTGCAAAATTTTATGTTGATTCAATTTTTAAACGAATTTAACGAACAATCCTCAGTCTCGCTTACGCTCGACAGCTCCTTTCAAAAGGAGCTTATGCCTTACTTTCACATTGATAAATAGGAAGGGTCTTGACCTTCCGAAATCTAAATAAAATGACTGCAACTGTCAATAAGGCAGCTGCAGTCTTGTTGTTTTTTATAGGGACAATTCACGAATTGTCCGCCGTAAAAGAGATATGACGGTGAATTACGGGCGATTCGTGAATCGCCCCTACAACGGAGCGATGAGGGCATCGCTCCCTACGGAATATCCCTTGTCAGATTTATTCTGATTTAACGGACGACACAAAGGTCGCCCCTACTTACGGTTGGACGGTAATCGGCTTTTCTTCGCTTTCGTGCTCGATGAGGATGAAATTGTTACGCTTTGCGTATGCCCAGCGCATATCGAAGAGTTTAACGGCATCAACGGGAATATAGAGCTGATTCTTTCTTTCGGCGTTACGGTAAACGGCGTTTTCGAGCGTTACCGTTCCCCTGTCGGTTTCAACTGTTTTGCTGTCCTGCGTAAAGCGTGCCCAATGGCCGTAGCCCTCGAGGTACACCTGATTTTCGGTTTTTTCCACCCTGCCGCCGAAATAAGAGAACAGCACGGAAAGACAGCCGTACCACACGCCGTCCTTATTTTCGCAGGTTGTCTGGTACTGGCAAAGGCCGAGGTCTGCGCCCTTGTACATCATACGGGTGCGGTTGAAATACGGGGCCAGTGCGTACGGCTCGATAACGTCACGCTCCTTGTCGATAACACAGCGGTCGGCAATTCTGCCATCCTCAAGCGAAGCGGTGATTGTGAGCTTTTTGCCCTCAACCTCGGCAATTGCTATCATGGAGGTTTTATCCTCCATAGGATAGAACGCGCTGTGCCACACCTTGCTGAGTGAACGCGTACCGGGCGGATTCTGGTTGGAATTACCCATTATGTAGTTAATCATACCCTTTGAGGGGTTTTCAAAAAGCTCCTCGTTCTTGCGGGGGAAGCTTCTGCCGAAGCTGTGCTCGTGGCCTGAGAAAAGCAGGTCGAGCATTTCCATACCCTCGGTCATTGCGGGGTAGCAGTCGTAATTCTGGCAGTCACTGCCCGTATAGCACACGGGGAAGTGATACGTGCCTATATTCCAGTCCGCCTTGCTGTTTTTCAGGTCTTCAACAAGCCATCTGTTTACGTCCTCGGGGCCGTTTACGGCAAGCACGGTGAAATGAACGTTGCCGTAATCAAAGGTGTAATTCTCGGTTTTCCAGCCCTCGGGGCCGTTGTAGGCGTAGCTGCCTTTGAGCTGCTTGCAGAAAAACTCGGCAGGCTCCGAATAGTATCGGCCCGTGCCGTTTTTATAGTCTTTAAAGCCTCTGGTGTCGTGGTTGCCCTCGGTAAACATTACGGGAACGTACTCGGCTATGCCCTTCCAGCCGAGGAAGGCACCGTTCCACTGCTGCTCGTGCTGACCGCAGTCGGTATTGTCGCCGGCTGTAAGAATAAAGGCTGTATCGGGGTGTTCCTTGAGATAACGCTTGATCAGACCGTTAAAATAGGAATAGTCGGGGGTGTCAAACGGCTCGCCCTTCTGCTGGTCGGACACAACAAGGAACTTGAATTTCGACAGGCTTTCGGGCTGAGTTGTGAAGAAAAATTCCTCGCTACGGTACTCGTCATTGCCGCAGGTGTAGTAGTATTTCGTGCCGGGCTTGAGGTTTTTCAGGTGTGACCAATGCATCATACTGATGTCAATATCGCTTTCAAAAACCTCGTTTACGGATTCGGCCTTCATTACCGTATCCGTGCCGTCCTCACGGTATAAAACGTAGCCGTTTTCAACGTCAACACTCGTTCTCCAGGTAACTGCCATTGAGGTTTTTGCATCGCCGTTGATGCTTATCATTATATGGTCGGGCGCAGGTGCCGAGCCGTTGATGGGTTTTACTCTGTCCATTTATATTTCTCCTTTGGTGAGGTACATTACAGTTTGTCACAGACAAACTGTTAATGAAAAATGAATAATGAAGGCGCATACGCTGATGAATAATGAATAATAAAGGAAGGGCTTATGCCCTTACCCATTATTATGTTTTTCGGGTGCGGGTGTCCCGCCCACAATTATTCATTATTCAATATTCATCATTCAATATTCATTTGCAGCAATTCATTGTTGCACTAAACTTTAATTTATAAAATTATAAGCCTTTTGTTTTCATTTTTCAACCCCCTGCAAAATCTCTTTTGTGAAATATACATAAAAAACAAATAAATATTCAACCAATTTAACTGTTGTATTCGGAGAGTAATGTTATATAATTATTGTTAACAATTTTTATTCGGAGACTTTAATTATGCTTGAAACAATCGGACAAATAATCGGCTTTGTTGCAATGGGAATAATCGTATTTTCCTACCAGCAGAAATCGCACAAGAGCATACTCACCTTTCAGATGGTGTCGGGTCTGCTTTTTACGGTACACTACCTTTTTCTTGGTGCATACACGGGCTGTATTTCCAATTTAATCGGTGCGGGCCGTTCCGCAATTTACGCAAACAGGGGCAAAAACTCCTTTTGCTCAGCAAAGCTGTGGCCCGTTATTTTCAGCATTGTTTTCATCGTTTCGGGCATACCCACGTGGCTGAATGTTTTTTCCGTTTTCCCGATGATTGCAATGGTTGTTTCCTCCATCGTGCTGTGGATTGATTCGCCGAAAATAAACCGTGCGTTTTCAATTCCGACCTCTGCCTGCTGGCTGATTTACAACATTGCAAATTTATCCTACGCCGGCATTGCAACGGAAATTTTCGTGCTCTCCTCAATCATAATCGGTATGATTAGACTTGACAGAAAGAAAACGGAAAAATAATTCTTCTTTGTTGATTTTCACCAATAAAATTATATAATCTTTAATTATTTTAACTGTTGAATTTTACTGTATTTTTTTTATAATTAAGGTGTATTAAATGCCGTTTGAAGGTACGGCAGAAAGGAATAAAACTATGGAGAAAAAACTCAGAGTAGGTATCATCGGCTGCGGCGGAATTGCCAACGGCAAGCATATGCCCGCAATTGCAAAAATCAAGGAAGCTGAAATGGTTGCATTCTGTGACATCATTATCGAAAAAGCAGAAGCGGCAGCAGAAAAGTTCGGCGTTGAAGGCGCAAAGGTTTACGAGGATTACAAGGAGCTTCTCAAGGACGATAGCATCGACGTTGTCCACGTTTGCACACCCAACCGCTCACACAGCTTTATTACTATAGATTCACTTGAAGCAGGCAAGCACGTTATGTGCGAAAAGCCTATGGCAAAGACCTATGCAGAGGCAAAGGCTATGTGCGAAGCCGCAAAGCGCACGGGCAAGAAGCTCACAATCGGCTACCAGCAGCGCTGGAGAGACGACTCCATCTACCTCAAGGAAGCCTGCGACAACGGCGACCTTGGCGAAATATACTACGCAAAGGCTATTGCCCTTCGCAGACGTGCCGTTCCCACATGGGGCGTTTTCCTCAACGAGTATGAGCAGGGCGGCGGTCCGCTTATCGACATCGGCACACACGCACTTGACCTTACCCTCTATATGATGAACAACTACAAGCCCAAGATGGTTGTCGGCACAACATTCAAGAAGCTCGGCCAGCAGAAGAGAGCCGCAAACTCCTGGGGCGATTGGGACCCCGAAAAGTTCACTGTTGAGGACTCCGCTTTCGGCTTCATCGTTATGGAAAACGGCGCTACAATCACACTTGAATCCGCATGGGCTCTCAACATTGCAGACCCGAGAGAGGCTATCTGCACACTCTGCGGCGACAAGGCAGGCGCAGACTTCTACGGCCCCGATGACAGCCTTCGCTTTAACTACGTCAAGTACGGCAGACAGGTTATCGAAACACCCTCCTTCAATGCGGGCGGCGTAGCCTTCTACGAGGGCGACAGACACCCCGACCCGAAGGACATCGAGTGCCGCGTATGGTACAACGCTATCCTCAACGACACAGAGGTTGCCACAAAGCCCGAGCAGGCACTTGTTGTAACACAGATTCTTGAGGCCATCTACGAATCCGCAAAGACGGGCGAACCCGTTTACCTTAACAACGACTGATACATAGGAGAATTAATAAATGAAAATAGCAGTTCAGCTTTACAGCGTAAGAGATTGCATCAATAATGCCGAGGATTTTTTCAAGGCACTCGAAGAAATCAAGGCTATGGGCTACGAGGGCGTAGAGTTTGCAGGCTTCCACGGTGTTGATGCCGCAAGCCTTAAGGCAAAGCTTGATGAGGTCGGCCTTGTACCCGTAGGCGCACATATGGGTATCGGCGATTACCTGCCCGAAAAAATTGAGGAAACAGTTGCCTACCACAAAACGCTCGGCACGCTTTACGCTGGTGTCGGCGGTGCGGCACACAGCACTGTTGAGGAATGTGAATACGCCGCAAAGGCACTTGCCTACGGCGCAGAAAAGCTCGGCATTCCCACCTACTACCACAACCACACGGAGGAGTTCACTCCCCTTGAAAACGGCAAGATTGCAATGGCTGTCTTTGCCGAGCACACCAAGCTTGAGGTTGACACCTACTGGAGCCATTGCGCAGGCGTTGACAACTACAAGTACATCACCGAAAACAAGGACGATATCTGTCTGCTTCACGTCAAGGACGGTCTTGATCGCAAGCCCCTTTCCCTTGGCGACGGCGACTGCGATATTGCCGCCGTTGTAAAGGCCGCCAAGGATGCCGGCATCGAGTGGCTCGTTGTTGAAAACGACGACCCGGTACCCAACGGTCTCGAAGACGTAAAGCGCAGCATAAACTACCTCAAAACTCTTATCTGACGGAGAAAAACGAATTATGAAAATTGGTGTAATTACTAACCTTTTAGGTAACAAGCCCTTTGAAGAAGCTCTTGAGTATTTCGTTTCCAAGGGCATTGAAATGGTTGAAATCGGCTGCGGCGGCTACCCCGGCACAGCCCATGCAGACCCCGATATTCTTCTGAATGACGAAGCAAAGCTTGACGAGTTCAAGGCTCTTATCAAGAAATACAACGTTGAAATCAGCGCACTCAGCTGCCACGCAAACCCCGTACACCCCAACAAGGAGATTGCCAAGGAATTTGACAGCGCAATGCGCAAGGCAGTTCTGCTCGCCGAAAAGCTCGGTGTTCACCAGATCAACACCTTCTCCGGCTGCCCCGGCGACTGTGAAGATTCCAAGAACCCGAACTGGGTCACCTGCCCGTGGCCCAACGAATTCGGCGAAATTCTCGAATGGCAGTGGAACGAGGTTCTCATCCCCTACTGGAAAGAGTTCGTTGAATTTGCAAAGGCACACGGCGTAGACAAAATTGCGCTCGAAATGCACCCCGGCTTCTGCGTTTACAACCCCGAAAGCCTGCTCAAGCTCAGAGCGGCTGTCGGCCCGGAAATCGGTGCAAACTTCGACCCCAGCCACCTTATCTGGCAGGGTATCGAGCCTGTTGCCGCCATACGTGCGCTTGAAGGCGCAATCTTCCACTTCCACGCAAAGGACACCAAGGTTGACAAGTACAACACGGCTGTCAACGGCGTGCTTGACGTAAAGCCCTACGGCGATGAAATCCACCGCTCCTGGGTATTCCGTTCAGTCGGCTACGGAAACGACGAGGCCTACTGGAAGGACATCATCTCCAACCTTCGTATGATAGGCTACGACTACGCCATCAGCATTGAGCACGAGGACTCCATTATGAGCCAGAACGAGGGCTTCTCCAAGGCCATCGATATGCTCAAGCGCTGCGTTATGAAGGAAGACCCCTGCACAATGTGGTGGGTATGAGCGTGCTGAAAGCACGCAGTGATATAAATCCCTGACGGGATTTGTGATATATTGGCTTTGCCAATGTGAAATATCGGCGTTGCCGATGTGATATATTTGCCTTTGGCAAATATTAAGGGTCTGCGACGCAATTATAATTTAATCGAAACAAGGTAATGAATTATGATTAATAACAAATTCGGTCATGCGGTTATAGGTTACGGCGGAATGGGTCATTTTCACGGCGAACGCCACGAACATATAAAAGACCTTGAGTTTTTAGGCTTTTACGATATTGACCCTGCCGTTCAGAAAAAAGGCGAGGAAGAGGGCGCACACAGCTATTCAAGCCGTGCCGAGCTTCTTGCAGACGAAAGAGTCGACCTCGTTACCGTTGCAACACCTAACGACGTTCACAAGGAAATCGTTATTGACGCACTGCGTGCAGGCAAAAACGTAATCTGCGAAAAGCCCGTCACAATGTCGAGCGAAGACCTTGAGGATATGATTGCCGTTGCAAACGAAACGGGTAAAATGTTCACCGTTCATCAGAACAGACGCTATGACGGCGATTACCTTAAGGTTAAACACATTTATGAAAACAACACCCTCGGCAAAATCCACTGCTTTGAGCACCGTGTTCACGGCTCAAGAGGTGTGCCCAGCGGCTGGCGTCAGGAAAAAGAACACGGCGGCGGTATGGTGCTCGACTGGGGTGTTCACCTGCTCGACCAGATGCTCACCCTTATGGCAGGCAAAAAAATGCTTTCCGTTTACGCCGAATGCACCCACATCACCAACTTCGACTGTGACGACGGCTTCAAGGCTATCATCAAGTTTGAAGGCGACGTAAGCTGGCAGATTGAAGTGCTCACAAACAATTTCATTGAAATGCCGCTGTGGTACGTCTGCGGCGAAAACGGTACTGCCGTTATCAAAAACTGGAAGGGTGACGGCGAAATCGTTATGGTTGAGGACTGGGAAAACCGTGACAGCGTGCCGATTAAGGCAGGCGTAGGTCTGACAAAGACTATGGCTCCCAGAACGGATGACTCAATCAAGCACTTCCCGCTCCCCGATGAGGGTAAGGACGATTGGGACGCCTACTACCTCGACATCTGCGATGCACTTAAAAACGGCAGAGAGCCAAACGTAACACACGACCAGCAGCGCAAGCTGATTAAGCTCATAGAAGCAATCTTCGAGTCCGCAGAAAAGAACGTAACAATTAAATTCTAAGCAAAAATTAACCGCATCACGGTGAAATGCCGTGGTGCGGTTGTTTTATATGAAGTAAACAAATTACAGTTTGTCGGGATGTTCTTAAGCATAAAGGCGATTGTCAAAAGCTCCCTTTGAAGGGAGCTGTCACGAAGTGACTGAGGGTTGCTTGTAAACAATTTAATGAACATAAAATCTTGCAATCCTCCGTCTTTTGCTTCGCAAAATTCACCTCCTTTGCAAAGGAGGTTAATGCTCCGCATACACCTCATCAGTCACCTGCGGTGACAGCTTCCCCTCGTAGGGGAAGCCTTTAGATATAGTCGTTACGTTAATAGCCTTCCCCTTGAGGGGAAGATTCCCCCACGGTGTGGGGGAAATGTCACAAAGTGACAAAGGGGGACGGCTCCGTCAGAGAGGGACCGCCGC
>JAFXCT010000090.1 GCA_017521365.1 Clostridia bacterium
CAGACATAGTTGGTGTTTATGACATTGAGGGTCCACCCGTTCCCATTCCGAACACGGTAGTTAAGCTCAATCGTGCCGAAAATACTTGGTGGGAAGCCGCCCGGGAAAATAGGTCGACGCCAACACCCTTAGTTGGTAATTATGACATTGAGGGTCCACCCGTTCCCATTCCGAACACGGTAGTTAAGCTCAATCGTGCCGAAAATACTTGGTGGGAAGCCGCCCGGGAAAATAGGTCGTTGCCAACACATAAGGTAGCCACCCAATAGGGTGGTTATTTTTTTTACGCTGCGGAAAGGATGTGCACTTCCTAAGAAGTGCACATCAGTTATATTCGCCATTCGGCGAGTTATATTGCTGAGGCAGTTATATTATGCTGCGCATAGTTATATTGTCCTTCGGACAGTTTTAAGGCGAATATAATATAACTGAAACAGTAATGTTTCAATATAACTTTTGCTTTGCAAAAATATCACTGCAAACTTTAGTTTGCAATATCACTTAACTATTTTTCATATTCCCCTTGACAAATTATCTGTTTTGAATTAAAATATCAAATGCTGTGCAAACAGTTAGGTAGTGGATTAAACTTAAGAGTAAGTCTGTGACTGAAAGTAAGTTCCACCTCGGTTGCCCTTGCCGTGTAAAAATTAAGGGTAATGAAATTTATATGCGGGTATGGCGGAATTGGCAGTTTCCGACCGAGCGCCGCCGGTGGCGGATGCAGCGAGAGTCGGAAAGGCGCAGCGGTCAAAATTGTGCGAGCGAAAAGCGAGTAAACAATTTTGGGCACCGCAAGAGTCACGCGAGAAGCGGATGCCATATCACAAAAACTTAATAATATGCGGGTATGGCGGAATTGGCAGACGCGTTAGATTCAGGTTCTAATAGTTGCAAGGCTGTGCAGGTTCAAGTCCTGTTACCCGCACCAAAAATCTTCTGATACCGTAAGGTATCGGGAGATTTTTTTATGCAACTCAAGGACTTGAACCTGAGAAGGTCTGAGCGTTAAGAAAACAGTTCGGTGAACTGTTTTCAGCGAAGAGCGGTGAGGCGGGTACCGAATGCGAAGCATTGGGTCGCCGAGCCAAAAGTGTGCGAAGCACACGGTCAAGTCCTGTTACCCGCACCAACAGACAGATTTAGATAGAAATCTGTCTATAAAGAAAGCATTAAAGCGATTTAAGTTGCTTTAATGCTTTTTGTTTATGATTTTGAGGAATTAACAATAATTGTTTATGTCTATAACTTTATCTTCCAAAATGTCCTCTATCAGTTTATTGAAACTTTGTATACTTAAATAGTGATGTGGTAATGATTGTTCATAACATTTTCTAACCATATCCACATCAAAATACTCTTTAAGTTGACATATTTCTGAAACTATTCCAGGTGCCAATAAAACACTTTCTTTTTTTGAAACTGTTCCGCTATTATTTAAGCCACTTGTATCATAGTACAAAACATTAATATAGTAATATAGTGCATCTTTATTCTTATTTTCACTTGATAGTAATTTTGCCATGTTTAGCACTTCATTTCGTGCTAATCCATAATATTTTCCAACACTGTAATACATATAATGACAATTAATTAATGCCCATATTCTATCATTAGGCAGAGGTGATAACTTATTGAGTTTAACAAAAGTATCGTAATTGTCAGGATTAATGCCTAAATATTCTAAAGTGAAAATAAAGTTGAATTTATTCAGATGTTCAATACCTTTTTCAGTAGGAATGTATATTTTTGTCAAGTTTAATTCATCAATAGAAAAGTTTTCACAAACTTTTTGAATCAAAACCTCTTTTTTCCCTTTTTCTATTATGTTCTTTGATTTAAGAATATCTTGAATTTCTGAAATTTTGTACTTTTTTAACAATACCGGTAAGGATGCTTCCACTAAAAAACCATTATCAATCAAACATTTATGGTACTTAATAGGATCGTTTATTTTGTATTTGCGTGACAAATAATCCGGGTATTCTTTTAAAGAAGAACCAACTGGCTTTCCGTTTTGACAATGCCTTAAAAACGCAGCTGTTGCATAATTCTCATTTCTAGGCAAAGTATATTTCTTGTTTGGATTATAATCATTATACAGTTTTACAATCTGTTCTGTGGCAGAATAATCATTGTTGGATATTGAAACTGAGACAGTGGGTTTCGTTTTCTTCTTTAGCAAAAAATCAAAAAGTCCCATTATATTCCTCCCTACATACGATAATGCAATTAAATCTTATTACGAAATAAAACAGCTGTCAATATATCTTTTCAAAATTTTATTTATGATATTTAATTATATCAAGAGACATTGCTATTGGCTGTAACCCTTGATATATAAAGGCGTTTATATCTTTTTTATAAATGCATCCGCACCAAAAATCCTCGTTCGTTAAGGACGGGGATTTTTACTTTTTCACTAAAATGAAAAACGATAGTTTTTAATCTTGTTGCCAAATTCAACTTATTATGGTAGCATAGAATAAAACTATACAAGGGAAATTTTGCTATGCTTTTTAATGAAACTACCGTTTCGGGTTTTACGGTAAAAAACAGAATAATGCGCAGTGCGACACACGACGGGCTTGCGGATGCAAACGGTGCACCAAGCGACAAGCTGATTGAAAAATACGTTCAGCTGGCACAGGGTGAGGTTGGTTGTATTATAACCGGTTATGCCGCTGTGAGCAGAAACGGTGTTTCGCCTTACCCGAGGATGCTGACGATTTTTGATGACAGCGTAATCGGAAGATATAAGGCTCTTACGGATGCCGTTCATGAATATTCCGTACCCGTTGTTTTACAGCTTGCCCATTGCGGCAGGCAGACCTCGTCAAAGGCAATCGGTATGCAGAAGGTTGCGCCCTCAAACGTGCTTCACACCTTCTATCCCGACAAGGCGAAGGAGCTTACCGACGGCGAAATCTACGCAATTATTGGCGATTTTGTTGCGGCGGCTGTCAGAGCGGAAAAGGCAGGCTTTGACGCTGTTCAGCTTCACGGCGGTCACGGATACTTGCTCCACGATTTTCTTTCACCCTTCGGCAACAGAAGAAAAGACAGCTGGGGTGGCAGCCTTGAAAACAGAGTCAGAATTGTTGAGCTGATTATTAAGGGTATAAAAGCAAAAACAAAGCTCCCCGTGTGGATTAAGATAAGTGCAGAGGACAACAGAAAAGGCGGTATGAATATAGCTTCATCCGTTGAAATATGCAAGTTGCTTGAAAAAGCAGGCTGTGATGCAATTGAGGTTTCGTGCGGCACGGTTCAGGACGGAATGAACACTATGCGCAGTAAGCTGATGCCCATGGACGCCGTGTTCAAATACCGAGAGCCTTGTGCATCGTTCCCGAAGTGGCTCAACGCAATTGCTCTGCCTGCCGCAAATCTTGTAAATCCGCTGATTAAGCAGCCGTCACCGCTTGAAAATTTCAACGTCGGCAATGCCGAAAAAATAAAGAACAGCGTTTCAATTCCCGTAATTGCTGTCGGCGGAATACATAAGGTCAGCGATATGGAGAATATTCTGGCAAGCGGTAAGGCGAATTTTGTTTCAATGTGCCGTCCGTTTATCTGCGAGCCGAATCTGGTAAAGAAGCTTAAAAACGGTCAGGAGCAAGCAAGGTGCATTATGTGCAATTACTGCGGTCTTGTAATTGAAAAAGAGCCGACAAGATGTTTGTACGGCAGGGTGAAATAACAAACGGTTTTTATGTGGAGGTGCTGAAATGGCTGTATATTTTATTGATTATGAAAATGTCAGGGTCGATGGTCTTAAAGGTGTATCAAAGCTGGGTGAGGATGATTCCGTCTGCATTTTTTACAGCGAAAAAGCCAACACGCTTACTTTCGGTTTGCACAGACGCCTGTGTGAGTGCAAGGCGGATATTGAATATTTCAAGGTTGCGACAGGCACTCCCAATTCTCTTGATTTTCAGCTTACCTCACTTTTGGGCTTTAAGGTTGCACGGGACGAAACACAGGAGTACGTTATCGTTTCAAAAGACAAGGGTTTTGACAGCACGGTTGAATTCTGGTCAAGAAAGAAAATTGATATTACCCGTGTTGAAGACATCACAACTGATGTGCAGAATTCAAAAAATGAGCTTATGCAGGAAATAACTACGCTCATCGGTAAGGAAAACGCAACATATTCCGCCGCCGTTTTTGATGCGATTACTCAACGCAAAAGCAAGGAAGGCATACACAATTTCCTGATGAAAGAGCTGCACGACAACAAAAAGGTAACCGAGCTTTATAAGAAAATTAAGCCGTTACTCAAGGATAAGAGCTGATAAATTAAAACGGCTGTATCACTCGCTTGAATGATACAGCCCTTTAATATTTTATTGGTTTTGTGCGTTTTGTATTGCCTCGGTTGCTCTTTGCGGGTAGTCGGTCATAATGCAGTCTGCGCCGTTAAGGGTGAGGTGCTTTATTTCGTCCTCGTTATTGATTGTCCAGTACTGCACGGCGATGTTGTTCTTGTGTGCGTAGTTGAGCAGCTCTCTCGTGCCCAGGTTTATGAGGTTGTCAAGTGCGTTTTCGCCGTAGGGAATCTGAAGCGCAACGTATGAGGGGCTTACATCCTGCAAATCCCAGCCCATACGCTGGTAAAAGTAAAACTGTACCGCCTCAATTGCGTCTGCCGTGCGGCTGATTTCGGGGTAGTTTTTCACCATATAGCCCGAAACGTCGGGAGCAAAGGTTGACCAGATTACTCTGTCCTGCAGGTTCCTTTCGGTTATGATTTCGTACAGCCTGTCAACGGCTCTTTTGCCGTTTGAAAGTATGCTCTTGATTTCAATGCAGTACATATATTTCTTTTCGCCGCTGTTGGCCTCGGCGTAGTCGATAACCTCGTCACAGGTGGTTACACGCAAGTTATCGGGAATTTCATCGCCTCTTAAGCCTCTGTATGGGTAACTGCCGTCACCCTTGAAGTTTTCGCCCATATTGAGCACCTTTGCCTCCTCAAGCGTGAGGGAGGAAACATAGTTGTTCTTCCTGCCGAAAACCTCAACAGCGTTTGTTATATTGTCATAGCTCAGGTCGTGCATAAGCACAAGCTCGCCGTCTTTTGTAATCTGAACGTCAAATTCAAGCATATCCACGCCGAGCGAATCGGCGTTTTCTATTATGTTTTCAAACGCCATCATCGTGTTCTGCGGCGCAAGACCTGCACCCGAGCGGTGTGCGGCAACAACGGGGTCAAGATATTCGGTTATGTAGGGGTTGGTGGCTTCGGCGTTGATTTCTACCTGTGTGTCGGGGCTGCCCTCGTTGCCCATTGTGGCAATTATCGGAATGAGCATAGCGGCGGCGACAAAGCCGTGAAAAATATTCTTTACCGTTAAAAATATTGCAGACATATTATTGCTCCGTTTCGTTTTTCTTCTCACACATTATATAATATTTTCCTTCCATATTCAAGTGTGCTTGTTGTAACACGGAGCAATTTGTGATAAGATGTTTTTATAACTCAAACGGAGGGAAAATTATGTTTACTGTTAATGTTATGTCAGCCCCGTACAACGCAAAGGGTGACGGAATTACAAACGACCGTGCGGCTATTCAGCAGGCGATTGATGATGTCTCCAATGCAGGCGGCGGAAAGGTTGTGCTCGACGGGGGCAGAACCTTTCTGAGCGGAAACATAATACTGAAAAGCAACGTGGAGCTGCATTTCGGCGACGGTGCAACGCTTTTTCAGAGCTCTGACCCGGACGATTTTGTAAAGCCCGTTGACGGCGGCTATAAGCCGTACAGACCGCAATGCGGCCACAATATCTGCGCCGAAATCAAGTGGAGCCACCTCTGGTATTATAACTATCCTTTTGTTTTTGCCGAGAGGGGTGCACACGATTTCAAAATTACGGGCAAGGGCACAATCCGTATGATGCCCGTTGACGACCCCGAAAAGCTTTTCAAGCTTTGCCCGATAGGCTTCTACCGTGTCAGCGATTTTGAAATATCCGATATCACGGTTACTGATTACCACTCCTACGGTATGATGCCGTTTACAAGCAGAAACGGACTCATTAAAAACGTAACTATTGAAAATTCAAGCCACGGCAACGGCGACGGAATCTGCCTTATGAACAGCCGTGACATACGCATTACGGGCTGCCGTATGTCAACCGGTGACGACTCGGTTTATATCTTTTCTTCCTACAAAGACCCAAGGAAAAGCGAGTGGTGGTCGTCCGATGAGCCTGAGCCGAGCGTGAATATTGAAATTGACCACAACGACCTCAAATCCGACCATTGCAAGGCCTTTGGTATGATACTGTGGGGAATAGACTGCCCCGACCAGTCGAAGGTCGAGGTTAGAAACGTTTACGTGCACGACAATCATTTCCAGACTATGGGCAACTGGAATTACAACCCCTACACAACCAAGCCCGGCTGTCCGCCCGTAACCACAGTGCGCTTTGAAAACAACGTTGTTGACGGAATTGAGCCGAATTTCTTTGAAACTCAGGTCAGCGATATGAACTATTACCACTCAAGCCGTGAATTTCATAACGGCGATTTTGAGTCGGGCGGTCTCGTTTTCTGGGCTTACCGTAAGAATGAGGACGAAAACAGCGTTAGCCTTGGCTGTGACGGAGAGGGCAATCACTTCGGCTGTATTTCCTCGCTTGAAAAGGGTGAGGCTTCGCTCTATCAGGGGCTTTACATAAGTGCACACGCACCCTGCTGTTTCTGGGCGAAGGTGCAGACGAGCGGTGACAAATGCCGTATGTTCGTGCGTAACCTTGAAACACAGGCTCTCGTTGCTTCAAGGGATTTGAGCAACACCGAGTGGGAGGACGTGTGGTTTGAGTTTTCCGTGCCCGAATCGGGCAACTACCACATCGGAATTGAAAGAGGCGAGGCAGCAAAGGGCTGGGCAAAAATTGACAACGCCGTTTTACTCGGCAACAACGATGCCGCTTTCGGTTATGCCCGTGTTGCAACCGACCCCCAACGCAACTGGAAGCCGCTTTATTTCTACGACCCCGATTTGTGGAAGGACGAAAAGTAATTTATAATTATTATTAAGAAAATTTGACATAAAGAAAAATATGGTGTACTCTATAAGTTAATAATAAATAGGAGCAAATTCTGATGTTTGATAAAATAATTGCTTTTCTGATGTCGGTTGTAACTTTTTTTGCAGGTCTTTTCGGCATCGGAATAAAAAAGGATGATGCGGTTGTGTATAAAAACATTTCCTACGGCAATCACTCCCGTCACAAGCTCGACCTCTACCTGCCGACGGACTGCGGCGACGATATGGGTCTTGTGCTGTATATTCACGGCGGTGCGTGGATAGCCGGCGACAAGGAAGGCTACTATGAAACGCTTGAATATATGGCGGAAAAGTACGGCGTTGCCTGTGCGGCGGTCAACTACCGCTACATCAGCGACAGCGTTACCCTGCTTGACATAATGGACGATATTGATGCCGCTATGGAGTGTATCAGGGCAAAGGGAGAAAAGCACGGCATAAATATCAACCGCTCTATTCTCACAGGCGGTTCGGCAGGCGGACACCTTTCGCTGCTTTACGCATATTCAAGGGTTGAAGGCTCTGCCATTCCTCCCGTTGCGGTTATGAGCGACTGCGGTCCGACAGACCTTTCCGACGATTATTACTACTATAATGAGGACCTCGGTAAGGGCAACGGTCTGGGTGGCGATGAGGTTATTTCACAGCTTCTCACCTGGGGTACGGGCGTTGAAATAACGCGTGAAACAAGGGTGAATTACCTTGAGAAAATCGCAGAGGTTTCTCCGCTTACCTATGTGAATAAGGATTCCGTGCCCACGATTATCAACCACGGTATGGTTGACGATATTGTTCCGTTCAGAAACGCCGTTATGCTTGAAGCAAAGCTCACCGAGCTTGGTGTTGAGCACGTTTTTAACGTTTACCCCAATTCGGGTCACGGTCTTGACCGGGACCCCGATGCGGCAGCCCGTGCTCAGGAGCTTTTCGGCGGATATATAGAAAAATACGTCAAATAATTTTTCGGAAATATAAGGAGGATATTAAAATGGATTTAGGCGATCTTGCAACCAAAGCATTAAGAGCAATTGCGATTAAAAAGGGCAAGTCCCTTGCTAAAAAGATGGATGCACCCGTAATCGAAAAGGCACAGCCCGTTGTTATGAAAAACAAAACGGACGGCCTTTTCAACGCAGGCTTTGCCTGTGAGGAGGTTATGCCCAAGGACGTAACCGCAAAGAAATATTACATAGCAGGCTATAAAATGGACCACCCCGTAACCGGTGTCAACGACCCGCTTACCGTGCGTGCAATGTGGCTTGACTGTAAGGACGGCGGCGGTATAGTGCTCGTTAGCGCAGACGTTATCGGTCTGACCGGCTTTGAGGTCAACCGTGTGCGTGAGTCACTTGCAGATTTCACAAAGCAGACGGACTGCAAGCTTATCAGCATTTCCTGCACACACTCCCACGCAAGCATTGACACCGTAGGCTACTGGGGCAGGCTTATGCCTCCGCAGAGCGGTGTTGACAAGGAATACCTTGAGCAGCTCCTTGCCGCAATCAAAAGGGTTTGTATCAAGGCCTACGAAAACCGCAGGGAAGGCAAAATGTACGTCGGCAGTATCCGTGTACCCGAGGTTATCGGCACGGGCAGAGCCTCCGTTGACGACAGGCTGACACGCTTCCGCTTCGTTCCCGAGGACGGCGGTGCGGAAACCTGGTTCCTCAACTTCGGCGCACACCCCAACACTATGGGCGGCGACTGCACGAAGGTCAGCGCAGACTATCCCTACTATCTGCGTGAGGCCATTAACAGAGAAAAGGAAGTCAACGTTCTTTTCAGCGTAGGTCCGATTGCTTCTGTCAATATTGAGGACCTTGCAGAGGACAGAGTTGAGAGAACAAGACTCGGCGGCGAAATGCTTGCAAAGGCGGCTCTCGCAATAGATAATGATGAGCTTATGCCTGCCGAAATCACGGTTGTTCACCAGCCGTACTACGCACCGATTGAAAACTATGTTCTCGGCTTTATGTTTATTCTCGGCCTTTGCTCTGCAAGAGCTTATCCCAACAAGGAAAGCTCACTCGGACTGGCTCTGCTCACCGAAATGAACTACATAAAAATCGGCACACAGAAAATTCTTACCCTCGGCGGTGAGACCTTTGCCGAAAACGTTGACGGTAAGTATTTTGATGCCGCAAATTCGGGTACAGGTATCGGCCCCGAGGTAAATGCAAAGCCCCTGCGTGAGATTGCAAAGGACGACAGCCTTGTTATCTTCGGCGTTACCAACGATATGACGGGCTATATGGTTCCCTCAAACAATGTTGTGCTTCACCCCACTCAGGCATATCTTTCCAGCTACAGAGATAATCTTGACCGCAACCACTACCACGAAACAAACGGTCTGAGCGTTGAAATTACGCACCTTGTCGCAAAGGAATTTGAAGATATAATCAAGAGAACAGAAGGCTGAAACTAAGAGGAAAAAGAGGGGAAAACCAATGAAAAAAAGGTTAATTAAAATAATTTCCGTTGTGCTTACAGCCGCCTTGCTTTTTGCAACGGTGCCTGCAACGGTATTTGCACAGAATACGGACAGCGGTGTGCTGGATATCGGCGTTATGACCGACCTGCACTACTACTCACCCGAAAACGTTGACGATATGACCGTTTTCGGTGAGGTGAGCGAAAAGACAATTTCTGCAAGCCACCTTGCACACGACATTCTGCTCACCGCACTTGACTTTTACAAGGTCAAGGCGGAAAACGGCGAGCTTGACTATCTGTTTATTCCCGGCGACCTTACAAAGGACGGCGACCTTGCAAGCCACACTCAGCTTGCGGGCATACTCGAAAGCTGGGAGGAGCAGACGGGTGTTCCCGTGCTTGTCACAAACGGCAACCACGATATCAACAACTCCAACGCAAAGGTGTTCAAAAACGGTGTTATGACAAAGGAAGGTGCCGAAATCACAACACCCGAGCAGTTCCGTGAGCTTTACAAAAACCTCGGCTTCGACCTTGCCGTTGAAGAATTTACACCTCCCTCGGGCGAAAAAGCAGGTATGCTTTCCTACGTTGCCGAGCTTAAAAACGGCTACCGTCTTGTAGTAATGGACGGCGGTATCTATTCTGCAGATGCTACGCCCGACGGTGTTGACGAGCACGAAACCGCAGGTAAGTTTTCCGACGCTACGCTTGAATGGGCTCTTGAAACGGTTGAAGAGTCTGCGGAAAACGGCTACAGCGTAATCGGTATGACCCATTGGAATCTCGTTTCCCACCTCGGCTACAAGGAGCACGCAACCTTTACCGCTTTCCTTATTGAGGACAGCCAGTACGTTGCAGAGCTTCTTGCCGATGCAGGTATGAAGTACGCCTTTACGGGCCATATGCATATCCACGATATTTCCCAGCTTGTTTCCGACAACGGAAATATTATCTACGATATAGCAACCTCCTCTCTTATAAACTTCCCCAACCTTATCAGAACCGTTCAGTTTGACAACACGCAGGACGGTGTTGTCAAGGCGGATATAAAGAGCCACAATTTTGACGAGCTCAAGCCTCTCACCTGGAACGGCAAAACCTTTGAGCAGCCGTTCTCGGATTACGCCTTCGGCATCAACTTTGTCGGCGACAGCGCAAAGGAAATGGTAATGGAGCTTGCAGGCTATTATGTGGACAGCTTCGTTCCGCAGATTAAGCAGGCAGGCGGCCTTTACAACTTCCTCAACGATATGCTCGGCCTTGAGGCGCTGATTGACGGATTGTTTGATGACCTTCTGGGCGGCGGTATCGGCTTTGCCGGAATTACTATTCTCGGCACAAAGAACGCAATGGGCCTTATCAAGGACCTGTGCGCACAGATTGACGAGGCTTACGTTGAGCACCCCGAGGAGCTTATGGGTATGGTTTCCGATTTGCTTGACGGACTTATCAACATTCAGGTGAGCGATGTTCCCTGCACGAAGTTCCTCGATTCATACGGCTTCGGTGATGCCTCCAAGGGCGGTACCTTCGGCGATATGATTTCAAGCGTGCTCGTTTATATGTATCTGCCCGGTGCGGATATGTCCGATGATGCATTCGTTATGGACGTTATGAAAAAGCTCGACACGGGCGAAATTTCCAAAAAGGTATTTGATGCACTTCTTGAGCACCTTGTCAACGGCTTCCTGCTTGACGGACTTCTCAGCACGCTTGACCTCAACCTTGCCTCTGCCTTCCCGTTCGGTACGGTGGGCCACGTTCTTGTCACCGCAATTGACACTATTCTTACGGTCGTACTCTGGGGAGACAAGTCCTTTACGAACGTTGCAAACACGGTCATAGGCCTTCTCAGCGTTTTCGGTGTGCTTGAGGGCGGCGACGTAAACGGCCTTCTCGACCACCTTATTGCAGAATATATGACAACCAGCCAGTTTGAAACGATTGACGGCGAGCTGAAAACCTTTGTAAACGATTTCTGTATTGACGATAATTCCGAGGACTGCAACATAGTTCTTACGGCAAGCCTTGACGGCGGCTACGAGGTTGAGAAGACGGCGGACAATCTCCGTCTGCCCTCAAATGTTGCCGTTTCCTTCGGCGACGATACCGCTTCAACGCGCAACATCAGCTGGATTACAAAGAAGAGCGTAACGGGCTCGGACGTTCAGATTTCTCTTGATGCGGCTGCTCTTTCGGATGAGCTTCCCGAGGGTGTCAAGGTTACAACAACAAGCGAAACCGTACAGCGTATGAACTACGGCATTGATATCGGTATCGCAGGTATTCTCAAGTATTTCTTCGATGTCAACCGCCATACCGCAAAGATTGAAGGCCTCGACCCCGGCACAACCTATTACTACCGCATAGGCGATGCCGCAAAGGGCTATTGGAGCCCTGTCGGCACAATCACAACCGCCGACAATTCCGACTCCTTCACCTTCTTCCATATGAGTGACTCACAGTCCGGTCTGGAGCGCCAGTATAAGGTATGGGCAAATGTTGTGGATACAGCATTTACAATGTATCCCGACGGTGCATTTATTCTTCATACGGGTGACCACGTTGACCACGGTGACAACTTCCACCACTGGAAGTGGCTGCTTAACACCGCTGCACCCAACCTTATGAATACAGCTTATATGCCCACCGCAGGCAACCACGAGGAGCACGGCACATTTGCTCTTCAGACCAACTTCCTCCTTCCCTCACACCCCGAGCAGGATGAGGAAACAGGTACATACTATTCCTTCGAGTACAACAACGCACTCTTTATGGTGCTCAACGCAAACAGCCTCAACGAGGATGAGGGCTTCAGCGACGAGCAGATTGAGTGGATGAAGGTAACTGCCGCAGCAAGCGATGCGCAGTGGAAGTTTGTCACAACGCATAAGGCGGTTTACTCCAACGGCTCACACTACGATGACGACGATGTTATTGAAATGCGTGCCCAGCTTTCAACGCTTATGCCTGAGCTCGGTGTTGATATGGTATTCCAGGGTCACGACCACGTATACCTGAGAACGGATGCCATGAACAACAACGAGGTTGTCGAGGTCTACGAAATGAGCGTTGACAACTCCGGCAAGACCTACACCGCAAAGGTAAACCCCGACGGTACTGTTTATGTAATTGATGCCTGCTGCGGTGTCAAGTACTACCAGACCAAGGATGCGGCAGATACAGACGAGCTCTTCCCCAGAGCAGAGGTTATTGTTGATGCAACATATCCCGTATTTGCAGCTATCCGTATTGAGGGCAACTCACTCTACTTCGATTCCTACGGCGTAACCGATAAGGGTACGGAAAGCATCGACTCCTTCGCTATCGTAAAGGATGCTTCAATCGAAACACCCAAGTACGAGCAGGGCGGCAAGTGCCCCCTCAATAAGCTCTTCGCAGCATAAAACAAACACACAAGCTGTCTTTCATAAGGCAGCTTGTTGCTTTTTTTTAGTGTATATGCTATGATTAAGTAAATGTATCCTTGAAACGGGGAGGTCAATCCTATGGCTGAAACTGCAGTCCGTGGAAATACGGCTGTTGCCGGTGAAAAACAACAGGCGTTGTCGGGCAACCGCCGCTATGTCGGAACAAGGGAAACCGTGGCTTATGTTGCCTATGACGTTGCACAGAGCTTCAATGTCAGCAAATACGCCGATATTTTCATCACTGACATTGTTCAGATAAGCCTCAGCTTCCAGACTCTCGTCACCTTTGTTATCGGTATATGGGACGTTATAAACGATATTTTCCTTGCCGCAATTGTCGATAAAACCCGAACCCGCTTCGGTAAATTCAGACCGTGGC
>JAFXCT010000014.1 GCA_017521365.1 Clostridia bacterium
AGAAGCGTGCCCGCAATTGACGCAACGGGCATACACACCTTTGAAACAATTATTAAAACGTGTAAGAAAAACGGCTCAACTCTCATAATGTCACACGTAAACGAACAGCCGATGAACGTACTGAAAAAATCCGGTATGTACAAGGAAATAGGCGAAGAAAATTTCTGCGAGCATATAGATGCCGCACTTGAAAGAGCAAAAGAGATACTTGCATAATAAGTAAAAACCGCTCAAGCACCAACGGCCTGAGCGGTTTTTATCATATAATAAGCGTGTTGAAGACACTTTTAGCAGTTAATGCTTATCGGTGCGGACTGCACGCCGTAGGCAGTTTCGGCAACGACCTCGATTTTGGCTGCCTCGCCCTCAATTTTGCCGAGGTCAAGCACGATTTCGTCCTCGCCGTCAACAATATAATATTCGGGCATAGTCCAGGTCTTTGCAAGCAGCGTGCCGTCTGCCGAATAGGCAAAGGCTCTGTAAAGGACAATCGGCATACCGTCGGCGGACTTTGCCTCGTCAACCTCAACGGTGTATTTGCCGCTTCTCACCTTAAGCGTGATATTCGCATCGTCTTCAAATACGGGTGCGACAGATTTAGCCGCCTGCTTTGCAGGGGTGTATTCACGGTTTGCAGGGTCGGCAGGGTTATCGAGAATATACTCAATAATAACCTCACCTGCGTTCATATCAATACCTCTCAGGCGGATGCGGTTATTTGCATCAACCTCAACAACCCAGAAGGTTACAACGTTGTGGTTGCCGTCGGGGTGGTAGGTACGCACGTCGTCAACCGTAAACTCCGCATAGTAGAGTGCGCCCGTGCCGACTGCGGTAAACTCGCCCTGCCAGATTGAACGGGGGTCGTTAAGCGGATAGTGCGAGTGACCCGAAAAGTTTACAACCTGCGGATACTTGTTGAGAACCGCTCTGAAGTAGTCCATACCCCAGCCCTCGAAATCGGAGCTGCCGTAAACGGTATTTGAAATATGCTCGTGCTGAAAAACGAAAACGGGCTTC
This sequence comes from Clostridia bacterium, assembly GCA_017521365.1. Lineage (GTDB taxonomy): Bacteria > Bacillota > Clostridia > Oscillospirales > Acutalibacteraceae > UBA8612. The sequence continues at coordinate 1,021 of JAFXCT010000014.1, forward strand.
GTCGGGTCCTCAGCGGTTGCGGCGGCAAGCTGCTCGTCAAGCCATTCACGCTGATATTCGCTGTAGTGCTCACCCTCGGTTTTTGAAACGGAAAGGCCGATAAAGTGGTAGCCGTTGATTACCTTGTGAATATCGGTGTCCTCGCCCGTAACACCGTTGAAATAAGCGTGTACACCCTTATCGAGTGTTGAACTGTCATGGCTCTTTGCGATTACGGCAAGCAGCTCGGTTTCCTCACGGAGAACGGATTTTGCCGCAACCGTAAAGCCGAGGAACTGGTCCTGCCTGCCGTTGTCGGTAAGGTCGCCTGCAAAAAGTGCGGCATCGAGCTTATTGTATTCCTCATCGCTGTCGGCCATTGCATAAGCCATTTTAAGAGCCTTCTGCATTCTGAGGCTTTGCGTGTCGCCCATTGCGCCGACGTGTGAGTCACTTGCGGCAAAGAAACGTAGCACGGGAGTAAACTCCGTCTTGTCCTCGGGTGCTTCAACGGCAATAAAAGAGCCGAAAAGGCTTGTAACAAAAATTGCAAAGGTAATAAATCCGGAAATAAATGCGTTCATATTCAGTCCTCCTGATTATTAATCAACAAATAATATACTAAGTGCAAACAACGCCTGTGCAGGGAAATATGTCGGGTTAATCATAGCGCCCGTCATACGGTGGAAAAATTCAAGTGGTGCTTTGCCGAGCACGTGAATTGCAATACAAGTGTCCGAAACCATAAACAGCGAGCTTGCAACAGCAAGGCATATACCGTAAGCCATATTGCCCTGTGTAATTTCAACCATGCCCCTTGAAAAAGCTGCAAGGAAGGAAACTATAAGCACAAGCGAATAAACCGCCACGGGCTTATTTTTGCCACGGAAGCTGATTTTGTTGAGCAGCACAACAATAACGCTCATAACCGCCAGACCGGCCACGATAAAAGCAAGCTGACCGAGATAAGGCTGCACCAGAATATCGGCAATGCCCAGGGAAAGCATACTGATTATGTAGAGAATATGACCCATTCCGAAAAAGAGTGTACCCGTGTTAAAATACTTACTCTCTTTATAATCAAGAAAAAAGTCGCCGACTGCGCCAAGCATAAGACCGCCGACCATATATGCGCCGTAATTCGTAAAGCCCGTCGCCAGAGCAGCACAGATGCCGGTAAGCACAAAGCTGCCAGAGCACATCATTTTACAGGTCATTTTCTTGCCCTTGAGTGCAGGAATATGTTTAAAAACAAAATCCCCGATAAAAGCCAGAGCCGCAAAAACAAAGGCCGCTGTTCTGAAAAACATTAAATCACCCCGTGTATTTTTTCTTGATTATAGCATTTAAACGAATTTTGTTCAATCCGCCAGAGTAAATTTACGGTTATTTTATTTTAATCAAGCTGTTTACAAAGCACCTAAACAAATAAAAAACTCGACACACCAAAGTGTACCGAGTTTTATGGTTGCGGAGGTGGGACTTGAACCTCACGACCTCCGGGTTATGAGCCCGACGAGCTACCAACTGCTCTACTCCGCGATATTTAGCTTTTGCTGACTGACAGCTTTATTAGTATATAACATTGTTTCAAAAAAATCAAGTCTTTTTTCAAAAAAAGTTAAAAAATCTTTCGACAAAATTATACGATAAAAATACAAACTGTTTCTGTGGGTAACCTGTTATTCTTTTTCAAATTTAATGATATCGTTCACGTCACAGTCGAGCGCATAGCAAAGTGCATCCAGGGTTTTTGTGCTGATAGCTTCACCTTTTTTAATTCGGTGAAGTGTGTTTGCAGAAAAGCCCTGTTTGAATATCAGGTGGTATTCGGTTATCCCTTTTTTGAAAAGGGTATCGTAAAACGGTTTGTAACTAATCAACAATATCACCGTTAAAATTTTATCATACTTAAGATATTGACTATACTTAATATATTGAGTATAATGTAAGAAAATATAAGGAGGTTTTAAATTAATGATATGTCAAAAATGCGGAAAAGAAATTGAGGACGATACAAAATTCTGCACCGAATGCGGAGCAACAATAGAACATGAATTAAATCCGAACATCGAAAACAACCTAATTGACGAAATCGAGCTTTCCCCAACAGGTGTTGCTAAAAAGGCAGAAGACAAGCCCATTGATGTATTTAAGGTTACGCGCATAATTGCAAATGGCTATTTAAGCGTTCATTCTGACAGATTAGAGTTTTCATATGTAAGCGACAACAAGCCCGTTACCGAAATATATCATTACTTCAACATAAAAAGCATTTCTGTTGATAACGGCTTGAAAATAGCTTCTTTGCTTATTGAAACAATTGACGATAATAAGATGTTCTTTACAATGGACGGCGAAAACTCCGTTGAGATTTACAATCAAAAATCAGAAATTATCAATCAGGCTAAAACTTCCTGTCCAACTCTTGACGCTCTCGGCCTTAACGAGGAAGATATGAAAAAAGAGCTTGCGGACAACAAAGAGAAACGCAAAGGTAAAGCAGGAAAGAAAATCCTCAATTTCCTTTCTGAATATAAGAATTTCGGCACACTCAACCAAAAAAATAAAATAATTCACATTGCCGTACCTGTATTGGTTGTTATCCTCTTGTTCAGTCTTTTCTCAGGCGGCGGTGTAAGCGACGATGATTATATCGACTGTGCAATATCAGTTGCATCCAATCACTTAAAAGCACCTTCAACAGCAAGCTATTCCGACGCCAAGGTTGTTGAAAAGGATGATTACGGCAGAGCACTTGTCACATTTTCTGTAGATTCGCAAAACGGCTTTGGTGCATATGTACGCACATATTGTGCTATCGTTATAGAATCTTATGACAAAAGCACAGAGAAATTCACCTACAATAGATCTTCTTTCCAGACATGGACTGACAGAAGTCATGAGGAAATCTGCATTGAAGGTGCAAAGATTTTCGGCAATTGGGACGAACCCATAGAGGATTAACAAAGCCAGTGGAGAAAAACAAAATGTTCTGTAATAAATGCGGAAATGCCGTTTCAGATAACAATGCCAAATTTTGCCCCGAATGCGGTACTGAACTTAAAGGAAAAGAAGTTACCGCAAGTTCAACAGAAATCCATTACGAAATCGTAAAGCAAAAAAGTGAAAGCAAACTCGAAAACGCACTCTATAAAGGAACTTTAGTGTTTGGCGGTTACGGAATAATTCATGCAATCGTAGGTCTTGTGTTGCACGGAGAAGCAGATGTAAAAATCGTAGGGCTATTTATCAGTATAGGCGTAATACTTTTTATCATTGCACGACATCTCACCAAACAAAGCCCCATAACCGACCACTATAAATTCAAGTGTCCCGTGTGTTATGAAGAAAACATTGTTGATTCCACAATTGATTCAGGGTTTGCTTGCAGTAAATGCGAACAAAAAATGGTGATAGCCGATAAGGAAATTAAAATCATAAAATAATAACGTAAATGAACAAGTCAGCAAAATAGACTTGTTCATTTTTTATCTCCGCTTGCCATTTTTTATCTTTTGCGCTATACTTATTTTAATTATGGCAACCTTAATTTTACAAATTAAACTCAAGGAGAAATAACTATGCTCAGAAAAAGACAGGTACACCTTGATTTTCACACAAACGGCACCTTGCCCGTAGGCAAGGACTTTTCAAAGGAGCAGTTTCAGGCGGCGCTTAAAGAGGGTCACGTCAACTCGATAACCGTTTTTTCAAAGTGCCACCACGGCTGGAGCTACCACCCGACCGAGGTTAACGAAATGCACCCGTGCCTTGATTTTGATTTGCTCGGCGCACAGCTTGAGGCGTGCAAGGAAATTGACGTAAAGGCACCCGTATATATTTCCGCAGGCTTTGACGAAAAGGAATACTTAAAACGCCCCGAATGGCATTGCATTGTTGACCCGAACGAAGAAGGACAGAGAGAGTACGAAAACGAGGTACACTTCCACCTGCTTTGCTTCAACACGGGCTATCTTGATTTCCTGTGCGCACAGATTGAAGAGGTTATGGTCAAGTACAACCCCTGCGGAATTTTCCTTGACATCATCTCGCCGAAGGTCTGCTACTGCGAAAAGTGTCTTGCCGATATGAAGGCTCTCGGTCTTGACACGGAAAGTGAAAAAGACAGAGAGAAGTTTGCACACATTGTTTTTGATAAATATGTCAAGGCAACCAATGCCGCGGTCAGAAAGCACAGCGACACGGCGACGATATTCCACAACAGCGGCCACATTTTCAAGGGCAATTATAATTTTATAAACGCCAACACTCATCTTGAGCTTGAAAGCCTGCCCACGGGCGGCTGGGGCTACGACCATTTTCCGCTTTCCGCCGCCTATGTGCGCACGCTCAAAAACACCGAGTTTTTGGGTATGACGGGTAAATTCCACCGCAGCTGGGGTGAATTCGGCGGCTTCAAGCACCCGAATGCACTTATCTACGAAACCTCGCTGAGCATTGCTAACGGCGCAGGCTGTTCCATCGGCGACCAGATGCATCCGCTGAGCGAAATGAATATGGCTACATACTCGCTAATAGGCAAGGCTTACGCCCTCGTTGAAGAAAAAGAACCGTGGGTAAACGGTGCGGTGAACGTTGCCGATATTGCCGTGCTCAGCGCAGAGGCAACCACAGGCGACCGTAACCTGAAGGCAGACGTCGGCGCAAACCGTATGCTGCTTGAAGAAAAGTACCTTTATAATTTTGTTGACGGCGCAGCCGATTTTTCGCAGTATAAAATGCTCATCGTTCCCGACGTTGCAATTAAAGACGGGGAAACAATCAAAAAAATCCAAGCCTTTGCAAATAACGGCGGCAAGGTAATTGCAACCGGCGAATCAATTGTGAAAAACGGCGAATTTTTCCTTGACACGGGTGCAGACTTCCTCGGCAAAAACGAATTTTCACCCACCTATTTCGTGCCCTGCTTTGACACGGTAAACGGCACGACGCAGTACATTATGCGCTGTAACTCATACAAAATCGAAACAACCGACGGCGAAACGGTTGCTTTCAGACAAGACCCCTATTTCAACAGAACGCTTGAGCATTTCTGCTCACACGCTCACGCACCGAACAACCCCGAAGAGAGCTTTGCGGGTGCGGTAATCAAGGGTAACGTTGCATACATATCGTGGGATATTTTCTCCGCTTACGCCGAGCACGGCCACCTTTGCTTCAAGGAGCTTTTCTCCTATATCGCAGACAGGATGATGGCTGAGGAAAAAACGGTTTCGGTTTCTATGCCCGACAGAGCTGTTATGACGTTCACGCGGCAGGAAAAGGAAAACCGCAGTATTCTCCACCTGCTTTATGCGCACACTACAGTAAGGGGCGAGGACACCGAGGTTATTGAGGACACCGTGCCGCTTTACGGCGTTGAATGTGCCGTAAAGTGTGCAGAGAAGCCCGTCAAGGTTTACCTTGCACCCTCGGGTGAGGAAATTCCGTTCACCTTCGGCGGCGGTAAAGTTAAATTCACCGTGCCCAAGGTTGATATACACCAGATGGTCGTTATAAAATAATAATAATATACATTATATAATTTAAGGCAGTACAGTTAAAAACCGTACTGCCTTTTGCTGTTTATAATACTGCTTTTATGCTGCCGAAGAACCGGCTTCGGGAACCGCTCTTGTATAGCTTGTTGTAACGCCCGTACCGTCATCGGTAAGGGTCAACGTATCCTCTGTGAGGACGAAGGATTTCGTATCGGTATAGGAAATGCTGTACAGGCTATAGGTAATAGTCAGCTTTGAATTTTCCTCGTCAACCGTATACGTACCGTTGAAGGAAACCTTACCGAGCAGAGGCACGTCAAGGTTGCCGCTTGCCACACCTTCTTCGGTAAAGACGAGTGAATAAACGTCGTTAGAGGTTTTCCATTCGCCCACAATAAGGTTTTCGGGAGCCATAACAACTTCCTTCTCGTAAACGTTCCAGCCGATAAGACCTGCACCGGCAAGAACCGCAACAACGAGAACTGCAACTATTATTTTCTTCATTGCGCACACCTGACCTTTCTCTGCCTTAATTCTTAATTTTCGTTTTCTTCTTTTGCTTTATCGCTGCTTGAGTGGCCATAGCCATAGCCGTAACCGTAGCCGTAGCCGCCGTAGCCGTAGCCGCCGTAGCCGTAGCCGTACTTATATTTGCCGTAAGCGCCTCTTACGCCGCTTGTGGAAGCATAGTTGTAAACGCAGCCGATAAGCTCTGCCTTGTTCTGGCTGATATCGTCAATAACGCCTCTGATTCTCGCACAGGCTGCAAAGTCCTCACGGACAACGAGAATTGCCGCATCGGCAAAGTTGGAAAGAATGTTTGCATCGGCAACGACGGAAGCGGGAGCCGTATCGACAATAACGAAGTCGAACTCGCTGCGTGCCGCCTTGATGAGCTTGTTCATCTGCTGTGAGGAGAGGATTTCGGTCGGCTCATCGTTTGCCTGCACGGTTGCAAGAATAAAGAGCTTGTGCTTTTCAACATATTTGATAGCGTCGCTCAGCTCCGTCTTACCGCTGATTACGTTTGCAAGGTCGCACTCGGGGCTTACGGTAAGGTTGAGGAACTTACATACGGCAGGCTTACGCATATCCGCATCTATTACGAGAACGGACTTACCGTTCTGTGCAAGGCTGAGTGCAAGGTTCATTGCAAAGGTTGTCTTACCCTCGTTTTCGTTGGCACTGGTAACCATAATAACCTTGCAGTCGTTACGGCTGCAGTAGGTTTCAACCTTGGTTCTTATAGCCTTATACGACTCTATAAAGGAGAAGCCGAGCGTTCGGTCCGTAATAAGCAGGCGCTTGATTTTGTTCTTTCCCTTGCCCGTCTTTACCGAATCAACGGTACCGAGCAGGTTTGCATCGAGCTTAAGCTGAATGTCATCTGAGGCACGAACGGTATCGTGCGTTGCATTGGAGATAACTATTGAAATTACAGCTATTGCAAGGCCGAGCACGGCACCGATAAGCGTGAAGACCATAAGCGATGTCTGCGAATCGGTTTCAGTCGGCATAAACGGCTCCTCGTACATCTGGAGCGTTGCATTGGGGTAAGCGTAATTGACTATTTCACCGTAATTACTTGCAAGTCCGCACGCAATTTCATAGGTAATATCCGCAGACTCGTTCTTGATATCAACGATGATAATATTTGTGTCCGTCATAACGGAAGCACTCATCGCCTCGGATATTTCTTCTGCGGTGATATCCGACCTGCAGCTCTTTGCAATCTTTTCGCACATCGTTCTTCCTTCGAGAATATACTCAAAGGTCTGTGCAACCTTGATGGAGCTGGTGATATCAGAGCTGTCGTTAACGTCGTTGGCGTTTTTGTTGTATATGACAAAGCTGAGGTTCGTTGAGTAGGTAGGCGTAGAGGTTATAAAAGCACAGCCCAGACCCATTGCACCCGCAACAACGGCAGAAAGCAAGAGCACCCACCATTTTTTCAGCACTGATTCAAGCAGGTATATAATGTTAATCTCTATCCCCTTAGGTGCCGAAGTAGTGTTAACGTTCATATCCATAATTTATATCGTCCTTTCTCTTGCTGTATACATAATATTCTGCTGGCTCGCAAAAGCCCGTTGCTCCGGCGAATCGTAAGCGCTGACAAACATAAACACCGCAGTAATGAAAACAATTGCATAAACCGAATAATAGAGTACTATACCGTATTCACATATCAGTATTACCGCCATAAGCGTCATCATCAGCTTGGCAACATCGTTACCGTCCCTGAAAACCGGCCTGAGCAGCTTAACGATAAGGTATGCGTACATACTGTAATAAATAAAAAATCCGACAAGCCCGAAGTTTACCAGTATCTCGTAATAATTGTTATGTGCATACGTACTTCTGCCGACAACCGAAACTATCATCTGCGAAAAACTGTGTGCGCCGCTGCCCAAAACCGGGCTTTCTAAAAAGAACTTCTCTGCATATTCTATAAATAGCCTGCGCATATACATACTGTTGTCATTGTCTGTGCTCATCAGGTAACCGAGCATAGACTCAAAGCGCCTGCCGATTACTGAATAAAGCTCGGGAACAGTCATAATTGCATAAAAAAGTCCGAACACGATTCCGGCGGCAACCAACATTCGTATCAGCAGCTTAACGCTTTTATCTTTAAGAAAAATCAGCATTACGACGCCCAGGCATACGGCAACAACGGTTTTTCTTGAGCTTGTAAGCACCGCTGCGGCAAACTGAATCAAAGCTACCACGTAATAATATCTGCGTTTTTCGTAATAGGCAAAGAAGGCGGTAATCAGCGTAGACACCGTAAGAATCATACCTATCGTGTTGGCGTTCTGTCCTGTAATATCGTCGCCGAAATTGCCGGCAAACCACTCACTCGGCGGAGTGTTTACAAAAATGTACAGAACGCAGAAGAAAGCTGCCCACGATATTATCTTAACACACCGTCGTGCTCCGGAATGTGTTGCGTAGGTTTGAGATACTGAAAAAATCAGAAATATTATCTGAATCAACCTGACAACCGTTTCAAGAATCAAATGCGGATAATCAGACCACAAGGCGGTCGCCACAACATATAGTGAAAAAATAAAATACCACGCCGTCACTCCGGACACCATAACCCGACCGTCAAGGCGGATACGCATAATCACTTTAACGAGGCTGAAGCCGACAAAAAGAAAATACGACATATAGTACAGATAGCTAAGGCCGACTATATGATGGTTAAACGTAAACAAAACGAACAGATAGAGCAACAAAGCCGCATCAATAAAATGATCCAGCGAAAGCCTTGGCAAGCTTATATTCATTGTTCTTTTTCTGACAGCAAGCATTTAACCCTCATCACTCTGACGCCGCCTATCATAGTTATGCATACGCATACAGCCCCAGTATAGCGGTATTATAACACAAAGTTACTTTTTTGTACATATATTTTAAAAATAAAATTATATAAAATACGCAAAGGAAAATCCGCCCGATTAGGCATCGGACGGATTCCCGAAGGGTATGTGCGCTAACGTGTCAACACTCAGCAGCAGCCGCAGCCGTTGGAGTTGTTGTTGCAGCCGCAGCTGTTGCAACCGCAGTCGTTGCTGTAGCCGGCACCGCAGCCGTTGCCGCCGCAGCAGCAAAGGAGAAGGATAAGAATGATAATCCATGAGCAGTTATTGCCGCCATTGCAGAAATTGCATCCCATTGTTGTTTCCTCCTTTCGTTGTTTACAACACATACTATGCCAAAGCCTCAGAAGGGGTTACAGATTTTCCGAAAAATATTTACAAAAGGTTTGACTTGCTTAATGAGGCTTTATTTGGTATACTTTAAAACAAGGATTATGAAAAAGAGGAAAAGAAATGAAAAAGAAACTGTTTGAAGCCTTAACGGTCGAAAAGCTTATCCAACGCTTTATCGCTGCGTGGTGCTGTATTAACCTTTACACGGTACTCGCAAGTGCAATCCCCTTTACGGACAAGGCATTCGCCTTCAACGTAAATCCGCTTGTTTATATTCCCATACTTGCGGCACTCTTTGTGTCCCTGACAATTATCAGCGCAACATTCAGCGAGCACAGTGTGGATTCCTGGGCTTTTGCGCTCAGCTTTGCCGCCTTCACCTCGTATACGCTTACTCTCAACCGTGAATTCTGGTACTGTATGAGCCTTATTGCGCTTGCCGCAATTGCGCTGAGCTTCCTTGTAAAGGACGATAAGCTTCAAATCGGCAAAATCAGGCTCGGCAAAAAGGTTACCGTGCTGATAGTTTCATTCTGTGCCCTGTTTATTTTCGGCATAGTTTCGGCAATCTCCTGCCTGCGCTACGCAACCTACAGCTCACCGAATTTTGACTTCGGTATATGGTGCAATATGTTCCACCATATGAAGGAAGGCTTCCTGCCGATAGTTTCCAGCGAAAGGGACAAGCTTCTGTCGCATTTTGCCGTTCACATTTCGCCCATATACTATCTGCTTCTGCCGCTTTACTGTATATTCCCCTCGCCCTACACGTTGCAGATAAGCCAGGGTATTATTCTTGCCGGCGGCATTATCCCCTTCTATCTTCTTGCAAGGCACAAGGGCCTTTCAAACAAGGTTATCGTTATGCTCAGCATAGCCTACGCCTTCAGCCCCGTCCTTATCTGCGGCACCACCTACGACCTGCACGAAAACTGCTTCCTCGTGCCGCTTCTGCTGTGGATGTTTTATTTCTTTGAAAAAGAGAAATATCCCCTTATGTATCTTGCCGCCTTCGGTGTGTGTATGATTAAGGAGGATGCCTGCCTGTTCGTGCTGTTCTTCGGTATTTTCCTCTTCCTATCAAAGAAAAAATATATGCACGGAATTATTCTCGCCGTGCTTTCCGCCGCCTATTTCGGGCTTGCAATGTTCCTGCTGACCAAATTCGGCGACGGCGTGCTCTCCGACCGCTTCAACAACTATATGTACGAGGACAACGGCCTTGTCGGTATGGTGAAAATAATCCTTGCCGACCCTGCCTACGTATTCACGCAAACCCTCAAGCCCGATAAGCTCGTATATCTGCTGAAGCTTCTCCTTCCTCTCGGCTTCCTGCCGCTTTCAACAAAGAAGGTATCGCATTTCATAATTCTCCTCCCCTTTATGCTTATCAACCTGATGACGGATTACGAATACCAGTTTTCCATCGACTTCCAGTATTCCTTCGGTGCGGCAGCCTGCCTTATGTATCTTGCGGTAATCAACGCAAAGGAGCTTGGCGACAGACCGAAAAAGTATATGTCCTCGCTTGCCGCAGTTGCCGCAGTTATGATATTCATAATTACCGCAGGCGGCAGACTCAGCGCACTTGAAGAGCGATACGAAACGGGCGCAGAGGAATTCGCAACACTCAACAGCGCACTCGAAACCCTGCCGGAGGACGCCTCCGTAAAGGCAAGCACCTTCTTCATTTCGCACATTGCCGACAGGGACGAGGTTTATGAAATACGCTCCGAAAACGAAACGGACTACGTCGTTTTCGATATGCGCCCTTCGCTCATACACGAAACGGACGACCTTCGCGTGCTTTACGCCGCTATGGGCTACAGCACAGAGCTTGATATACCCGACAGAATAATGATAATGAAAAATCCCAGAGCGGATTATTGAGGTAAAAAATATGTCACACAGCTTTTTTGCAATGTTTTCACGAATGAAATATATTGACCGCTGGGCACTTATGCGCAACACACGCAAGGAAAGCCTTTGCGAGCACAGCCTTGAGGTTGCCGCAATCGCCCACGCACTTGCGGTAATTGCCAACGAGCGCTGCTCGGCTTCGCTCAACACGGAAAGAGCAGCCCTGCTCGGAATTTACCACGATATGCCCGAAATCATCACGGGCGATATGCCCACACCCATAAAATACGGCAACCCCGAGCTTAAAGCGGCATACAAGGCGGTAGAAAAGGAAACGGCAAGCCGCCTCGTTTCCCTGCTGCCCGATTATATGCAGGACAGCTATAAGGGCTTTTTCATAAAGCAGGACAGCGACAAAGAGCTGTGGAAGGCAGTCAAAGCGGCAGATAAAATCTCCGCATTGATAAAGTGCATTGACGAGGAAAAGGCAGGCAGCAGGGAATTTGCAGGCGCAAAGAAGGCGGTTTCCGAGCTGATTGACGAGCTTGATTACGAGCCCGCAGGAATTTTCCTTGAGGAATTTATTGATGCATACAGTCTTAATTTAGACGAATTGCAACAAATAAACTAAATTTTTTCTCATCGAAAAATATCATTTGTAACATTTACATAAACATTTTCGTCAAAAAGGCGAAAAACTATTGACAAAAGAAAATTAATGAAGTATGATTATTTTACTTGTCCGAGTGAGAGGGGTGTTTTGAAACGGACTTTTCTGTTTTCGACAGCGCTTCCTACAGCTCGCTTCCCGAAGCTGAGCTTATTTCTCAGGCAAGGCAGGACACCTCCGGCGGCGCAATGCTCGAGCTTTTAAGGCGTGTTTCGCCGTTCATTCTCTCAAAATCAAAGCAGTTCGGCTCAACGGAGCAGGACGTGCAGGATTATTATCAGGAGGGTGTTGTCGGCTTCCTTTCGGCGGTTTTCGCCTACAGACCCGACTGCGGTGCAACGTTTACAACCTTTGCGTGCACCTGCTCACTTAACAGAATGAAAAACCTGCTTCGCCGCAGGCACAAGGAAATTGCTCTGCAGCTTTCCGACTCCGCCGTTTCCGAGGTCAATTACAGCGGAAGCCCGGAAGAGGCGCTTCACGCCGCCGTAGAAGCAGAAAGCATAATCAAAGTAATATCCGAACGCCTTTCGGATTATGAAAAACGAGTTCTCTCTCTGCACCTTTGCGGAGAACCGTATTCGGCAATTGCCGAAAAAACAGGCAAATCCGTCAAATCGGTTGACAACTGCTTACAGCGCATACGCCGCAAGCTGAACACCGAAAGGACGATTAGCACATAAATCTGTTATATGCCCGACAAAGAAAAAAGAACGGTGCAAATCCGTTCCGGGTGAAAAAATACTTATTGTTTTAGCGAGGTAACCAAAATGTACGAAGACAAGACTCTCATCTGTAAGGAATGCGGCAACGAATTCGTTTTCACAGCCGGCGAGCAGGAGTTCTACGCTGCAAAGGGCTTTGAAAATGAGCCTCAGCGCTGCAAGGCCTGCCGTGATGCACGCAAGAACGCAAACAAGCCCGAGCGTGAAATGTTCGACGCTACCTGCGCACAGTGCGGTGCAGAATGCAAGGTACCCTTCAGACCCCGTGAGGATCGCCCCGTTTACTGCAGCGAGTGCTTTGCAAAGATGAGGGAAGAAGCATAAATTTATAAATAACCTTTCTATTTTTATGCACAGCCAAACAGCCGTCCCCTTTCGGGAACGGCTGTTTTTCTTTTTTAATATCTGTAGCAGAGTCTGCCGTAGGGAGCGCTGTCACCCTTGGTATAGAATGAACAGACATCATTATCGGTATAATTATCTGCCCATTTGAAGCTGAAGCTGTCGCCGAAATCAACGTCTGCTCTGCTGATTTTTATCATCAGCCTGTTATCCTCAAAGCGGATATCCGCCTCGCCTGTCTTTTCGTAGCCGCTGTCGGTTATGACTTCAATATCCGTTTTTCCGTTTTGCGTCGAGTTTCTGTTGATAACATATTCACCATTCACAAAAAGCGTCATCCAGCAGCCGCCCGTCGGCGCAGTCAGATTATCGGCGGTATCGACATAGAAATAATAATTTTCGCTGTCCCCGGCAACCTTCATATTGACAATATCGTTTCTGCCCGAAGCATCGGTTATTTCATTTCCTGCAAAGTCCGTAGATTTTCTGTCCGCAGTATCGTTTACATAGTCCCTGTAAACTGCCGTAATTTTTTCGTTATTCCATTGCTCAAAGCCGCCGTCAATATCTATAGTAACGTCGTCACCCTTTTCGACCTTTGCGGTGCTTTTCTTGAATTGGGCAATATAATTAACCATCTGAAGATAATAATTATCACCCAGAGCACCTGCAGAAGGCTCAACATCACGGGATGAATTTTCGTCTGCACAGTCAACGAACAGTATCGGTGCATCCTCCTGTACAGCCTGGCGCTGTGCAACCCATTCATTAAAGCCCGTTACAAATACAATATCAGGGTTCATTTTAATCGCATATTCCCATTGCTCGGCAAAATTATAGCCGTAAAGCATTGCGTTTTCGGAGGTATCGTTTGCACCGTCGTGCCACGAGCGTGTGCGGTCGTTTGCGCCGTACCACGCAGTTTTGCTGAACGAACAGGTATCGGAATGCTGTGCAACGGAAACGTTCATTATCTTTATTCCGCCCGATTTGTAAACCGCCTGACGTGTAAGCGAGCGATTAAACTCCATCCACGGAAAACCGTCGTTTTTCTTGCGCTCGTTCGGCCACTGATTTGCCTTGATTCTGAAATAATCCCTTACCTCATCACGCAGCACCGGGTCATCGGCATCGCCGACTGCCATAGGCTTGCCGTCAAGCTCAAACCACAACTCGTCAAGGCGCGGATATTGAGCTTTAAGAGTAGCATCGTTGTATATTTCATCATAAATCCTGTTCATCGTATCGCCCGATGCCGAGTTGGTATAAAAGGCAATCTGCGGTACGTCCCACCCCTGAAGCAAATATTCGTACCAGACCCCTATCAGCTTCTTTGCGGGCTCTGAATACGTAAAGGCATTCGTAGCATCAATAACAATAAAATCAACCGAAGCATCCGTAAGCATCTGAACGTGCTTTCTGAAGACCCATTCGTCATTCGCTGAATAATATCCGAGAAGCGGCTCACCCCAGAAATGAAACTCCTGCTGGTTTCCGCCGCCTGCCGCAAGCCAAGCCTCTTCCGAATTAATTGCCTCCGGGTGTTCTCTGACAAGCTTTGTATTGTCAATAATCCTGGTGCTTCCGTGCTGAGAATGCCAGAGGAAATAGAAAACGCCCACCAGCTTTTCGCTTTCGCCTGCGGTGATAACGCTTCTGCCAAGCTCGTCCGTACACACAAGCGAGCCGTTAACGTCAACAACCGTTTCCTTAAAGTCAGTTTCGCCTGTAAACAGATTGAAAAGTGAAAGAACCGATAATATAAACGCCGTAATTTTTTCAAATAAAGCTACTATAAAATTACTCATAAGCTTCTTTCCTTTTTATATTGTTATAGCCCTATCATAACAAACCGTACTGAAAAACGCAAGAAAAAAGACGGCTGAGTTTTTTGTTCAGCCGTCTCTGATTTTATTTGTATTCCTTTGCAAGTGCCTCGAATGCGGGCAAAGAGCGTTCAATCATTTCGGTTGAAACGCAGTAGGAAATTCTGACATAGCCGGGGAAGCCGAAGCTGTCGCTTGCCACAATCAGCAGGTCGTGTGCCTTTGCCTTTTCGCAGAAGGCACGGGCATCCTCCTCAAGTGCTTTTACAAAGAGGTAAAATGCACCGTCGGGCTTTACGACCTTGTAGCCGTATTCGGTAAGAGCGCTGCAGAGAATATCTCTGTTTTTCTTGTAAACGGAAAGGTCAGCTGTTTTGCCAATGCACATAGGCACGATTTTCTGGAAAAGAGCAGGTGCACAAACGAAGCCGAGGGCACGGCCTGCACCGCAGACGGCAAAGTACACCTCGTTATGCGCCTTTACCGCAGGCGGAACGAGGATATAGCCTATACGCTCACCGGGAAGCGAAAGAGACTTGCTGAACGAATAGCAGACAAGCGTATTAGCGTAGAAATTCGGAATAAAGGGCACTACCGTTTCCTTGTCGTAAACGAGCTCACGGTAGGGCTCGTCGGCAATAATAAAGATATCCTTGCCGAATTTTTCTTCTGCCTTTTCAAGAATAGAGGCAAGCTTTTCAATTGTTTCCTGTGAGAAAACGGCACCCGAGGGGTTGTTGGGAGAATTGATGATTACCGCCTTGGTGTTTTCGTTGAGTGCGGCTTCAAAGGCTGAAAAGTCAACCTGGAAATCCTCCTCGCTGCACTTTACTTCAACGCACTTCATACCTGCCTGGGTAATGAAAACCTTGTACTCGGGGAAATAGGGTGCAAGCACGATAACCTCACCGTTTTCGGTTGAAAGAGCGTTGAGGGAAACGGTAAGAGAAGCGGCGGCACCGCAGGTCATATAAAAATCGTCCGCAGTACAGTTCATACCGTGGGTTTCGTTTATGTAATCGGCACAAGCCTTACGCACGGCGGCATCGCCCTGAGCGGAGGTATAGCCGTGAAGCGCAACGGGGTCGCCCTCAAGCACGAGCTTTGCAAGCGCATCCTTTACGCAGTCGGGTGCAGGCACGCTGGGGTTGCCGATGCTGAAATCAAAAACGTTTTCCGCACCGACCTGGGCAATTCTCTTCTTGCCGTACTCAAAAAGCTCTCTTATTTCGGAGCGCTTACTGCCAAGCGCATACATTCTTTCGTTAACTGTCATTTTAATTACTCCTGTGTTTTAAATATGGATTTATTATAATACCGTTGTTTTTCAATGTCAACACAGGTTGACATCAATCGGGCAGGCATTTATAATTAAAGCATACTTTTTATAGGAGAGATAATTATGCTTACCGTAGAAAGAGCAAAAGAACTGCTCGCAACCACCACAACAGCGCCGCACCTTTTTCTTCACGCAATGAACGTTTCCGTTGCTATGGGCGGTCTTGCCGTGCATTTCGGTGAGGACAGGGAGCACTGGATGGCTGTAGGCTATCTTCACGATTATGATTACGAACAGCACCCCGACGACCACCTTGCATATACGGCAGAGCCCTTGAGAGAAGCAGGCGTTTCAGAGGAGGAAATCCGAGCAATTCTTTCCCACGGCTATACGCTCAGAAACGACGTTGAGCCCGTAACGAATATGGAAAAATCCCTTTTCACCGTTGACGAGCTGACCGGTATTATTCAGGCGGCGGCAAAAATGAGACCCGCCGGAATAACCGATATGGAAATTTCGAGCTTTATGAAAAAATTCAAGGACAAGAAGTTTGCCGCAAAGTGCAACCGTGAGCTTATAAAGCAGGGCTGTGAAATGCTCGGTATGGAGGTAAAAGAGGTTGCCGCAATCTGCATTGAAGCAATGAAGGAATACGCCGACGAGCTTCAGATAGGGGTGAGAGAATAATGAAGACCGTACTTATACTTGTTGACGGTATGCGCCCCGATTCCATAAGCGACAACAAAACTGCGCAAAGAATAATAAGCGAATCCGCTTCTACAATGACCGCTCGCACGGTTTACCCGTCAGTTACTCTCCCCTGCCATATTTCGCTTTTCCACAGCGTTACCCCCGAAAGGCACGGCACGACGACCAACACGTATATGCCGCAGGTGCGCCCGATAAACGGCATCTGCGAGGTGCTCCGCATTTACGACAAGCACAGCGCAATTTTCTATAACTGGGAGGAAATCCGTGACGTTTCACGTCCCAATTCTCTCACACACGCCTGTTTCTATGCCGGCAGACGCCTCGGCTACAAGGAGGCAGGCGAAATACTGACGGATGAGCTTATCCGTTATCTCAAAAAATACGACACGGATTTTTCGTTTCTTTATTTCGGCCACACGGATATGGAGGGCCACCGCTACGGCTGGATGGGCAAGGAATATATGCAGGCTATTCAGGACTGCTGGGACAACGTTGAAAAAATCATTGCCGAGTTAGGCGACGATTACACCTACATAATCACCGCTGACCACGGCGGACACGACCGCACGCACGGCACGGATATGCCCGAGGATATGCTTATCCCCGTTATCATCAGGGGCAAGGATTTTGAGGCGGGCAGTGAGCTCGGCGAAATAAGCATTCTGGATATTGCGCCCACGATAGCCAAGCTTGCCGGTGTGAATCCCGACAGCGAGTGGGAAGGCACAGCCCTGATATAAAAGAGGAAATAAAATGAAGACAACAGAAAAAATTATAAAAAGCGAGCAGAGCAAGCTTGCAAAGCTTAAAAAGATGCAGAGCCGTAATTCAGGCGGCAAGTACTTTTTTGTACTGCTTATGCTCATTGCAATAGTAAACATTCTCGACGAGGTTACAAGCAACCTCACCGTTACGGTGCAGTCTTCCTTCATAACGGAATTTTTCGTAAACAATCCCTTTATGGGTAAATTTTACACCTACGAGGACGGACTTGCGCTTCACTCGGGCATAGGTGTTTTCACCTACGTGCTGGGTATTTTCACTCCGTTTTACAAAGCACTTGCCGACAAATGGGGCAGAAAGCCGCTGTTTGCAATTTCAACAGTCGGTATGGCGCTCGGTCTGCTTATAATTCACCTTTCGACAAGTTACATAATGTTCCTTGTGGGCTTTGCGGTTATCAGCTTCTTTATGGGACACGACATACAGATTATCTATATTCTCGAAGAAGCACCCGACAGGCACCGTGCAAAGATTTACAGCCTGCTCAAAAGCTTCGGCATACTCGGCGTTATTCTGATTCCGACGCTGCGTGACATTCTTATGGGTGACGACGCAACAAAGTGGCGTGACATTTTCCTCGTCCCTGCGCTGATAGGCTTTGCCGCAACCGCACTTGTTGTGCTGTTTGCCAAGGACACGAAGGTTTTCATAAACGAAAGAGCAGAATATCTCTCACGCCCATACGAAGAAAGGCAGAGAGAAAAAGAGCTGAAAAAGCAGCAGAAGCAGGCACAGCGAAACCAGGCAGGCGTTTTCAACGGCGTAAAATACATTTTCGCCAACAAGGACACGAAAATGCTTATTATTTCACACATAATTTTTGACTCGGCTATGCCTGCAATTGCACTTTACTTTGAATCCTCAATGCACCGTGCAGGAATGAGCACAAGCGACATTACAAAGGCGCTGTTTATGGTGCCCGTAATCTATGCCGCAATAACGTTCCTTTCGGGATTCATTGCCGACAAGGCAGGCAGAAAGGTAACGGTTACGCTTTTCTCCGCTATATGTGTGGCAGGCTACACACTGTTTGTGGCAGGTATTCTGCTGGGCTGGAATCCTTACCTTGTCGGCTCGTTTGCAGGTCTTTACCAAGGCTCTTACTGGATAGGCAGAGATTATATGAACGTTATGATGACCGAAAAGGTACCCACGGATATCCGTGCTTCGGTTGTCGGTGCAGAGGGTCTGCTTGTTATAATCGGCCTTGCACTCGGCTACGGTATAACAATACTCGGTATGACCGTTATGCCGATATGGTGGGCCTGCCTTGCCGTTTCAATTCCTGCGGTTGGCATTGCCGCAATTATGTTTGCACTCAGAGTTAAGGAAACCAAGGGTGTAAACCTTGACACGATTGAATGAGGTGACGTTATGCGAAAAAATTTCGGTGTACAGCCGTGGGTATACCCTATGCCCGTGTTTATTGTTGCCGCTTACGACGGCAACGGAACACCCTGCTGTATGAATGCCGCATGGGGTGGAATTTACGAAGAAAACCAGATTATGCTCTGCCTTGCCCAAAGCCACAAAACCACAAAAAACATTAAAGAAAGCAAAGCTTTCACCGTAAGCATTGCCACGGCGGAATATATGCTTGAAGCCGATTACGTGGGCATTGTTTCGGGCAACAAAATACCCGACAAAATGGAAAAGGCCGGCTTTTCAACGGTAAAATCGGAATTTGTCAACGCCCCGATTATAAAGCAGTTACCGATGACGGTTGAATGCAGACTGGTGAAATTCAACGAGGACGGAATCTGCATAGGCGAAATAATAAACGTTTCGGCAGACGAAAGAATTTTAGGCGTGGACGGTAAAATTGACCCCGTAAAGCTCGACCCGATAGCCTTTGACCCCGTACATCTTGCATATTCAAGGCTTGGCGAAAGAACAGGAAAAGCCTTTTCGGACGGCAAGAAACTACAGTAAAAAGCACGAAAGACCCGACATCAGACGACGTCGGGTCTTTTTCATATCTACTTACAGCAGACTTTCCCACTCTTTTTCTTTAAAGCCGACAAGCACGGTGTCCTCGGATATGAGCAGGGGTCTTTTGACAAGCATACCGTCCGTGGCAAGCAGCTCCAGCATTTCCTCCTGAGTCATATCGGGCAGCTTGGCTTTCAGCTCCATTGATTTGTAAAGCAGACCGCTCGTATTGAAAAACCTTTTGAGCGGCAGACCGCTTTTTGCGTGCCAAGCGGACAGCTCCTGAAGGGAAGGCTTGTCCGTTTTAATATCACGCTGTACGTAATCAATTTTATTGCCGTCAAGCCATTTTTTCGCCTTCTGACAGGTTGTACATTTTGGGTAGCAGATAAAAGTAATCATAAATTAACTCCTTTTTCTCACACAGCCGCAAGAATGTGCATATTGCGGATTGCGTTATCTTTTATCATATCGTTGACCGCATAGGCAAGCCATTCCGTATCCGCACCGACGGCATCAGCTATATCCTGCTCTTTCAGCTTTTGCGAAATATCGGTACAGATATTTTCTATTATTTCACACTTTTTCTTTAACTGTGTTTCATCGTTACCGCTTGAAAGCAGATACTCCAAATCCGAAGCGAGTGCTTTGCAATCGGGCGAAAGCTCACGCAGCGCACGGAAGCTCCACTTATAATACGGCATATATTTTTTGCTGAGCAGGAAAGCGGTATTCAGCGTGGCTTTGGCAAACTCGAAAACGCTCAGCTGTGCCGCCGCAGTTTCGTTTCTCAAAGTACAGCGTTTGTAATTATACTGTCCCGACTGACCCATAAGCAGCAGATTTCCCGCCAGCTTCTTTAGCCTTACATCCTCGGGATAATGAGCTATGCTTTCTCTGATTCGGGTGATTTCGCCGTAATTGTCAAAGAAAATCTCGCCGTTCGTTGCCTCTGCAAGCACATAATCGGGAAGCGAAAGCCACTCTTCGGGGGAAAGCACTCCGTCACGCTTGCCGATTTTCACTTCAAAAAAATCCGCCGTTCGGATTACGCCGTGTCTGTTGCCGCCTACAGGGCTTATAACGCTCCTTTTAAAGCCCATAAATTCTTTGGGAAGCTTTGAATATGCCCTCTCAAGCTCAAAGGCGGTTTTGCGGTCAACAACCGCTTCATCGGGCAGAAAATGCAGAAGCCCGGTTCAAAATCGTGGTCCTGCGAAACGTCATCGTCGTAGCCGTAGCACTCCGAGCCACTGCCCGTAAGCCCCACCGCTATAAAGGGCAGAATATGGCTGAACTGCCCGCCCAGCATAGGCTTACCGTGCTGCTCGTAAAATTTTCTTGCCAGCTCAAGACCCTTCATATATCCTCCTGCTTCGCTCATTCAGCTCTTTTTTATAAAGAAAATATCCGTAGTATTCAAACACCGTTGCGCACTTTTCGCAGGCAAAGGCGTAGTCGCCGTCCGTGCGGTGCTTGCAGCCGTCCAGAAGCTCCATAGCCTTTTCGGCACAGTCCGAAATAATATCCTGTGCGCCCTCAAGCCCGTAGCGTGCTTCGGCGGCAGAAGCCATATTGAGGTAGGTTATCGCCTGCTCGGGCTCGGCGTTTTTGTTAAGACTCATAACCGCAATTGCTTTTTCATAAAGCAACTGCGCTTCCTCAAACCTACCCAAATCGACGAAAGCCAGCGCCATATTATTATAAAGACCGCCAAGCCTTTCATCATCGGGCGCAAGATTATTTTCGTAAACCGCTCTCGCCCTTTCAAACAGCGGCACGGCATCAGAAGCACGGCCGAACGCCTTGTAAACGGTTGCGCTGTTAAGGTAGGTCGTAGCGGCACCGACGTTATTTTCTATGCCCATTTTTTTCGTCTGCAAAAGTGCTTTTTCGGCATAGCCTATTGCCCTATCGCCTTCGCCGAGCTTACGGCAAAGCCCCATAAGCTCGTTGCTCAACAGCAATATTCCCCTGCCGTCATCTATAGCCTCGGCCTCGGAAAGCCAGTAAAGCAGGTGCTTTTTTGCGCCTGCATAATCGTTTCTTCCCAAATATTCATCAAGCTTTTCAAGCACCCTGCCTGTCGGAATACTGCTCATAAATTATCCTCCGTACCCGTGGCGGTTTCACCCGTCCAGTCAATTATTCCGCCGAATTCCACAACGTTTGTGTAGCCGAGCGCAACGAGCTTTTCGGAAGCCTGCTTGCTTCTGTTGCCGCTTCGGCAATAGACAAAAATAAGCTGACCCTTGTCGGGCAATTCGGGGATTTCGTCCGTGCCGATTGCTTCATTGGGTATATTCACAGCCCCCGGTATGTGCTTTTCGGCAAATTCATCGGGTCTGCGCACGTCAAGGATAATATATCCGTCTTCCTCCTGCATAAGTGATACCGCTTCAGCCATATCAATCTGACGGTAGCTGTCAGCCTTTTCGCCGCCTGCGGCACAGCCCGACAGCAAAAGCAAAGCCAATAAAAAAGGAATAAATTTTTTCATTATATAATCTCCGTAATGATTTTCAGTATATTTTTATTATACCATTGCGACATCGTGTTTTCAAGTATAAACGGTTTGTGAATCAACTCTGCACATACAAAACGAGCCGCACCAAACAAGGCTGCGGCTCATTTTAATTCTTGTTCAAGATTATTAAAATATTCTGTGTTGAAAAACTCTGATATCGTAATCCCAAGCCCGTCACACAGCTTTTTTATCGTGGCAACGGTTGCGCTGTTGTTGCGCTTGCTTACTATATTGTTGACCGTTGACTGTGTAACTCCGCTTATGGTAGCGAGCTTGTTAATAGTTATGTTGTTGCTGTGACAAAGCTCCAAAATACGCTTGCGTACTGCATCTCCCGTGGTTATGACCTTTTCCTCCTAACTCAATTGAGATACATTTAGTGTAGTCAATTTTGCCGCAAAAAGTTACCCCTTTTGAGTTGACTTTTACAAAAGCCTGTGATATTCTTAACTCAAATGAGTTTATAAGCTCTTTAATTTATAATATCGGAGGTAAAACGAAATGAAAAAACTGTTCAAAAAATCATTGGCGGTTATAATGGTTATTGTTATGACCCTCACCGCCGCACCGCTTAACGGCTTCGTCGGGCTCGATTTACCGGGTTTGCTTGACTTCAAAGTAGAAGCATCTGAATATTACACATCCGGTTATTATTCTTATTATGTGTATGACGGGAAAGCAACGATAGACAGATGTGATCAGTCAATCAGCGGTGACGTTGTTATCCCTTCAACTCTTGGCGGATATACTGTAACGGAAATAAATAGCTTCGCGTTTTTTGGGTGTACTAATATTACAGGCGTTACAATACCAACAAGTGTAACTGCTATAGGTGTGAATGCTTTTAGGAATTGTATAAGCCTTGCAAATATAACAATTCCTGACAGCGTAACATTAATAGGAGATGATGCTTTTTTGGGTTGTAAAAGTCTCGCAAACATAACAATTCCCGACAGCGTGACGAAAATAGGAACTCAAGCGTTTCGCGGTTGTGAAGGTTTGGTTAGCGTAACAATCGGTAGTGGTGTGGTAACAATAGGAAGCGGTGCTTTTTGGCAGTGCTCAAGCCTTAAAACGATTAAAATACCCGAAAGTGTCGAATCTATCGGCACAAATCCGCATCCGTTTGTGTTATGCAACAGTTTGGAAAGTATAACGGTTGATCCCGACAATAAAAACTACACAAGCGATAGTTACGGAGTTTTGTTTTACAAGGATAAAACACAGCTTATGTGTTGTCCCTGTAATGCGGATATTACAAACTATGTAATTCCGGATAGTGTAGTGTATATAAGACCCAATGCCTTTACTTTATGCGGCAATATAACAAGCGTGGTTATTCCGGATGGTGTGGAAGGTATTGGCGGTAGTGCTTTTGCACAATGTTGTAATTTAAAAAATGTAATACTGCCGGATAGTGTTTATTCTATCGGTGATATGGCATTTGCTGTGTGCGAGAATCTTGAATATGTACACATTCCTGCAACTGTATCGGAATCATATATATGGGATGATATTTTAGAGGACACTTCTGCATATATCTGCTCTGTTACCTCGGATTGTTACGCAAAGACCTATGCAGATGAAAACTCAATTGAGTTCAGAGTTTGCACTGGTCACGGCGGACATACTCCCACAGACCCCGACGAGCCCGTAAACCCCGATAACCCGTCAGACGAGTGGGAAGAAAGCACACCCGAAATTAATAAACCCACTACAAACAAAATCAACTTCGGTGACACGCTTGTTCTTCAGCTTGAAGAAATCGAAATCCCTGAGGGATATGCGGTCAAGTGGTTTGTTGAGGGTACGGGCGTTTCAACCTGGGTGAGCGAAGACGGTTTGGAGTGCCGTATAACGTCAATTGCCAACGGTAATGCAACAATTTACGCAAAGTTGGTTGATGCAGACGAAAACGTTGTAACCAACGCCGACGGCGAGGAAATCTTCGACAAAATCACAGTCAACTCAAAGGCAGGCTTCTGGCAGAAGTTTGTTTCATTCTTCAAAAACCTGTTTGGCATAAACAGAGTGATTTATTAAAAGCAATATAAACACCGCCGCGTGGACAAATTCCGCACGGCGGTATTTTGATGTTGTTTATTGATACGCCAATTTGCCCCTGCAAATTACGGTTTGTCGATTTCTTTATCAATATAAATTTGATTATCGACCGTAGGGGACGGCGTCCTCGACGTCCCGAAAGGTTTGCGAAAATATCAATGTAAAAATGATATTGTAGGGGAGGCTTCTATGCCCTCCCGACATTGATGTATCAGTTACGTAACGGGAGGGGACAGAGCCCCTCCCCTACAGCTCGCCATAAAAATGATATAACATTTTGCAATGGGACGTCGAGACGCCGTCCCCTACAAAATCTCCTTTGTCGGGTTTGTTCTGATTTGACGGACGACACAAAGGTCTCCCCTACAAATTGTAATTCACAAGCAAGCTATTCCCTGCAAAAAACGCACACCGCATTTAAACGGTGTGCGTTGGGGGTTACTGACTTAAAGCTTGCAGATATCTGCGTTTGTGATAAGGTGGAGGCCTGCTTCTTCAATCGCTGCTTCTGCTTTTTCGTTATTCTCAACCCTGAGAACGACATAGGCGTGTTTTTCTGTTCTTGCCATAAAAGCATAGAGGTATTCAACGTCGATATCCGCCTTGTCAAGCACGTTGAGTGCGGCTGTGAGAGCGCCGGGCTTATCGCCGATTTTAACGCCGACAACATCTATTGCCTTGATAAGGTAGCCGTTTTCTTCAAGGATTTTTGTTGCGGCTGCTTCATTGTCCACAATAATGCGAAGCAGTCCGAAATCCTCGGTTTCTGCAATGGAAAGGGCACGGATATTCACGTTGTTCTTTGCAAGAACATCCGTAAGGGATGCCATAGCACCTTTTTTATTCTGTACGTAAACCGTTAACTGCTTGATTGCCATTGTTATTTCTCCTCTCAGATTAATTTACGCTTGTCGATAACACGGACCGCCTTGCCTTCGCTTCTTGCAATGCTCTTGGGAGCAACGAGGTGAACGGAAGGATTAATGCCGAGCATAACCTTCATTGCGTTTGCAAGCGATTTTTCCATAGCGATAATATCGCTGAGCTTATCGGTGAACTTTTCGGCAGTCATTTCAACGTTGACTTCAAAAGTATCGTTGTTGTTTACACGGTCAACAACAATCTGGTAGTTGGGCTCATAGCCTTCGTTAAGAAGAACTGTTTCAATCTGGCTCGGGAAGAC
This sequence comes from Clostridia bacterium, assembly GCA_017521365.1. Taxonomy (GTDB): domain Bacteria; phylum Bacillota; class Clostridia; order Oscillospirales; family Acutalibacteraceae; genus UBA8612. The sequence continues at coordinate 26,128 of JAFXCT010000014.1, forward strand.
GTTAACGCCTCTGATAATAAGCATATCGTCCGTTCTGCCCATAGGCTTTGCCATTTTGACAAGCGTTCTGCCGCAGGAGCACTTCTTGCGTGAAAGAACGCAGATATCACGTGTGCGGTAACGAAGAAGCGGGAAGGCTTCCTTGTCAAGAGAGGTGAAAACAAGCTCACCCTTGCTGCCCTCGGGAAGAACCTCGCCCGTATCGGGGTCAATAATTTCCGCATAGAAATGGTCCTCGTTAACATGCATACCCGTCTGCTCACTGCACTCAAACGCAACGCCGGGACCCGTCGTTTCCGTAAGGCCGTAAATATCGTAGGCCTTGATGCCGAGAGTTTTTTCAATTCCTTTGCGCATTTCCTCTGTCCAGGGCTCTGCGCCGAAGATACCTGCCTTAAGCGGAATATCCTCGGGCTTATAGCCCTGCTCTTTTAAGCTTTCACCGATATATGCGGCATAAGAAGGCGTACAGCAGAGAATTGTTGCACCGAGGTCTGTCATAAACTGAATCTGACGCTCTGTGTTACCCGATGACATCGGGAGAGTAAGACAGCCTATCTTGTGCGAACCGCCGTGCAGACCCATACCTCCGGTGAACAGACCGTAGCCGTATGCAACCTGGCAAACATCCTTTTTTGTGCCGCCGGCTGTCGTAATTGCTCTTGCACAGCAGTCTTCCCAAAGGTCTACATCGTTCTGCGTATAGAAAGCAACCACACGTTTGCCTGTTGTGCCGGATGTGGAATGTATACGCACGCAGTCCTCAAGCGGCTTTGCAAGAAGACCGTAGGGATAAGCATCACGCAGGTCTGCCTTTGTGAGGAAGGGAAGCTTGTGCAAATCGTCAATACCCTTGATATCCTCGGGCTTTACACCCTTTTCATCCATAAGGTTGCGGTAATAGGGAACGTTTTCATAAACGTGCTTTACCTGCTTGACAAGCTTTTCCGACTGAAGCTTTTTCATTTCTTCAGCGGACATCGTTTCAATTTCTTTCTGATAGTAATTCTGTGACATTCTGACCACCCTTTCTGATTTTGACATCGGAAACGTGAAAACGAAAACAAAAAACGCCCTCCGCATTCCGAATAAGAATACAGAGGACGAGAAATTCAATCCCGTGGTACCACCTCAGTTTACCGCCATCTCACGGTAGCGGCCTTATCAGGTACTGTCATACCTTAGTTCTGTGACGGGAACTCCCGTTGCATCCTACTGAAGATTTCTCTCGTTCAGCGCACTGCTAACAGAATGAATTCGTGAAGGACGCCCCCATTGCCTCGCACCAACCGGCAACTCTCTCCAGGTTCTTTCCGACCTACTGGTTTCTGCTCAACGCATTTATTGGGTAAAATATACCACTACGAAGTCTGTTTGTCAACACTTTTTATATTTTTTTCCGTTTTTTTGCTGCCGCAACCCTTTCTGTCGGTTGCTTTGCTTTTACCGATGTGCTATACTGTCCCTGTAAAAAAGCAACTCACGGAGGGCTGAAAATGTATTTCGATATTAATAATTTTACCCAAAGAATTATATGCGAAGGCACGCCGACCGACACCGTTGTGCAAGCCGCCGCAGACGGAAGCTGCCTGAATTTATACGTAACCGCACAAAGCGATAAGGTTAAGTTCATTGAGCTTGAGTGGCACTTTGAAAGCGACAGCGGAATCTATGTTCTCGGCGATGCGTGGGAGCGCAGCTACGGCGAGCTTGAATTCAAAAAGCTTGCCGACAACGACAGACGTATGCCGTGGTATTTTATCGCAACGGATAAAAAAAGCTGTTTTTGCTTCGGCGTAAAAACACAGCCCAACGCCTTTGTAAGCTTCAATTACACCGAAAGCGGAATAAAAGCACTTGTCGATTGCAGAAACGGCAGCTGCGGTGTCGGACTCAACGGCAGAAAGCTTCACCTTGCCACGTTCGTTTACAAAGAATACTGCTCGAACGACGTTTACGCCTGCCTTTGCGATTATTGCAGAACGCTTTGCGACAACCCGATTCTTCCCAAGGAAAGGGTTTACGGCGGAAACAACTGGTATTACGCCTACGGCAAAAGCAGCTACGGCGAAATCGTTTCCGATGCCAAGGTTCAGGCGGAGCTTGCAAAGGGAATTGAAAACAGACCGTTCGAGGTTATCGACGACTGCTGGCAGGTCAATTCCTGCGAGGGTCCGTGGGTTGCAAACGAAAAATTCGGCGATATGAAAAAGCTTGCCGAAGAAATAAAAGCGCTCGGTGCAAGACCCGGTATATGGGTGCGCCTGCTCCACAACAGAGATTCTTCCCTGACAGAAGAAATGAAAATACTCTACAAGGGCAAAAGGAAGTACCTTGACCCGACCCACCCCGACGTGCAGGCCTTTATCAGGTCGGATATTGAAAGAATCAAGGGCTGGGGCTACGAGCTTATCAAGCACGATTTCACAACCTTCGACCTTTTCGGCGGCTGGGGAAGCCAGCTTGACCCGCAGATAAACGGCGAAGAACGCTGGGGCTTTTACGACAAATCAAAAACGAACGCCGAAATAGTGCTCGACCTTTACAGGCTCATAAGAGACGCCGCAGGTGATATGTACATAATCGGCTGTAACACCGTATCCCACCTTTGCGCCGGCCTCGTTGAAATCAACCGCACGGGAAACGACACAAGCGGCAGAGAGTGGCAGGCAACAAGAGAAAACGGTGTAAACACGCTTGCTTTCCGCCTGGCGCAGAACGAAGCGTTCTATATGTGCGATGCCGACTGCGTAGGAATTCTCAAAGACTGTATTCCTTGGGAAAAGAACAGGCAATGGCTTCACCTGCTTTCATACAGCAACACACCGCTGTTTGTTTCCTGCACGGATAATTTAACCGACGAGCAAAAGGCAGACCTTTCCGAGGCCTACAGAGTCTATCAGGACACGCACACCTTCAAGCCCGTAGATATATTTGAAAACCGCACACCGTCGGAATGGGAAATCGACGGTAAAACCGTAAAATACAGCTGGTAAGGCAGTGAGCATCAGATGAACGGAATCATATTCAACATCCAGAAATTTTGTTTGAACGACGGTCCCGGAATACGCACCTGCGTATTCCTTAAGGGCTGTCCGCTCAGATGCATCTGGTGCCATAATCCCGAAAGCCTTGATAAACAGCCCACTCTCGCCTTCGACAACGCAAAATGTTCAGTATGCCGCAGTTGCCTTGCGGTTTGTTCCGTGCGCACAATTGAAAACGAAACGCTGAAAATTGACCGTAAAAAATGCATAAAGTGCGGCAAGTGCACCGAAATATGTTTAAACGATGCCAACGACATCATCGGCAAAGAAATATCAGCAGCAGATGTTGTTAATGAAGTTTTAAAAGACAAGATATTTTACGACACATCAGGCGGCGGAATCACCGTTACCGGCGGTGAACCGTCTTATCAGCCTGATTTCACCCTGGAACTTCTGTCCGTTTCAAAGGAAGCCGGAATTTCCCTTGCCCTGGAAACCTGCGGTACAGGACCGCGTGATTTCTATCAAAAAGCCGCAGACCTCGGTGCAATCTTTCTGTACGACTTGAAATGCATCGCCCCTGCACAGCATTTAAAGCTCACAGGTGCTAATAATGCTCATATTCTGTCAAATCTTCAATACCTTATGAACAGAAACGCAGATATTATTATCCGTCTGCCCTTAATCCCCTCCTGCAATGACAGCGACGAAGATATCAGCGCACTTGCAGCCTTTCTCAATCAAAACAAAGGGCACTACCGCTATGCGGAAATTATGCCATACCATACACTGGGCACGGGTAAATACAAAAAGACAGGCATTGCTTCATCTTATTCACGTGAAAGCGCAAGCGATTCGGAAATATCACGCTGGTGTTCGCTTTTTGCTTCTCACGGCACGGATGTCAGAGTATCAAAATAAACGAGGTTGCTTATGACTGATATAGTAAAAATTGATCCTTTCCTTTACGGATATTTTCTCGACGAAACTCTGGAGCACGGCGAAAGAGTAGGTCTTGCTCTGCTTCACGCCGCAAAGAATATTGAGATTAGGTTTTCACGCCGACTGCTCCCCGAAACGGCATTTGAAACAAAATACGGCAGTTCAAATTACACTCCGTCCGAGGGCCTTCGCTTCAGCGACGAGAACATTATAAAGCTTGCCGAAAAATATCCGGAACACAAGGAAACTTTTCAGAGATACATTAACAAAATAAACGTTTTCAGGGATAAAGCCAAACGGCTTTACTCCGAGCCGACAGAAGCTCTTGACAGGTCAGGTGCCGAATGGGGCGGCGGTTGGGGCGGACATTCCAACCCCGATTACGGCAGAATAATAAATTACGGCACAGAACATATTCGTTCAATCATCGCCGAAAGCCGTGCCAAGCACCCTGACGAGGCTTGGTTTTTCCGTTCATGCTCGTATGCATTGGATGCTTTGGACATTATCGGTGAAAGATACCGGGAAGCAGCTCTTGAAAGAGCTGAAAGCTGCGAAAGCCCCGATGATAAATCGTTTCTTCTCAGAATGGCAGAAGCATTCAAAACCGTGCCGAAAAAGCCTGCTTACGATTTCACTTCGGCAATGTGCTCTTTTATGCTCGTATTTGCGCTTGACGGAAGCGATTCCCCCGGCAGATTTGACCAATATATGTATCCCGCATATATGAAAACGGAGAACAAGGACGAAATTGCAGATTTGCTTGACAGGCTGTGGGATTATTTTCTTGACCATCGCTCGTGGAATCTGTGTATTTCCGGCAGCAATGAAAATTGGAACGACGAAACCAACGAGCTTTCGTATGACATACTCGCTATGGTGAGAAAGAAAGGCTATCAGACACCGAATCTTACCTGCCGAGTTCACAGAAACACACCTGATAAGCTTTGGAGCGCCATAGCCGACACCCTTTCAACGGGAACAGGCCTTCCCGCACTTTACAATGACGATACAGTTTGCACAGCACTCGAAAAAATAGGTATTCTGCCGCAAGACAGCCACGATTACTGTATGAACGGGTGCAATCAGATAGATATACTGGGCAAAAGCCATATGGGACTTGAAGACGGTGAGGTTGTTTTTGCCAAGTGCCTTGAATTCGCACTCCACAACGGCACAGATGCTATGAGCGGCACTAAGGTTTCCATAGAAACAGGCAATCCGCAAAGCTTTGAAAGCTATGAAGAATTCGAGCGTGCATTTATGAACCAGCTCGAGTATGTTACATATAATTCCTGTGCAAGCGCAATCACCTGGCAACACCTTCGCGGTTTATTTGAACCGCATCCGCTGCGCTCCTGTCTTATTGAGGGCTGCCTTGAAAAAGGCCGTGATTACAGAAACGGCGGTCCGCTTTATAACCACGGGCAGATTTTAGCGGAGGGCATTGCTGATACGGGCGACAGCCTTTACGCTGTAAAAAAGCTTGTTTATGACGAAAAAAAGTACACGATGGCAGAGCTTATTGATGCTCTGAACGCAAATTTCAACGGGTACGCAAAGCTGCACCGGGATTTTAAAAGCTGTGAAAAGTTCGGTAACGATATTGAAGAGGTTGACGAAATAACAGCACGGATACTCAACCGTTTTCTAACAGTCCTGAAGCGCAACAACACCTACAGGGGCGGTGTGTTCACAGGCGGTTGCAGCACCTACAACCGTGCCGCCAACTACGGCCGCCGCACTGCGGCACTCCCCAACGGAAAGCTTAACGGTGAACCTCTTCTTGCAGACAGTATAGCCGCAACACCCGGGCGAGACAAAAACGGACCCACTGCGCAAATCAAATCCGTTCTCAGGTACAATCACACCAATGCCTGCAGCGGCTTCGTATTTCAGAACAAATTTGAAAAGAAGCTTTTTTGTACGGATAAGGGCAAAGCCTCTTTCATTGCACTTGCAAAAGCATATTTTGCAGGCGGCGGACAGCAATATACCGTTACGGTGGTTTCACCAGAAGACCTGATTGATGCAAAAAACAACCCGGACAATCACCGTAATCTAATCGTACGTGTCGGCGGCTACAGCGATTATTTCGTAAACCTTGACGAAGCACTTCAGGATAACGTTATCGAAAGAACTGTTATCGAAGCATAAAAACTGTCTGTATATAATAATTTTCAAGCACAAAAAAGCGTGCCGCTTTTGCTCAGTGTGCAAATTCATACCCGAAAGGGTGTAGTGAAGCAATGTTTCTTCTTATATAAACATTCGGGAGACAGCCGAAATCGGTTGTCTCCCTGTTTTTTGGTTTATCGGTTTTTAATTATCTTTTCGTTATTGCCTGAATGTATCCGAGGTATATTGCGTTAAGTTCCTGCAAACTATAACTGCCGTTGTCCCTCAAGTTAAATTATTATATCTGTTTTACACATTCAAACGCACTGCGTGTGGCATCGGCAATTCTGACGACCTTTTGTCACCGATAAGGTAAGCGTTGACACCTGCGTTTTTAAGCTCGCCGTAAAGTGTGTTATCGCTCTTTTTATTCGGTCAGATTAAAACAGTTGTGTCGGGAGCTTCAGCTTTTCCTTCGGCGGGAACTGTATGTCGAATTCTTCGGCCTCTGCCTCGTCAACAAAATATCCCTTCGGCGGAGTGTATTCACCGCTTATGCCGTCAAGATAACCCTTTTTCAGCTCCTTGCAAAGGAAGAACGATGCATCCACACCTTCGGGCAAACCGTGGTAACGGATACCGAACTCGCTCGCATAAGTGAATCCGCTTTTGCCGTAAAATCCGATGTTTCCCTCAAAGCAAAGCGCTCCGCAGCCAAGCTCTGCCGCCTTTTCCAAGGAATAGTCAAGCAGAATCTTGCCGTAGCCCCGGCGCTTGAATTCGTTTGCAATGCAAATCGGCCCCATTGTCATAATAGGGATATCCGAGCCGTCATCAGCTTTGATAACCGCCCTCATAAACATATTCTGACCAATCAGCCTGCCGTCCTTTTCCATAACAAAATTCAGCTCGGGCACAAATGCTTCATCGTTCCTCAGCCGATTGATTACATAATGCTCAAGACAGCCGGGACGGTAAACGTTCCAGAACGCTTCTCGGATAAGAGTTTCGGTTTCACGGTGTTCTTCTGTTCTTTCCAAACGAATGATGCAGTCATTTTTCATTGTTAATCCTCCAAAAATTGTTGACCTTCAATCACCGGAGGCTTGCGGAGAAGTATTAGCAAACCTCACGGCTTACAGTACTATCTCCAAGGTGTTGTTCATTTTCAAACAGCATTCTCCAGAAAATTTATTCAGGCTTTTGCCTGTAAGTTAAGTATAGCATACGCAAAGACAAATAACAAGAGCAGACCGACGGTCTGCCCTTAATGCTTATACTATTTCAATGCCTTCATTGTAACAACAGTTGCAGCGATTACGCCGAAGCCGAATACGAGAAGGACAAACGGCATAATGGCAAACGTTGTTGCGGAAGCGAGGTATCCGAACAAAAATTGAACAGCAAAACCTACACCGTAGGCACCGCTCATATGATAGCCCGTAATATCGGCCGAGTAATCTGCGCCAAACCTTGCAGGCACGCTGTGAAGCACGCTCGGGAATACGGGGCCGTAGCCCAGACCGATTAAAAACAGACCCGCAAGTGCGGTTTTTCCGACAGGCAGGAGCAACACGGCCATACCAACCCCTGCAAGCGCCATACCGCCCTTTATAAGAGTATTGTCGGAGAGCTTTTCGGACAGGAAGCCTGCAACTATTCGGCTGAGCATAATTCCGCCGAAATAGAGCGAAATCCATTTAGCGGCCTCATCGGGCGAAACTGCAAGTACATTTACTGCATAGGTTGCACCCCAAGTGCCTATTGTGAATTCGCCTGCGCAGTAAAGTCCGAGCGAGAGAATACTCGTCAGCATTCCTTTTTCTTTCAGCAAGCTGAAAAAGGATTTCTTGGGCAGCTCCTTTTGTGTTTCTTCGGTTTCAGCAGCTTTTTGCGGCTGAATGTTCCATTTTTTAAGGCTTGCAAGAATTATCAGTGCAATCGCAAACTGAATAAACGCAACTGCCCTGTATCCGCTGCGCCACGTGCCGTCACCGCCGAGAAAAGCGGACATAATCATAGGGCTTAACGTAACGCCGAGACCCCAACAGCAATGAAGCCAGTTCATATGCCTTGCCTTGTAGTGAAGCGAAACGAAGTTATTAAGGCCCGTATCAATCGCACCTGCACCGTAGCCCATAATTATTGTGCAAATCATCATCACAACAATATTCGGTGAAAAGCTGATGCCGATGAGTCCGAGCGCAGTAAGCAGAGTTGAGAAAAACGTTACCCTGCCCGTACCGAATTTTCGCAGAAGCGGCCCTGCAATAAACGCAATGCCGCCCGTTGAAACAGCGGTAACAACGCTGTAAACCGAGCCGAAGCTCTCGGGCAAGCCGAATTCAACGTGAACAACAGGCCACGTAACGCCGAAAAGCGAATCGGGAAACCCGAGCGAAACAAAAGCTATGTAAATAACAACAAGTAATGCAGTCATATTAACCCCCCTTCACAACGGTCAGCTTCGTGCTGATTATGTTCCTTTTTTGCTATAGAAATCAATTAATTAGAATTATATATACTAATTAATCAAAACTCAAGTTAATTTAATTTTTTCGTTAAATAATCAAATTGAAACAATAAATAACGATATTTATACTTATTGGATTTTAACGGAGAGTTGGCTTTTTGATAAAAGCGGCACTCAGGCAAAAAACCAAAAACCTTGGAACCGCCACGATTCCAAGGTTTTTTGAACAACAGTAAGTCTCGCTGATTATCTCTTTGAGAACTGGGGTGCACGACGTGCGCCCTTGAGACCGTACTTCTTTCTTTCCTTCATTCTCGGGTCACGAGTGAGGAAGCCTGCCTTCTTGAGTACGGGACGAACAGCTTCGTCGTACTGAAGGAGAGCACGGGAAAGACCGTGACGGATTGCGCCTGCCTGGCCGGTAACGCCACCGCCGTTTACACGGCAGATGATGTCGAACTTCTCGGTTGTGCCGGTGAGCTCGAGGGGCTGGCGAACAATGAGCTTGAGTGTATCAAGACCGAAGTAATCGTCGATTGAACGGTCGTTGATGATGATTTTACCTGTACCTGCGTAAACACGTACACGGGCTACAGACTGCTTTCTGCGGCCTGTACCATAGAAATAAGGATTAGTTTCGTACATTATTCATTGCCTCCCTTCGATTAAAGAGCCCACTCTTCGGGCTTCTGTGCTGCGTGCTTGTGCTCTGCGCCCTTGTAGATACGAAGGCGGCCAAGTGCGTTGCGGCCGAGAGTGTTGTCCGGAATCATACCCTTGACAGCGAGCTGCATAGCAAACTCGGGCTTTGTCTTCATAAGGGTGCTGTACTTAACTTCCTTCATGTTACCGATGTAACCTGTGTGGTGGTAGTACATTTTCTGGTTGATTTTGTTGCCTGTGAGAACTGCCTTCTCAGCGTTAATGATGATTACATGATCGCCGCAATCAACATTGGGTGTGAAGATAGCCTTGTGCTTACCGCGAAGAAGAACAGCGGCCTGAGCAGCTACCTTACCCAGAGGCTTGCCTGCAGCGTCAAGAACATACCAGCTGCGTGTGATTTCGCCTGCTTTGGGCATATAAGTTGACATTAGCTTTTCCTCCGAATTAAGATTTTTAATTTCATTGCTCGAATATACTACCACAAGCCCCAACCAATGTCAACACTTATTTTTAAAAAAATTAATTTATCAAACTCAAGCTCTGTTTTTCTCCCGTTTTCTCGCGTTTTCATATGATTTACTCACTTTTAATTTTTAAAAAACTTTGTGCAGACTTACAAATTTTCGCCTGATTTTTCGTCGATATGGCAAATAAGAGGTTTTTCTTTCACGACATATTGCCTGCGGCATCTACTGCGGTGACGGTATAGACATCGTTTGCCGTGCCGCTGGGGTCGGTAACGGTTAGCGGATAATCCCATTTATAGTTTTCTACCCTTGCCAAAAACTCGCCGTTTTTGCACACTCTGTAGTAGGCAATGCCGAAGTTATCCGTGGACTGAGTCCAGCTTACCGTAACGCCGTTTTCGTCTGCGGCGGTGCTGACCGTGGGTGCTGACGGTGCCTGCGTTTCGAGCACGTAGCCGTTTGCGACGTAGTCACGGTAGGTTTCTATGTACATACTCTTGACAAGTGTGGGCGAGAAATAGTGGGAATAGGAAAACGTAATTATATTCTCACAGTAGCGTGAGGCGATATCCATCTGCATTACGAAGCGGTCAAGCGTTGCGGTTACGGATTCGATATTTTCCGTTTCGGGGCGAAGAACCGTACCGCCGAGGATACTCGGACCGATTGCAATGTCAAAATTCTCGCAGTTTGCCCAAAGGCTTATGTCAGCCTTTGCCTTTTTTGCGGCGGCGGAGTACATTTCCCACACTCCGACAAGGTCGTCCTCCTCTATCCAATCCGCACCTACTGCGTCCTGCGGTGCAACGATATCGCCGTTGCGGAAGGCTGTGGTTTCAAAGAATGTGAGCCACTGCGCATAGGTTGCGGCGTTGCCCAGGTCGAGATAATCCGCAGTAAACGGGCTTATCAGCACGGGCAGGGCTTCGTCAACCTCCGTTGCCTTGGCGAGAACTTTGTTGAGCCCCTTTGTCATTGTTCCCATTATCGGGCCGCAGCTTAACTGATTGTTGATTTCGGGTGTGAAGTACCAGCCGTAGAAATTCTGCGGACTGACGGAATAATAAGAAGCATATATATCGGCAAGCATTTCGGCGGTAATATCGCACACCTTTGCATAGTCGCCCGTGTAATTACCGAGCAGCCAGAACGAATCAAACATTGCAAGGCCCATAAAGATTTTTATATCCGTACCCTTACAGGCGTTAAGCGCCGCCTTTACAACGTCGCCGCCGAAAACGGCACCCTCAAAGGCAGGTATTGTGCTTTCGTAGTAAACAGTCCAGTTGCCCGAAGAATCCATATTCGCCAAATCCTGCAGGACGAGGTATTCCACGCCGTCCGCCTGCATAGCCTCAACCTCTGCCGCCCAGCGTGCCTCGTCCCAGGTACTGCTCAGCCACGATTGCAGAAAAGTGCCGTTAAATTCGGGCTTGCACCTGCGCTCGGCAGGCTGAGCCTCGCCGAAGGGTGCAGCCGCAGTAACAAGCGCCAACAGCGCAACGAAAAAATTTCTGATTAAATTAAACATTGTATCTTACTCCTTGTAACTGATATTAACACAGCTTGCATTCCTCATCCTTATGGCAATAGAACACGAGCAATATGAGCATTGCGTAGGGCAGGTCGAGGAAGGTTTCGCTTATTACGCCCTTGAGGAAGATGAAAATTTCCATATGCAGGGGATAATTCATCTGCTCCTCAACGGAAAACTTGAGCACCTCGAACACAACCGTTACGGGCACGCACAGCGAAAGCACGGTAAGGCAGGCTATCGGGCAATAGGCCGGCAGACGCTTGCCGTGGGAGAGCTTACCCGCAAACAGAAAAATGAGAAACGCCGAAAACAGCAGGCTTTCAACGGTTTTTTCAAGCACGGACAGCTCGCCGAGCAGATTGCTGTAATGCACGCCGACAAGCGTTACAAGCCCCGAAACGGCGGCGTACAGCTTTATACACAGCAGCACAAAATCGGGTATCAGCAGGTATTTCTGCTTCACCTTTACGGCAATCAGCACCGCCATTGAAATATAAATGAGAAGCTGAACGACATCCGTCAGCGAAAAGGTGAAATCGAAGAAGGTTTTACCGTCCTCAAGGCGCATAGTTGCACCCGAAGCCGCCTTTTCGACCGCTAATAATATAAACATTATAAATGTCACGGTGTTCAGGTGCTTGTCCCTGTTGCGGCGGTGCATAAAAGCGTTTATTCTTTCACCCGGCAAAGGCTTCACGTCCTTTCAGTTTGCAGCTTGCCGTTGTAAGCGGCCAACCGTAATTTATTTTACCATATTTCATAACAGAATGTAAACAGCCACGGAAAAATCCGTGGCTGAGCAAACTATTTTTTAAACTGCTTTTTAAGGCGGAGCTCTTTTGAAAGTATCATTTTGCGAAGACGGAGAGATTTCGGCGTTACCTCAAGAAGCTCGTCGTCCTTGATGAATTCCATACACTGCTCAAGTGAAAGATTTGAGGGCGGAACAAGGCGCAGAGCATCGTCGCTGCCTGCGGCACGGGTATTGGTGAGCTGCTTTTTCTTGCAGACGTTACAGACAATATCCTCGTTCTTTGCACATTCGCCGACTATCATACCCTCGTAAACCGGAACACCTGGGCCGATAAAGAGCCTGCCTCTGTCCTGAGTGTTGAACAGGCCGTAGCCCGTTGACTCGCCCGCCTCGTGAACGACGATTGAGCCTCTTTCACGGGTCTGGATGTCACCTGCATAGGGCTCGTAGCCGTGGAAAAGCTGGTTCATAATACCGTTGCCGTTCGTATCGGTAAGGAATTCGGAGCGGTAGCCGATAAGACCTCTTGACGGAATTTTGAACTCAAGGTGGGTTGAGCCGCCGTCACGCACGCCCATATTTTCAAGCTCTGCCTTGCGAGAGCCTAACTTTTCAATAACAGCACCTACGTACTGCTCGGGCACTTCGACAATAAGAAGCTCCACGGGCTCGCATATTTCGCCGTTGATTTCCTTAAGAATAACCTTCGGACGGGAAACCTGGAATTCATAGCCCTGACGGCGCATTGTTTCGATAAGAATTGAAAGGTGGAGCTCACCTCTGCCCGAAACCTTGAAGGTGTCGGTCGTTTCGGTTTCCTCAACACGCATACTTACGTTTGTTTCAACTTCTTTGAAGAGGCGGTCACGGATATTGCGGGAGGTAACAAACTTGCCCTCCTGACCTGCAAACGGGCTGTCGTTGACGATGAAATTCATTGAAATTGTGGGCTCATCAATCTTGACAAAGGGCAGGGGCTCAATACAGTCGGGTGCACAGGCAGTTTCGCCGATATTGATTTCGGGAATACCCGAAACGCAGATAAGGTCGCCCGCCTTTGCCTCCTCAACCTCAACTCTCTTGAGGCCTTCAAACTGGTAAAGTCTTGTGATGCGCTCATTTTTCTGCGAGCCGTCTGTCTTGCACAGCGTTACTATCTGGTTTTTCTTGACCGTGCCTCTTTCAACTCTGCCGACACCGATTCTGCCTACGTAATCGTCGTATTCAAGTGAGGAGAAAAGAATCTGAAGCGGTGCGTCAACGTCGCCCTTGGGCGCTTCGATATTTTCAAGAATAGCGTCAAGCAGCGGCCTCATATCGCCCTCACGCACATCGGGGTCGAGTGAGGAATAGCCGTCCCTTGCGCTGGCATAGACAACGGGGAATTCAAGCTGGTCGTCGTCCGCACCGAGCTCTATAAACAAATCAAGCACTTCGTCAAGCACCTCGGCAGGTCTTGCGCCCGGACGGTCGATTTTATTGACAACAACGAGTACCTTTTTGCCAAGACCCAGTGCTTTTTTGAGAACGAAGCGTGTCTGCGGCATACAGCCCTCAAAAGCATCAACAAGCAGCAAAACGCCGTCAACCATCATCAGTATACGCTCAACCTCGCCGCCGAAATCAGCGTGGCCGGGGGTATCGACAACGTTGATTTTAGTGTCCATATAGCGTATGGACGTGTTCTTTGAAAGTATGGTAATGCCTCTTTCACGCTCAAGGTCGTTTGAGTCCATAACCCTGTCCTCAACCTGCTCGTTTTCACGGAAGGTACCGCTCTGCTTGAGCAGCTCGTCAACAAGGGTTGTTTTGCCGTGGTCAACGTGAGCGATAATGGCAATATTTCTGATTTCTCTGCGCTCCATATTTTTGACTCCAATATTCATAAATTCACGGTTATTTATTATATACCTTATTTTATAAATTTCCAATGGCAGAATTGTCAAAATTCAGCTGTCAGCACAATGTAAAACTGTAATTTAAATGCAAAGTGCAAAATGCAAAACGCAAAGTTAAGGGTCGCTACGCTCCAAATTTATAAATGGGTATCCTTGTACTTTTCCGCCTGCAGACGGAACATATAGGCGTATTTGCCGTTTTGCTCCATCAGCTCGTCGTGGCTGCCGCTCTCAATTACCCTGCCGTTTTCGAGCATAAGTATTCTGTCGGCGTGGCGTGTGGTGGAAAGACGGTGCGATATGAACACAACCGTTGAGTCCGTACAGCTTTCGCTGATTGCCCTGTTCAGCTCGTATTCCGAAACTGGGTCAAGGTTAGCGCTCGGCTCGTCAAGTATGATATACGGGCTTTGCTTATAGAACACTCTTGCAATTGCCAGCTTCTGCTGTTCACCGCCCGAAAGCATCAGACCTTCGTCGCTGAATTCACGCAGCAGCATAGTATCCGCACCGTTGGGAAGCTCTTTTGTAAAGCCTGCCAGCTCGAGTGCCTTCATCACACGGTCGCTGTCGTATTTCGGAGAAAGTGCCACGTTTTCGCCGACGGTTGCGCCGAAAATGCAAAAGTCCTGGAACACTGCGGAAAAGCGGCTACGGTGGGAGGCAACCGTTACATCCCGTATATCTCTGCCGCCTATTTCGATTGAGCCCGAATCAACGTCATAGAGCCTTAACAAAAGGTTGGTGAGCGTTGTTTTGCCGGCTCCGTTGTAGCCGACAAGAGCTATTTTTTCGCAGGGCTTTATTTCAAAGGAAACGCCGTTTATGCTCTCCTTTTCGCCGCCTTCGTAAGTAAAGGAGATATCCTTTACAGATATCATTTCGGGTTTGTCGCATTCAGCCGTATGGGCACCGTCCTTGATTTTGCTGTCGGTAGCTAAAAAGCTGCGGCATTTTTCAATCATTTTTGAACGCTCGGTAAAGCTCCTTAAGCTGTAAACCGTAAGGTACAGCACACTTGCACCAATCTGCGTTGCACCGTTGAAGGTTGCAACAAAATCGCCTGCGCCCATCTTACCCGTAACTATTGTCTGATAGCCTATGTAAAGGCTGAGAATAAGCATAAAGCCGACAACCTGAACCGAAAACTCCTGCACGAAGAAAAGCCCGTCCAGCTTTCGGATAAAGCCCTTCTGCGTTTTGATAAGGTCATCTGCGCTTTCGTTGAAGCGCTTGCGCAGCAAGGGATATATACCGCTCGTGCGGATTTCGCCTGCGTAATCGGGCAGGTAAAACACCCTTGCAAAATAGTCGCTTCTGCGGTGCTTTTCCGTAACAGCTTCACGGCGCTTTGTCTGCAGATTGCCCGTATATTTGCCAAGCGGAATAAAAAGAATTACCGAGCCGAGCACAATAACAAGGCAAATCGG
>JAFXCT010000091.1 GCA_017521365.1 Clostridia bacterium
GCTTTCGTTAATAATTCTTGCCTGCTTCAGCCTGCTCGGCTTTTCGCTTGCTGCGTTTGCCGGCAGCTACTGGTATACGCAGAGCGGAGCTCTGCTCAGTGAAAACGCAAAGAGCATAGCCGAAACCTCATCCAGCCTGCTTTCGGGCGGCTATATTTCAATGTTCGGCGACGGCGACACCTCGCTTGCAATGCTGTGCTCGTCCCTCGGCGTTATTTCCGACGCAATAGATGCGGACGTTTTTATCTGCGATACTACAGGTCACATCATTGTCTGCCGTGATTACTTTGTACACGGTGTTCTTGTCGGCAACTACTGTGAATTTCACGATAATCTCGTTATGACGAGGGAGGCTGTTGACGGAGCCTGTGCAGGTGCCTATTCAACCGTAAGCACACTCGGCGGTCAGTACAGCGGCCTGCAATATATTGTTGGTGAGCCCGTCAGGGTTGCAGGGGTTACCGTTGCAACTGTTTTTGCCGTTGCGCCCGTAACAAATTCGGTCATATCTTTTGTTATGCCGATTATTGAGCTGTTCTTCTTTGCGGTTGCGGTTGCCCTTGTTTTCGGCATTATAGCCGTTTACAGAACATCACGCAGCTTTACAAAACCGCTTGAGCTTATGGCGGATGCAACAAGAAGCTATGCTTCGGGCGATTTCACACCGAGAATAGCTATCGAGCGAAACGACGAAATCGGCGAGCTTGCCACCGCCTTCAACACGATGGCGGGCAGTCTGGCACAGCTTGAAAGCTCAAGGCGCAGCTTTGTTGCAAACGTTTCACACGAGCTTAAAACGCCGATGACGACTATCAGCGGCTTTATTGACGGTATGCTCGACGGTACAATTCCGCCGTCAGAGCAGGAATATTATCTCAGCATCGTTTCAAAGGAAGTAAAGCGCCTTTCGAGAATTGTCGTTTCAATGCTCAACCTTTCAAAGATTGAAGCAGGTCAGCTTGAGCTTAATTTTACCAAGGTCAACCTTTCCGATATGGTGCTGGGCACCTTCCTCAACTTTGAAAAGAAAATTGACGACGGCAAAATCGAAATCAGAGGTCTGGATTTGCTGGGTGCGCACTATGTCCGTGCGGACAGTGATATGCTCAGCCAGGTTGTGTATAACCTTGTTGACAATGCCGTAAAATTCACTCCCGAGCACGGGTATATCAGCGTGAGCATTGCGGAAAAGGACGGCTTCATCGAAACTGCTGTCACCAACAGCGGCACGGGTGTTGCGCCCGAAGAGCTCGACAGAATTTTTGAGCGCTTTTATAAAGTTGATAAATCCAGAAGCTACGATGCAAAGAGCACGGGTCTGGGCTTATATATTGTAAAAAGCATACTTGACCTTCACGGCGGCTCTGTTTCCGCCACAAGTGAAGAGGGCAGTTACACACGCTTTGTGTTCCGCCTGCCAAAATAAAAACACAAGAAATTTAAAATTTGTTCACATAAGTGAAAAGTGAGCATAATACACAGTGTATAGACTGTAACTGCAATCTTTTACACAAGGAGTTAATGATTAATGAACGACAGAGAAGATATTTTCGGCACGGATGTGCCCGAAGAAAATACGCAGCCTGCTGAGCCTCAGGTGCTTGAGCCTGAGGCAGAGGATGCTCAAAGCATAGCGGAAAAATATATCGGCGAGCCGATTGTTGAGGCTCAGCCTGTTGAGGAAAAGCCGCAGACTCCGCCTGCTTACGGCGCTTATGTGCCGCCGCAGCAGACCTATCAGCAGTGGCAGCCGCAGTATTCCTACCAGCCTCAGGGCAACGGTGAAGAGCCGCAGAAGAAAAAGAAGAAGGGCAGAAAGGTATTCTGTATAATTCTTGCCCTTGCGCTTATAATTTCGGCGGTTGCAATTCCCGTTTCCCTTCTCAGGGACAACGAGCCCGAAGGCGGCTATCAGGGCGGCGAGCCCGGACAGTCAAACGTAATTGACGAAAACGCACCGCAGCTTGAAATAGAAAAAACGCCTGCGGATACGGGTAAGAATAACGGCAGTATGCTTTCCGCAGAGGAAATTTACGAAAAAATTGCCGACATAAACGTTGCGGTTATGATTTACAAAAGCGACAGCCTTTACACAGAGGGCACGGGCATCGTTATGGGCCAGGACAAGACGGGTAAATACACCTATATTATCACCTGTGCTCATGTTATTTCCGACCCCGGAATCGAAGCGGTTATTCAGCTTGAGGACGGCACACGCTATGATGCCGTAATTGCAGGCTACGACGCAAGAACTGATATCGGCGTGCTCAAAATTGAGGCAAAGGGTCTCAAGGCGGCTGAATTCGGCGATTCCGATTCGCTTAAAGTAGGCAGCACCGTTTACGCAATAGGCAACCCCGGCGGCTCGGCACTTTTCGGCACGTTTACGGACGGAAAGGTTTCCGCAATCGGCAGAAATATTACAAGCAGTATAGGCTACGATATGGTCTGTATCCAGCACAATGCAGCGATCAGCCCCGGTAATTCGGGCGGTGCACTTGTCAACGAATACGGCCAGGTAATCGGCATCAACTCGGCAAAAATTGCCGCAACCGAATATGAAGGCATCTCCTTTGCAATTCCGATAACACAGGCTAAAGAAATAATTGACAAGGTTATTGCTTACGGCTATGTTCCCGGCAGACCCAAGCTCGGCATATCTTATGTTGCAAACGATTCCTCTGCGATCAGCGGAATTTACAGCATGGCTGTACAGATGATGGATCTTCCCAGCGGATCACTTGTTATTTATTCAATAGATAAAAACAGCGCCCTTGCAGGCACCGAGGCACAGCCCGGCGATATGATTATTTCCGTCAACGGCAAGGATCTCGACAAGGCAGATGTCCTTCTTGAAATGATAGAGGACTCTTCCGTAGGTGATGTGCTTACTCTCGAGCTTTTCCGTATCACTACCTCGGGCGGCAGATACCATACCGAAGAGCTTACGGTCAAGGCAAAGCTCGTTGAAGAAAACAACACAAAGGTTGAAGAAACCACAACCGCAGGCGTTTACGGCAACGATGATTACGGCTTCGGCGGCTACGATTTCGGCTTTGATTTTGGCTTTTAATTAAGGGCATCGTTAAAGGTAAAAATTAAAGGGGTAAAAGTTTTAATGTACGACAAGTCGGTATTTGAAAAAACCAAGTATTTTATAATCGATATGGACGGCACCTTTTATCTGGGCAATTCAATAATTCCCGGTGCCGAAACCTTTATCGAGAAGCTTCGTGAAACGGGCAGAGATTTCCGCTTTTTCACAAACAACTCATCGAACAACGTCGAGGTCTGCTGCAAAAAGCTTGAAAAGATGGGTTTTCCCGTGCCTGAGGAAAAAATCATCATTTCCTCACACGTCACTATTGACTACCTTAAGCACAACCATCCCGGTGAAAAGGTTTACCTTCTCGGCAACGAAAGGCTGACGAACGACTTTATCAATGCAGGAATTACCCTGACCGATGAAAAGCCCGATGTAATTGTTCTCGGCTTTGATACCACCCTCACCTATGAAAGGATAAGCAAGGCAGCCAACTGGATGGCACAGGGTGTCACTTATATTGCAACCCACCCCGACTTCAACTGTCCTATGGCAGAGGGCTTTATGCCCGACACGGGCTCGATGATTGAAATGTTTGCCGCCTCAACGGGTAAGCGTCCGCTCGTTATGGGCAAGCCTATGGAGGAAACGGTAAATTACGTTACGAGCCACCTTGGCTGTACCCGTGAGGAGATAGCCTTTGTCGGTGACAGACTTGAAACAGATATCGCAATCGGTTTCAATCACGGCATTCCCTGTGCACTTGTGCTCAGCGGAGTTACAAGCGAGGAAGACTACGCAAAAAGCCCCATAAGGGCAAGCGTCGTTGCTGAGGATTTAAGACAGCTCGGCGAATATCTCTGATTCAACCCGGAAAGGACAGAAGAATTATGCTACACGAAAATCTCAAAAAACTCCGTAAGTCTTGCGGCTTCAGACAGGAGGAAGTAGCGAAGGTTCTGGGCATTGACCGTTCGGCTTACTCTTATTACGAAAGCGGAAAAACCGAGCCGAGTGTGAAAAACCTTATTAAAATTTCAAGAATGTTCAAGGTGGACGTTGATGCGCTTATCGGCAACAGCGAATACGCAGCAGCGCTTGCACTCAACAGCGAGCCTGCCGACGAATACGATTCACAGCTTTGTGCGGATTTCGATTCACTCGGCAAGTGCTCTTCACAGGAGAGAATTCTTGTTGCTATGCTCCGTCAGGCACAGGATAAAGAGGCCTTCATCTCTGCCGTAAAGGCACAGTATGAGGCAGAAACAGAATAAGAAAGAGGTGCAGTTATGTTTTGTCAGAATTGCGGGTCTCAGATAGAGAACGGAACTGTTATCTGCCCCGTTTGCAACACCCAGCTTTCCGCAAGTATGGGCAACGGCCCGTCACCCCGTCCCGTTCAGCAGCCTGAACCCGAAGCAGCGCCCGAAAAAACGGGCAAACCGGAAAATCCCAAGGGCAAGGGCTATGCCGCCGTCGTTTCGGCGCTTATGGCGTTCCCGACGCTTATCTGCCTCGTTGCCGATTATCTCGGCCCGCCCGAATGGATAAGAAGCTTTTTCCCCGGCAGAGAATGGGCTGAGCCCGGTATAATCACGTGGTCGGCATATCTCCTCGGCATCGTAATGTGCCTGTGGATGATGATAGTCCTGCCTGCAATCAAGCCCAAGCGTCCCGCAGTAACCGTCGGCGTGTGTATGGCGGTTCTCTCGCTTTACCTGCTCTTCCTCGCCTACATAAACCACAGCGCAGGCTGGTACGTTGACTACGTTCTCCCCGTCTGCCTGATGCTTACCGTTTCCTCGGCGATAATGAGTATACTTATGGCGTACAAGGTCATTCCCCCCGGACATATCGCTTCCGCAATCATTGTTCAGGGTGCCCTGCTGTGCCTCGGTATAGAAATTCTTTTCGATATGCAGAAAAGAGGTCAGCTTGAGCTTCGCTGGTCAATCATCCTCGCCGTCGCCGCAATTTCCGCAGTAGGTATCTACGAAGCAGTAAGCTATGCGGTGAGAATAAATAAGAAATAATTAATAAAGCAGGAGACTTACGGAAAAACCGTAAGTCTCCTTTTTCAAAATACAGTTTGTCGAGCTAATTCGTAATTCGTAATTCGCAATTCGTAATGCGTAATTGTGGGTCGCTCCGATTATAAAAATACAACCTTAAAGAGTGTCATTCTGAACGAAGTGAAGAATCTTATAACACGTTAAGATTCTTCGGCTACACCTCAGAATGACATAATTTTTTTGTTTGTTATTTACAATCGGGTGTGGGCGAAGACCACCCTTTAATTACGAATTACGCATTACGAATTACGCATTGTTTGTCCCCTACAAACATTAATTTATTCAATCAACATCTCCTTCGCAACTCCTGCGCTTGTCTGATACAAAAACTCTCCCGTGATATTGCCGTTTACCGTAACCTTTTCTTCAAGAATTTCCGTACCGCTTAAAGCTTTTATTTTACTGTACATATAATCCTCTGCCGTGCTTAATTTCAGCTTTTCGTTTTCAACCTGCCTTTCCTGCACGGTGTAGGTGTTGAAAATCTCTTTTGTACAGCCTACGGGCAGGTAAACGCCGCCTATGCAAAGGGCTGAGGTTCTTGTTGATGACGGTGTGGCTTCGCTGTCTATAAACAGCGGAATATCAAGCCCGAATATGTGCAGCGTTGTGTGCGTTTTCTGCTCGGTTAATACGGAAACTTCCGCTGTTTTCTGCGGTGAGGCTTGAATTTTCGTTTGCGTGGTAATAATTGCGTAAGCCTCGGCGTGTCTGAATCTTACTGACCCGTCGGCAAGCTCAACGAAGCCGCCTGCAAGCACGTCGCCTGCCCTTACTGCTTCACCGGGCTCATACATTTTCGTGCCCTCGTATACCTCAAGCACGGCTATCTGTCCGTCAACCGTGCTCACAACGTCACACGGTGCTCCGCCCGAAACGAGCGGCGGCACGGGTGTGCGCTCCGTCACCTCAACGTTTACTGCGGAGCCCATAAGGTTTATTGCAATATAAGTCACGTTTTCAAGCCGTGACAGCGCAAAAAACCGTATTTCGGCGGCGTTTAGTCCGTCGCTGAAAACGCCAGGTTCAAGCCCTGCCTCGGCTAAAACGGCAAGTATCTCCTCGTTGGTCGTAACGGTGTTTCCGCTTATGTTGACGGTCCACACCATTGAGGACATAAGGCTGATTATTGCAATGAAAAGCACAAAGCCTATCAGCAAGCCCGAACGGCGGCGGTACTTGTCGAGAAAAAACGGCAGACCGCGCCTTTGCTGTACTTTCAGCCGCATACCGGAGCGCACGGCGCACTTTTTTATGTTAAGGTAACCGTTAATGCCGGTGCACGCCGTTATTCCGTCTTCGTCGGGTTTGAGGTTCCAAAGCGGAATTCCCTCAAGTGAGCAGAGGTTGATAAACCTTTCTGTAAAGCCGCCCGAGGCTGAAAAACGCACGTAGCCGCAAAGCAGGTGCAAAAGAACGGAGAAAATCATTTCCTTCCCTCCGTTCAGTTGAATTCAATGCAGGAAAACATACCGCTGACAAGGGCGTTTTCACCGTCAAACGAGGTTATTTCAAGCCCGAGACCGCAGAAAGAAACGCTCATACTGCCAAGGCTGAGCACTATTTTTTCCGTACAGTATTCAACAATGCCTCTGCAACCCTCAACTGAGGCGCAGGTGTTGCCCGAAAGCTCGATTGAGGCACAGTCGCCGACCGCAAGCGGCGGCATTTCAAGGCTTGCCAGAAATTTATCTTTGATTTTTCTGTCCTTCTCCATATTTTATCTATCACTCCCTATCGGTAATATATGCTTAACCCAAGCAATAAAATTACATTGAAAGAGAGTTGGTGTGTGATGAAAAGAATAAAAATTTCGGGCTTTGCCGTTCCGTTGTTTGCCGTCGGAACTGCCTGTATGCTCGTTGCCTGTCCCGAATGCTGTGTAAGGGGTGCCGTGTCGGGGCTCGTTACCTGCGCTTCGGTTGTCATACCCTCGCTTTTTCCGTTTCTTATCGTCAGCAGCTTCGTTGCGCTCTCACCCTCCTGCGGCAAAGCAATGCGTGTGTTCTCGCCCGTAATGCGCCATATTTTCCGCTTGCCTGCCTGTGCCGCACCTGCGGTAATTTTCGGCTTTTTCGGCGGCTATCCCGTCGGGTGCTCCGTTGCGGCACAGCTTTACCGACGGGGCTCAATCGATGCCGAGCAGGCACAGCGGATTACCTGCTTTTGCGTCAGCGCAGGGCCTGCCTTCGTAGTCACCGCAGTCGGCACGGTTATGCTCGGCAACGTTCGTGCAGGGGTAATACTGTTTCTTTCCGTTTTGCTTTCGGGAATATTTCTGGGCTTTGCCCTGGGGCTGACTGCGCCCAAGCCCCAAAAGCAGACGGAAAATGAAGTGACTTTGCTCACCAATTCGCAGGCGCTTGTAGAGTCGGTGGAAAACGGTGCGGCGACTATGATTAAAATTTGTGCGTGGACCGTGGCATTCTCCTGCGTTTCGGGTATGCTTACCCATTGGGAATTCAGCCCACGGGTGCTCACGGCACTCAACTGCGTGTTCGAGGTTACGGCAGGCTGCTCGTCTGCCGCAGAAAACGCAAACCTTTTCACCCTCGCCGCCGCTCTGGGCTGGGGAGGCCTTTGCGTGGGACTTCAGGTGCTCGGAAACGTGAAAAGCGTTGGCGCAAGGCCGCTTGTTTTTTTCGCCTTCCGTGCCGTGAACGCAGGGCTTTCCGCAGTAATCTGCGGCGTGATTACAAGGCTGTTTCCGCTTGAGGTGAGTGCTTTTTCAAACGTTACCGCCGTTTCCGCACGGCAGTTTTCGTATTCGCTGCCTGCAACTGCGGCGCTTGTTTGCCTTTGCACCGTTTTCATAATAGACCTTGATAGAAACAGAAAAGTATGTTAAAATAGTTCATCCGAGGTGTTTGAGATGAAAAAGAAAAACAAGCTTCTTAATACGGAAACGGTCAACAAGGTCTGCCTTAACTGTGCACACGGTAAGCACTCACCCGACGGTGAGAGTGTCCTTTGTATCAAAAAGGGCATAATGCTGCCCAATTCCTCCTGCCGTAAGTTTGAATATGACCCCCTCAACAGAACGCCTGCGCGTCCCGTCAGCTTCGGCGAGTTTTCTGCGGAGGATTTTGAGCTGTGAGGGTGCTTGCTGCGCCCGATTCGTTCAAGGGCTCGCTTTCCGCAACACGGGTGTGTGAAATAATACGCTCAGCCCTGCCGCATTGTGAGGTTGACTGTATCCCCGTTGCTGACGGCGGAGAAGGCACGGTTGACAGCTTTGTTTTTGCGTCATCGGCTGAACTTAAATCCTGCGTTGTAACCGGCCCCAAGGGCGGTAAGGTTACGGCGCATTTTGCCGTTGTGGGTGACACGGCGGTTATAGAGTCGGCAATGGCCTGCGGGTTGCCCCTTGCAGGTGCAAATAATGACCCTGCCCGTGCCACAACCTACGGAGTAGGCGAAATTATAAAAGCGGCGCTCGATACGGGCTGCCGAAAAATTGCAATAGGTATCGGCGGAAGTGCTACAAACGACGGCGGTATCGGCTGCGCAAGCGCACTCGGTGTCAGGTTTACCGATGAAAACGGAAACACCGTTTCGCCTGACGGATACGGTATGGCAGTAATAAAAAATATTGATGTTTCAGGGCTTGACAGCCGCATAAAGGACTGCGAAATTACCGTGCTTTGTGACGTTGAAAATCCGCTTTACGGCGAAAACGGTGCAGCTCACGTCTATGCACCGCAAAAGGGTGCGGACAGCGAAAAGGTGCTGTTTCTTGACGGAGCATTGCGGAATCTGGAAAGAGCGGTAAAATCCGACCTCGGGCCGGATTTTGCAAACGAAAAAGGCTCGGGTGCCGCAGGGGGTATGGGCTACGGCCTGTGTGTTTTCCTCGGCGCAAAGCTCCAAAGCGGCGCCAAAACCGTGCTCGACCTTTGTGACTTTGATGAGAGAGCAAGAAAAGCTGATGTTATAATTACGGGCGAGGGCAGGCTCGACAGCCAGAGCCTTATGGGTAAGGTTATAAGCGAGGTTACAAAAAGGGCAGGGGAAAGAGCAGTTGCCGTTGTGTGCGGACTGAGCACACTCGAAAAAATGCCCGAAGAAATAGCCGCCGTGTTTGAAACCAACCCGAAGCACCTGCCCTTTGAAGCGGTTTTACCCTCCTGCGAAAAGGACCTGTATGACACCGTTTCGGTAAAGGTGAGCGAATTTTTAAAAAATTTTTAAAAAATGCTTGACAAGGGCGAAATCATTTGATATTATGTACAAGCGTTCTGCGAGACGGAACTTGCAGACATAGTTGGTGTTTATGACATTGAGGGTCCACCCGTTCCCATTCCGAACACGGTAGTTAAGCTCAATCGTGCCGAAAATACTTGGTGGGAAGCCGCCCGGGAAAATAGGTCGACGCCAAC
>JAFXCT010000092.1 GCA_017521365.1 Clostridia bacterium
AAGCTTGCTCCGTGGCAGATGCACGGCGTTGACCTTCAGAGAAAATACCTGAAAAAGGCTTTTACGGCAGGCTCAGTCAAAAAAGCAATTGCGGCGATACTTGTTGTTTTTGAGCTTATCGGGCTTACCGTTTTTGATAACCCTGTAAGACCTCTCGGCGACGAGCTTGACCTCACGGGCTATGAGCTTGTTTTCGAGGACGAGTTTGAGGGCAATGCACTCAACACAGACGTGTGGGATTACAGAGGAAGCGGTCCGAGAAGAGGCGGCTTTAATGCGGAGAGCCAGGTAAGAGTCGAAAACGGCAATATGATTATGACGGGCGATTACCAGACCGACGGCACCTACGGCGAGGGCTGGTACACCGGTATGATAAAGCTCAAGGAGCGTTACTGCAAGGGTTATTTTGAAATCCGCGCTATCCTCAACGAGGGCTCAGGCTTCTGGTCAGCCTTCTGGATTCAGGCAGATGCTCCCTATACCGCTTCAATTTCCAAGGGCGGTGTCGGCGGCGCCGAAATTGACATAATGGAAAGCTTTAACAACGAAAACCACAAGCGTTACGAGTCTGTTGCACAGACAATCCATTGCGCAGGTGTAAACGGCGAAACGGAGGGCTATCAGTCCGAGCGTCTGGGCTATTACACGGGCAACAACATTCACGAGGAATACAACACCTACGGCCTTATGTGGACGGATGATGAATACATCTTCTACGTAAACGGTGTCGAAACCTGCCGCAGCTCGTTTGGCAACGGCGTTTCCGAGGTGCTCGAGGACGTTATCGTTTCCCTCGAAATTCCCGACGAAACACAGCTTGCCGCCCTCGATAAGGAAACCTACAGCACAGAATTCATCGTCGATTACGTAAAAATCTATCAGCCCACCCTCACAGCGGTTGATTAAAAAAACAAGAGCATTCTCATCCGTAAGGGTGGGAATGCTCTGTGAATTTAGGAGATTAAAAATGAAAATACCTTTCTGGGAAAAAGCGTTTAAAAAAGACAAGTCTTTTTTGTTCGGGTCCGAGCCCAATAAAACCGTAACGGAATTTGAGAGCTTTTTTGATAAGGGTTGGGAGATTCTCGACGTTGGCTGCGGTGACGGAAAAAACTCACTTTATCTGGCTGAAAAGGGATTTGAAAATATAGATGCCTTTGACATATCCGAAGCGGCGATTGAAAAGCTGAAAAGACTTTCCGACGAGAAAGGGCTGAATGTAAACGCAAAGGCTGAACAGCTGCAGAACTTTGAATTTTCAAAAGAATACGGTTTGGTTATGTCCTTCGGTGTATATCATTTTGTTGAAAAAGATGTGTGGAAGAAATTTATTCTCAAAGCCAAGGAGCATACCTGCGTGGGCGGAATACATATAGTTCAGCTTTTTAACGATAACGTTGCACCGTCGCCCGATATAGCACCGTTTGCCGTTGGTATGGCAAAGGACGGGGAGATAAAAGAACTGTATGAGGATTGGGAAATATTACAGTTTTTATCATACGAGTTTGAAGAAAAACACCCCGGCGTACCGTTGCATAAGCACGCCTCTAACAAGCTTGTAGCAAGAAAAATCAGATAAAACCTATTCGAAAAAACAATCGTTTTCCCATTTGCAAGGGTTGTTTTCAATATATTCCCAAATCTTTTCGTAATCTTTTTCGTTTCTTATTATATGATCGTGAAAGGAATTTTGAAAAATTCTTTCAACAGGATATACCTTTTTGCACAGTCGGGCAGTCAGCGATTTATATGTGCAGATGACGTCTGACAGTGTAGGGCAGGGGCTTGCTCCTGCCGTATAATCGGATTTATCAGGATAATTTTCAATCAAAACAATAATATGTATATGATTTGGCATAATTACATATTTATCGATTTTTATATTGGCGTATCTTTTCCCTAAATTTAACAACTGTTCTTCTGCTATTTTTCCATATGCGGTTAGTTCGTTTTCGGCAGGAGCAAGCCCCTGCCCTACGGTGATATGAGATAATATCTGTTTTCTGTTATGGGTACATATCGTTACAAAGTATGCACCGTGCGAACTATAATCGTAATTCTTTAACCGTGTCGGTTTTCGTTTTGGCAAATCGTTACTTTTCATTCTTATAATCTTCCACAATTTTTCCGTCCTGGATGCGGATGACACGCTCGGCTTCGCCGGCAATGCCGTTGTCGTGGGTGATGAGGATTACCGTTCTGCCCTCTTTGTGTAGCTCGTGAAGAATCTGCATAACCTCCTTGCCTGAGCGGCTGTCGAGGTTGCCTGTGGGCTCGTCGGCTAAAATTACGGGGGGCTTTGCCGCAACGGCGCGTGCAATTGCAACACGCTGCTGCTGACCGCCGGACATCTGGTTGGGCAGGTGGTGCATACGCTTTTCGAGACCTACTCTTTTGAGTGCGCTCTCACTGAGCTCGTGCCTTTGCTCTGCCTTTACGCCTCTGTAAACGAGCGGAAGCTCAACGTTTGCCTGTGCGGTAAGGCTGGGGATGAGGTTGAAGCCCTGAAAAATAAAGCCGATTTCCTTGTTGCGGATTTCGGAAAGCTGGTCGTCCGTCATTGTGGAAACGTCAACGCCGTCGAGCTCATATCTGCCCGAGGTGCAAACGTCAAGCAGACCGAGCATATTCATCAGCGTGCTTTTACCCGAGCCGGACTGGCCTATAATCGCAACAAACTCACCCCTGTCGATAGTAAGGCTTACGCCGTCAAGCGCATGCACCTCGTTTTCGCCGGGGTTGTAAATTTTATATACGTCTTTAACATCAATAAGGTGTGACATAGCTTGCTCCTTGAAATTAGTAATTCTATTTTATACCCGTTGTGTTTTTCCGTCAAGCGAAATCAGGCGATTGAAAAAATAAGAATAATATGATATAATAATTCAAACATAAAATTGTTGTGAAAAGGTGACAAAATATGAAAAAGAATGTTATTTTTAAAATCTTGTGTGTTGCGCTTTCTGTAATTACCGTTTGCTTTGCCTTTGCCGCCTGCGGTGATGACAGCAGTATCGGTATCATAGGGGGTGCGGACGGCCCGACTAAAATCATCGTCGGTGAAATCACGGACACCGTCAAGGTGCGCTTTGATATGGAGTGCGGCGGCAAGGATATAGGCAGCTTCACAATGATGCTTTACCCCGAACACGCACCGATTACGGTTGCAAATTTCGTCGGTCTTGTTCAGGAGGGCTTTTACGACGGCGTAACCTTCCACCGTATTGCAGAGGGTAAGCTTGGCCCGTTTGTTGCCCAGGGCGGTGACCCCGACGGTGATGGAAGAACAAACCCCGGTCAGAAACAGATTAAGGGCGAATTTGCCGCAAACGGCGTAGATAATCCGCTTGCCGACAGCCACACGAGAGGCGTTGTTTCAATGGCAAGAACAAACGATTATAACTCCGCAAGCAGTCAGTTCTTCATCTGCTACAACGACAACTACGGCGCATCTTTAAACGGTCAGTATGCTGCATTCGGCCAGGTTATCGAGGGCATGGAGGTTGTCGATTCCTTCCTTGAGGTTGGGCGTGACTACAACGACAAGCCGCTGACGGATATTATTATCACAAAGGCGGAAATAGTTGAATAAGTTGTAAAATAAAAGCGGTATCTGTCTGCGATGTTGACAGATGCCGCTTTTTGTCATATAGATGATAATTTTTGGAATTCTCGTTTTATGTCGTGTACTTTTTCCGTTATCCGAACTACACTTTTATTGAAAGGAGGGCTATCAATGGATATGAAGAAAATAGGTAGCTTTTTAAAAGAACTGCGAAAAGAAAAAGGCTTTACACAAGAGCAACTGGCTGAAAAAATTGGCGTAGCAGGCAGAACAGTATCAAGATGGGAAACTGCCGCAAATATGCCGGATTTGAGCATTCTTATTCAGCTTGCGGAGTTATACTGTGTCGAAGTAGGTGAAATTCTTGACGGAGAAAGGAAAGATAAAGAAATGGATAAAGAATTAAAAGAAACATTGATAAAGGCGGCTGATTACAGCGAAACGAGCAAAAAGAAATTTGCCGAAGTTTGTAGTTTGGTGCTGTTGATTACATTTATTGTTTGTGCAATAACTCTTATTGTGCAGTTAATTATTTGTAAAAACATACAGTATGTTATCGGCGAAACAGTTACAATTCTGGTTGGCGGTATTATTGCTGTAGCAATGACGGTTAAAAACGGTTTGTGGGATATTTCTTCAAAACAGAAAGCATCCTCTTTAAAAGATTTGATTACAAGCTCAATTATGTCGGCCGTATTCACGGCTGCAGGCTCGGTATTAATTTATTCAAATACAGGAAATGTCAGGATTACAATATTTTTTGCTTTAGGCTTCTTTATGGCGATTTCTGTTGTTGGATTTACTTTGTTGCGTGTTTTGGCAAAGGTGAGCAAAAAGAATAAACACAAATCTAATAAGTGAATTTGGTGAAGTTTTCGTTTTAACGAAAGTGAAGTTGCTTACGCAGTGAAGTTTGGACTTTTGTCCAAGTGAAGTTAAAATTGCCCGTCTTGTTTTCAGCAAGATGGGCAATTTTAGTTATTATTCAGGTTGTGTTATTTCTTCTTGTACCTGCTGTACGGCGGAGGTCGTTTCAGGTATGGGCTCCTTTGAAATCTGAATACAGGTATCCGTTATTACAAAGGTGACGATGAAAACGAATACAAGCAGAAGTGCGTAGGATGCTGCCGAATATGCCTTGCGCCGTGCCTCCTCCTGCGCAAAGCTGAGTGTGTGGGTGGAGGTGGGCGATTCCTCAACGGGGTAGTTTTTGTTGAACGGAAGTATCGCTCTGCGGTGCTGTTCGGGTTCGGGAATTACGGGACGGAAATCCTCCGGAAGCTGTTCCTTTGAAGTTTTATTATCATCCATAGGGTGGTACCTCGAAATGAATTTAAAGAAGAAAGAATAAAGAATAAATAATAAATAATAAATTTATTCTTTAAATGAATAAAGATGTTCCCGAGAGGCCTGCAAAGCCGAGCGAGATGAGTGCGATATAGATAAACATTACGGGCTTGCCCTTGAAAAACGGGCTGATGCTTTCGTTATTTCTCAGTCGGCTTTCGCCCTCGCCTATAAGCACAACGGCAATGATGAATGCAATACCTGCGCCGATGCCAAGACCGATTGACTCAATAACGTCAAAGGCGGCACGGCGGTTAATCATCGGCACGGCAAGCACGAGCGTGTTTACCGCTGCCATACCTATGCGGTGAATATCGTTGGTGTTGCGCTTGAGACCGAGCTTAATTATTGCCGTAAAGCTCAGGTATATTACCGCAAGCACACCGCAGTAAACCGCAAGGTGAAGCGAGGTGCTCAAGGCGTTGATTGCGGGGATTGAATCGAGTGCGGAGCACGCCGCCGCAGTTGCGCTTGTGAAAAAGGCAACGAGCAGGGCAATGGGGAAAAACTCTCTCGGCTTCGTAGCGATTCTTATAGCCTCGCTCATACCGAAGCCGCCGTTGAAAACAAGGTTCTGCAGCAGCAGGGCAAACATAGAGGCGTTCAAAAATGCGTAAATCATTCCTTGCCCTCCTTGTGTCCGAAGACGTCGTCCATCGAACGGCTCATCAGCTTTTCAAGCTCGTCGTCTGCAACGTCGTCAAAGCTGTAGTGCTTCTTTTCGTCTTCCGCTTTGGCTTCGTCCTCAGCGGTAACGTCTTCTATTTTCAGCTCTTCGTACTGTGTATGTGTTTCGGGCTCGGGTGCTTCCTCGGGCTCGTTTTCTTTTTCTTCTTCTGTAATTTCAGCCTCGGTTTTTGCTTCAGCCTCAACGGATTCAGGTGCTTCTTCCGTTGCTGTAACGGGAGCTTCCTCAACCTCTGCCGTTTCTGTTTCGTATTCCGGCTGATTCTCGGCGGAAATATCGTCAAGGTTTATGTCGGTTTCCTCAGGCGTAAGGTCGGGCAGTATAGCCGCAATTACGGCGTTGGGCTCGGGCTTGGGTGCGTGAGCCTTTTTGCCGTGTCTGGGCTTGGGCTGCTTTTTATCGAGGAATTTCGGCCAGTAGGCGGAAACGAAGCTTCTGAGTGCGGCACCTGCAAAGCCTATCATAAGGAAGCCGCCGAAGGGCAGAAGAAGACCCGTGAGGGTTCTGCCTTCCCAGAATTTAAAGTCGGCAATCGAACCGCTGCCGATAATTTCACGTATCGTGCCTACGAGCAGAAGCACGGCGGCGTAGCCTGCGGAGGCTGTTGCACCGTCAGCAAGAGCGGCAAGCGGCTTGATTCTTACGGCGAAGCGTTCGCAGCGAAGCACAAGCAGAGAGTTTACCGCCATAACGGGCAGATAAATGCCGAGCGTACCGAAAAGCTCGGGGTTGACTTTTTCAATAAGGTACATAATCGGTATAACAAGGGCACAGCCGATTACGATGTATATGCCCGTTCTAATCCAACGGGGAATTACCTTGAGAAAGGCGGAGGCAATTACCTCGCTGAGCGTTATGGCAATTGCGGCAACAATACTCAGCAGGGCGGCACCCTTTAACGTCGTTGCCATTGCAACGACGGGGCAAAGACCGACGGCCTGAACAAGCACGGGGTTGAATATTGCCGCATTGCGAAGCAGTAAGCCGGGGTTTTTGCTGTTTTCAGCCATCGTTAAGCCTCCTTTAATTAATATCCGAACAGCAGTACCCAGTAATAGGTGTCGCCGTCGTTATAACAGCCTATAGCGGCTGATTTATAGGTTTCGTTTAAAATGTTGTCCTTATGGCCCTGGCTGTTCATCCAGGAATTTATAACGGATGTCGGTGCGGTCTGACCTGCGGCAATGTTTTCGCCGTAAACAAACTCGCTTACCGTAAAGCAGGTCGAGCCGTCGGGCCTGTTGTGTGAAAAAGTTACCGTCAGCTCACGGGCACGGATGTCTGCCGCCTTGGCAAGCTCCTTGGAATACTTAAGGTCGGGCAGATCTTTCTTGCTGCGTTCTGCGTTTACAAGGCGCAGCAGCTCTGTTTCAAACGCCTTGTCCTCTTCGTCTTCAACGGTAAGCACCGTGGTTGTGACCGTCGGGTATTCGATTTCGGGCGGCTCGGTAACTATGGGCTTGCGTGTGGTGGGTACCGTGGTTGCCTGCGTTGTGGGAGCGGCGGTTGAGGCAACGGGCTTGGCGGTTGTCGTGCGGCGCGGCCTTGTGGTTTTAGGTGCCGTCGTGTTGGCGGAAGGCTCGTTGCTGCGGCTTTCTTCGCCGCTGTCGGAAACGTACTCCTCCGTGAATTCCCAGAAGAATTCTTCGGTGCCGGGCTCGGTGGCGGTAGTTTCCTTGCGGATTACTTCGTTGTGCTCAAAGCCGAAGATTTCATCCTTGGTCTTGACCTCTTCTGCCGAACAGCAGGCAAGCCCGAAACATAGTATAAAGGTAGCAACGATTGCGGCAAACGAACGGGTTTTACGCATTTTCGGTGCCCCCCTTTGCCTTCTTATTCTCAAAAGCTTTTACAAGCTGTCTGTCAACTGCGTTCCATACGGCGTTGATAATAAGAATACCGAAGCAGGCACATTCCTCAAACGCACCGAAGCGGCGCATAAGCATACAAACTATACCTGCGCTGATGCCGTAAAGCAGACGGCTTAAGGGAAGCTTGGGCTGTGTGCCCTGCTCCGTCAGAAGGAAGAGGGCTGCAAAAATCATATAGCCTGCAACGAGCTCAAGCACTACCGAGGAAAGCAGTCCCGTAACCCTCGGGAAGCAAAGCGCCGCAAGCGCTGCACCGCCTATGAAGCCTGCCACGCTGATGAAAAGCTTCGTGCGGCGAATGAGCATATAGAGCGCACTGCCGAGGAGAACGATAATACAGCCGGCACCCATAGGGCCGGGGTAATTGCCCGTAAATACGTCAATTGTCTTTACGGAGCTCAGGCTGATTGAAGTGTTCTGCGAAAGCAGATATGCAAGCGAGGAGCCGCTTGAGCCCGTAAGGGCTGTGTTTGCGACAATTCGCGGATAGTCAAAAATCAGGTCGGAGAAGCATATAGTTAAAAAGGCCATACCTGCGGCGGCAGGTGAAAAGGGCAGGGTTTCGTTTCTGCCGAAGGGGAGCTTTGCAACAATTACCGCAAAGCTGCTGCCGATAGCAGGAAGCCAAACGGGTGCGTTTGCAGGCAGCATAAGCGCCAGAATAATTCCCGTCGTAACTGCGCTGAGGTCGCCTACCGTAGACGGACGGCGCAGAAGCTTTCCGCCGAGAAATTCGCACAGTACTGCGGTAATAACGCTCACGGCAATCAGGCGAAGAGCCTTTGTGCCGTAGAAATACCACGCACTTACGCACGGAAGCAGGAGAATTGCGAGCATATCAAGCTGTAAAGAACGGGTAGCCTTGGCTGAAAAGTTTTCCGACACGGTGCAAATCTCCTTTCTGTAATACCATTATTTGTGCCTTGATTTTTTGTTGTTCAAAAGGTTACGATTTATATGTAAGATTGAGCAGGGGGTAAGGATATGAAAATAGAATCGCTTACAGATGAAACAATTATAGTTGAACTCTCGGAGGAGGATATGAAGAATCTCAATATCACCTATGAGGAGATGGATTATTCGAGGGTAGAAACAAAACGGGTAATCTGGACCATACTCTCCCGTGCCCGAAGAACTCTCGGCAGGGAGCTGGACACCTCGGGCAGACTTTTTGTTGAAGCAATGCGCCACGAGGCAGGCGGCTGCGTGCTGTTCTTTTCCGTTGAGCAGGACGAGAAAAGCTTACGCCGCACAAAGCGTTATATGATAAAAAGAGGGGAATACATAACCTGCGAATTTGAAGACGCACAGACGCTGTGTGACTGTGCAAGGCGGATAAGCTTTACGGGTTATCCCTGCGACAGCAGGCTTTACCGCCTTGAAAATAAGTACCGTTTGCTGCTCAGACCTCACTCGGGGGCAGGGCGCATAAGGCTCTGCCTGCCCGAATTCTGTAAGGTCGTAGGAGAAAGCTCCCTGCTCACCGAGCATACCGATGAGCATTGGGAGTGCTTAACCGAAGAAAACGCCGTGGAATTACTTAGCCTGGAAAAGGAGCATCATAAAGCCGGCGGCAACTGCTGAGCCGATAACGCCTGCAACGTTGGGGCCCATAGCGTGCATAAGCAGGAAGTTTGTCGGGTTAGCCTTTTTACCTTCAACCTGGGCAACACGTGCCGCCATGGGAACGGCAGAAACGCCTGCCGCACCGATGAGGGGATTGACCTTGCCCTTGGTAATGATATACATCAGCTTGCCAAGGAGAACACCGCCTGCGGTTGAGAAGGAGAATGCAAGCAGACCGATACCGATAATCATAAGCGTATCAAGTCTTAAGAACTGCTCGCCGTTTGCGGTTGCACCGACAGTTACGCCAAGAAGAATGGTAACGATGTTGCAAAGTGCGTTCTGTGCAACGTCGCTGAGTCTTTCAACAACGCCGCTTACTCTGAACAGGTTGCCGAGCATAAGCATACCGATGAGGGGAGCAACGCTCGGAAGAATGAGAACGCAGAGAACTGTAACGATAATCGGGAAAATAACGAGCTCTGTTCTGCTGACCTTGCGCAGCTGACCCATCTTGACCTCACGCTCTTTTTTTGTTGTGAGCGCACGCATAATGGGCGGCTGGATAAGCGGAATGAGAGCCATATAGGAATATGCCGCAACCGAAATGGGGGCAAGCAGGTGGTCTGCCAGCTTGGAAGCGGTAAGAATTGCCGTGGGGCCGTCTGCACCGCCGATGATGGCGATTGCGGCGGCTTCTGCAGGCTCAAAGCCGAGCAGAATGGCAAGAATAAACGCAATGTAAATACCAAGCTGTGCTGCTGCGCCGAGCAGAAGGCTCGAGGGGTTGGCAAGCAGGGGGGCAAAGTCCGTCATTGCGCCGACACCCATAAAGATAAGGCAGGGGAAAATACTGCTCTTGACACCGGCATATATAAGCCTTAAAACGCCCGTGTCGTACCAATGTGCACCCTCAACGATGTTGGAGGTGTCCATAAGTCCCGTCGGGTCTGCCATAAGACCTGCCGCAGGGAGGTTGGCAAGCAGCATACCGAAGGCGATGGGAAGCAGCAGCATAGGCTCGTACTTCTTGACGATTGCCATAAACAGAAGCACGAACGAAACAAGGAGCATAACACCCTGCTGCCACGTCATAACCGCAAGACCGGAGCTTTCCCAGATGCCCTGTAAAACACCTAAAAAGTCCATAGAAAATATTGCCTCCGATTAATATACTGCAAGTACGTCGTCTGTGTTGACAACCGTGCCGTTTGTTACGAGAATCTGCTTGACTGTGCCGTCAAACTCTGCTGTGATTTCGTTTTCCATCTTCATAGCCTCAAGGATGAAGAGAACGTCGCCTGCCTTGACAGCCTGACCCTGGCTTACGAGAACCTTGAGAATGGTGCCGGGCATGGGGCTTACACACTTCTGACCGTCTGCGCTGGGTGCTGCAACGGGAGCGGGAGCAGCTTCTTCAGCAGGAGCGGCTGCGGGTGCAGGAGCTGCAGCGGGTGCTGCAACAGGTGCGGGAGCGGCAACAGCAACGGGAGCAGGAGCAGCGCCCTGAGCTGTTGTTACGTTTGTGATAACTGCATCGGTCTCGTTGACCTCTACCTCATAGTTTTTGCCGTTAAGTGTTACGATGTATTTCATTGTTTTTTACCTGTACCTTTCTCTTTATATTTATTCTTCAATAAGCTTTATTGATTTAAAGTCGAGCCTTTCAAGCGGAATACCCGTCTGGTGGCTGACAAGTGCCATAATAACTGCGGCTGTGGGTTCGTCTATACCGTTCCACTCAAGCGCCCTGATTGATTTGAAATCGAGCTTTTCAAGCGGAATACCTGTCTGATAACTGAGCGTTGCCATTACGACTGCGGCTGTCGGCTCATCTACGCCGATGAGCTGAAGCGGCTGGTCGAGCAGCTTTATTGATTTGAAATCAAGGTGCTCAAGCGGCTTGCCGAGGCTGTGGCTGAGTGAAGCCATAACTGCGGCGGCTGTAGTCTCGTCAACTCCGTAAAGCTCAACACGGCTCTGTCCGGAAGCGGACGGGGAAGAAACAGCCTTTTTCTCAACGCCGTTTCCGCCGATTTCGGCAACGGACTGTGCGCCGTCTGCTTTGCCTTTGTTTGTGAGCGTGCGGATTATACGGGAGAGCAGATATACGAGCACTGCAAGCAGCGCAAGCTCTGCCATAACGACAAGAATGCCGACACCGGAAACGAGTAACGCATCAGTCAGACCAAGTGCTTTTCCTGCTAACATTGACTGATCACTCCTTGATTTCCTTTATTGCATATTTGAACGTGTTCTTTTCTCTCTCTTTTCTTGCCTCGAAGAAGGCCTGTGCCTGCTGGGGGAAGGCGATATAGGAAAGAACGTCCTCGTCACAGCGTGCGTCCTTGCCGAGCTCTTCTTTTGCGGCCTCAAAGCCGGGCTCAAGAGTGTCTGCAAAGCGGCCTGTGAAGGGCTTTTCGTCGCCGAGAACGAGCTTCTGAAGCTCCTTGCTTACCTTGCCGGGTGCCTTGCCGTATTCGCCCTTGATATATGCCTTTACTTCCTTGGAGATGTTCTTGTATCTCTCGCCGAGAAGAACGTTGAACGTTGCCTGAACACCGACCATCTGGCTCATAGGAGTAACGAGGGGCGGATAACCGAGGTCCTCACGTACTCTGGGTGTTTCGGCAAGAACCTCGTCGAGCTTGTCGAGCTTGCCCTGTGCGGTGAGCTGAGCAACAAGGTTGGAAAGCATACCGCCGGGAATCTGATAGTCGAGAGCGTCTGTTTCCGTTGCCATAACAACGGGGTTGAGAACGCCTTCTTCAAGGTACTTTGCACGGAGCGGCTTGAAATAGCCGTTGATTTTTGAAAGAACCTTCGGGTCAAGGTCAACCTTGTAGCCCTGATTCTTGAGTGCGTAAACTAGTGTTTCCGTCGGAGGCTGGCTTGTACCGCCGGAAAGGCTGGAAATGGCGGTGTCGATAATGTCTGCGCCTGCCTCAACAGCCTTCTGCAGAGTAATCATACCAAGGCCCGTTGTGGAGTGCGTGTGAACAACGATGGGCAGCTTGACGGCGCTCTTGAGTGCCTTTACGAGGTCGTAAGCCTCCTGCGGAGCGAGGATACCTGCCATATCCTTGATACAGATGGTCTGTACGCCCATCTTCTCGAAGCCCTCTGCAACCTTTACGTAGCTTTCAATGTTGTGAATGGGGCTTGTGGTGTAGCAGATTGTACCCGAAGCTATAGCGCCGCTTTTGAGGGTCTGGTCAACCGCTACCTCAACGTTGCGAAGGTCGTTGAGCGCATCGAAAATGCGGATTACGTCAATGCCGTTTTCAACGCTCTTGGAAACGAACTTGCGAACAACGTCGTCGGGGTAGTGCTTGTAGCCGAGAAGGTTCTGGCCTCTGAGAAGCATCTGGAGCTTGGTGTTGGGACAAGCCTCTTTGATTGTGCGGAGTCTGACCCACGGGTCTTCGTTGAGATAACGAAGGCAGGAGTCGAAGGTTGCGCCGCCCCAGCACTCAAGCGAGTAGTAGCCCGCTTTGTCGAGCTCGCCGAGGATACCCTTGAAATCTTCAATGGGCATTCTTGTGGCGATAAGAGACTGGTTGGCATCGCGCAGAACTGTTTCTGTGAATTGTACTGTCTTCTTTGCCATATCTTTTCCTTTCGGAAGATTAAACTTAACGCAAAAATCTTCCCATTTTAAAAAATTTTATACATCGTTATTTTACCCTTTTTTTGCGTTTAATGCAATGCCCAATAGTTAAATTTTAGCATTTTTATACAGCCAAAATTTATTCAATATGTTTAAAGTGCGTAAAGTATGCCGACTAATTGTAAACTTTTTATTAAATATTTAAAATAATATTGATTAATAATAATTATAATTATATAATACAAACGTATACGCTTGACGAAGCGATTATAAGTTTAAAGGAGAAATACCAATGCCTGAATTCACCTACGAAATCGTTGAAACTCTCGGCACACTTTCCGAAACGGCAAAGGGCTGGACAAAGGAGCTTAATCTCATCAAATGGAACGGCAGAGAGCCTAAGCTCGACATCCGTGAGTGGGCACCCGAGCACGAAAAGATGGGCAAGGGCGTAACTCTTACAGAGGAAGAGGCTCAGGAAATCCTCAAGATTCTCTCCCAGCGCTACGCATAAGCTTCCCGTATTTCTGCGTTTTCTCTACATAATACAATAAAAACGGCTGCGTAAAGTGTACCGTAACGGTATGCTTAGCGTAGCTTTGTTTTTATGCTGATTTGTTTGCAAATATATTGTTGCGAAGAAGGCAAAAAATGAAAAACAAAAAATTCAAAATAGCGGCAGTTATTGTCCTTTGGCTGATAACCCTTGCCGTGCCGTTTATTATTTATAATATACCGCACGAAAGTCACAGCGGCGGTTTGGTCAGCGAATACGAGGTTGAATATAAAGGCGATATATACAGGTGTATTGATATACACACCGATTTTTCCGAATTTGAAAGCAAGGAAAAAATCCGGTCAGGTGCGATGAAAACCTTTTGGCTGGTAAAAGACGAAAACGGAGAAGAGTTAATTTACGTTTCACAATATGGCGAGAATTTTCTGTGCGAAAAAACGGGCGATAAACCTGCAAGGACAAATTTCAAAATAATAATCGCTTCGACAATAATTTCGCCTGCGGTAACGGTGATTATACTCCGAAAAAGCGGTTTTTCCCTGAAAAAATAAAAATCGTTATTGACTTTTACCCAAGGCAGAGTAATAGAATAATGCCGAAAGGGGGTTATCTTCTTGAAAATCAAAGAGGTAACACAGCTTACGGGTCTGACCGACAAGGCAATAAGGCTGTATATTGAAAACGGTCTGGTTTCGCCCGGCATATCGGAAGATTACAACGGTAGAAGAAAAATAGACTTTTCGCAGGCTGATGCCGACCGACTGAAAAATATTGCCGTTCTTCGAAAAGCAGGCTTTTCAATCAGCGAAATAAAGCAGATAATCTGCGGCGGCGAAGAAGCAGAAAAAACGGTTAAAGCATTTGTTGAAAAAACTAAAATACAAATCGGTCAGCAGAGCGACACGGTGGCAATACTTGAAAACGCTGATTTTGAGCAGGGAATAACGCTTGAAAATCTTTGCGCCGTGCTTATGAACTCATCGACCGAAAAATCCGTGCCCAAAGAGGATATGGAAACACCGCCGGGTGAAAGAATAGTGCGGCAGGCTTTCAGCATTATCGGCGTTATCGGTGCGGTTTTAAGTCTGATTCCCGTGGGCTGGTTTATGTGGAACTGGCTCAGCTATAAGCATTTGAAATTCGATGCGGGAATGATTTTCTGGGCAGCTGTTACCAATATATGCTTTGCCGTGCTTTTCTTTTTATGGCTCATTCTGTATCGGGGCAACACGGAAAACCGCTTCTTCCGCAGAAAAAATAAGATAAAAATTAAATCAAACATTGTTCTGTCTGCTTTGTTTGCGGGTGCTATGCCGTTGGCAGTTGTTTGGTTTGCGTTTTGTGCTTGGATTTTCGGCGGAGATATCTACTGTGAAACCGACAGGCCTGAACACTATCTGGACTTTTATGAAGAAGCTAATTGGATATACAGCCGGGCAATTGAAATATTCCCGTCTGAAATACCGGAGTACGCTGAAAACGTAAAATATTATTACCGTCTGGACGGCGAGCTGTATGAACTTTTTGCCGAGTGGAGAGTGCCCGAATATACAACTTCCGAAAAAGATATGAAAGAGTTTCTGGAAGAAATACACGGGGATGATTATTACGGGCTTTTTGAGGATATGAAAGAACAGAATTTTTATGAAGTGAAAAATATGGAGTACGAAAGAGCAAAGGCAAGAGTTATTGAAACAACCTTGAGCATACGTACATATACCGATTTCGATGTTGATGATGAAAACAGAGAGTTTTCAGGTGCAGAGCTAAAATATGAGATAAACAAGATTCATCCCGTAAACAAAGGTGACTGGGTGTGCTATTTCTTTGAAGGAGACAACCTGAACGGCTATTGGAGAGATGACTATATGCTTTTTGCTTATAATGATAAAACACAGACTCTGCGCTATTTCATATCAAGAAGCGAAAGCGATCCGTATGCGGCACAGTTGGAGTGGTGAACAATTTATTGTTGCGTTAAACCGTAATCTAAACAGCAAAAAGCACCCAAACGGGTGCTTTTTTAATCGAGTAATTCAGCTATAATTGAATTTGAAACAAGGAAGCCTTCGGGGGTCAGGCGGATACCTTTTTTGTCGGAAACGAGCAGGCCGTTTTTCTCGAAAACTGTTGATTTATCAACCAATTTCGTCGGAATTTCAAAGCCGAAGCGGCTTTTGCAGCCCTCGTTTGTCAAGCCCTCGGTGAGTCTTAAACGAAGCATAACATATTCCTCAAAGCTGCCGCCTTCGCCGTCATCAACGGGTTTTGCGCCGCCCATAAAAGCGGCTGCATCGTCGGGATAATAGAAGCGTTTGCCGCCAAAAAACGAGTGTGCCGCCGCACCGATACCGAGGTATTCACGGCAGTCCCAATAAATGAGATTGTGGCGGCTTTCAAAGCCTTCCCTGGCAAAATTCGATATTTCGTACTGCTTGTAGCCGTGCTTTTCAAGCTCCTCGCAGGCGGTCAGATACATTTCACAGCAACCGTCCTCGTCGGGCAAATCGAGCAGCTTTTCCACCTTTTCAAAGGGTGTGCCCTGCTCGATTTTGAGCAGGTAGCTGCTAACGTGCTTTGCACCGCTTTCGGCGCAGAAAGCAATGCTTTCTTTTATGCTGTCTGTAGTCTGGAAAGGTATTCCGAGCATTAAATCAAGCGAAAAATTGTCAATTCCACCGTCCTTAATCATACGGACGGCCTTTTCAATTTCTGCCCTGCCTGCACGCCTGCCTAAGGTTTTGCGCTCCTTATCTATGGCAGACTGCATACCCATTGAAATGCGGTTTACGCCTGCGTCTTTCAGCAAGGCAATGTCGCTGTCACTCCAGCCCTCGCTCAGGTCACACGGGTTACATTCAACCGTTACCTCGCAAAGGGGCTGTTTTTTTATTGTTTTTATGATTTCGGCAAGGCGGCTACTACCAAGCTGTGAGGGTGTGCCGCCGCCGAAATAAACGGTAGAAAAGCCGTTTTTCACGCTTTCTTGCCATATTATAATGTTTTTAATAATAGAGGCGGTGTATTCGTCCTTCGTTTTTTCGTCTGCCGTAAAGGAGTAAAAATCGCAGTACGGGCACTTTGAATGGCAGAACGGAACGTGAATATACAGCCCCGGTGCATCAGCTCTCATCATCGAGCTTGAGCACGGCCATAAACGCTTCCTGCGGCACTTCAACTGTACCAAACTGGCGCATACGCTTCTTGCCTTCTTTCTGCTTTTCAAGCAGCTTTTTCTTTCTTGTGATGTCGCCGCCGTAGCACTTGGCAAGAACGTCTTTCCTCATAGCCTTGACGGTCTCACGGGCAATAACCTTGCCGCCGATTGCAATCTGAATAGGAATTTCAAACATCTGGCGAGGAATATTGTCCTTGAGCTTTTCGGCAATCTTTCTTGCTCTGCCGTAAGCCTTGTCGGAGTGGATTATGAAGGAAAGAGCGTCGATTATATCGCCGTTGAGAAGCACGTCGAGCTTGACGAGCTTTGACGGCTGGTAATCGGAAATCTCGTAGTCAAACGAGGCGTAGCCCCTTGTACGGGATTTGAGCGTGTCAAAGAAATCGTAGATAATTTCGTTGAGCGGCAGCTCGTAGTGGATGTCAACTCTGCCGTTGGTGATGTAGGACATATCCTTGAATACGCCTCGTCTGTCCTGGCAAAGGTCCATAACTGCGCCGACATAATCGCTGGGTGCGTAAATGTGGGCATTTGTCATAGGCTCCTCGCAGGCAGTAATCAGACCCGGGTCGGGATAATTGGTCGGGTTGTCGATTTCAACAATTGAGCCGTCGGAAAGGTGGATTTTGTAAATAACACTCGGCACGGTTGTGACAAGGTCAAGGTTATATTCTCTTTCAAGCCTTTCCTGTATGATTTCAAGGTGGAGAAGACCGAGGAAGCCGCAGCGGAAGCCGAAGCCGAGTGCGCCCGAGGTTTCGGGCTCGTAGGAAAGGGCGGCATCGTTGAGCTGTAATTTTTCGAGTGCATCACGAAGTGACTCGTAGTCTGCGCCGTCGGCAGGGTAGATACCGCAGAAAACCATCGGGTTGACCTTGCGGTAGCCGGGCAGAGGCTCGGAGGCAGGATTCTCGGCGGTGGTTACCGTATCACCGACACGGGCATCGCCGACGGTCTTGATAGATGCGGTGATGTAGCCTACCTCGCCTGCGGTAAGCTCGTTGGCCGGCTCAAGAGAGGTGGCTCTCATATAGCCGACCTCGACAACGGTGAACTGTGCGCCCGTTGCCATCATTCTCATTGTGTCGCCTGCCTTGATTTTGCCGTCCATAACTCTTACGTAGACGATAACGCCTCTGTAGCTGTCGTAAACAGAGTCGAAAATAAGTGCACGAAGCGGCAGGTTTTTGTCTGCCGTGGGTGCAGGGATGTCCTGAACAATGCGCTCAAGCACCTG
Organism: Clostridia bacterium; assembly: GCA_017521365.1. GTDB lineage: Bacteria > Bacillota > Clostridia > Oscillospirales > Acutalibacteraceae > UBA8612. The sequence continues at coordinate 17,580 of JAFXCT010000092.1, forward strand.
CTCTATGTTTTCGCCCGTCTTTGCGGAAACACGGGGTGCAACCGAGCAGTCAAGGCCGATTATGTCCTCAACCTCTGCGGCAACCCTGTCGGGGTCGGCGGCAGGCAGGTCAATTTTGTTGATAACGGGCACAAGCTCAAGGTCGTGGTCAAGCGCAAGGTAGGTGTTGGCAAGAGTCTGCGCCTCAACACCCTGCGAAGCGTCGATAATCAATACCGCACCGTCACACGCGGCAAGCGAACGTGAAACCTCGTAGTTGAAGTCAACGTGGCCGGGCGTGTCTATAAGGTTCAGCTCATACTCCTGACCGTCCTTGGCCTTGTAGTTGAGCTTTACGGCGTGTGCCTTGATTGTAATTCCTCGCTCACGCTCAAGGTCCATATTGTCAAGCAGCTGTGACTGCATATCACGCTTTGCAACGGAATCCGTCAGCTCAAGCAGTCTGTCCGCAAGGGTGGACTTGCCGTGGTCAATGTGAGCGATAATTGAAAAGTTTCTTATATTTTCCTTGGGTACTGACAAGGTGTCACCTCTATAGTAATCAAATTATTTCTTTTTCGTTGCTTTGGGAGTTTGGGGGGTCTTTACCTCGTCAAGGCTGATGAGGATAAAGGAAAGCGTCCATATAATTTCAAAAATGAAAATGAGAAGCACGGTTACGACAGCGGAGGAAAGCTGAAGTATTTTCAGCTCGCCTATAACGCTTGTCAGCGAGCCTGCACCGAGCAGACCTGCTATGCTTGCAATTGTGCTGCCCGAGCCCTTGAGAATTTCATCAATAATTGTGCTCAGCGGAAGCTCGCCTGAAATGACGATGTCCGTCATACTGTTGAACGAGGCGATTGCACCGATAACCGCAATGCCGCCAAGGGCGCTGAAAATCAGGTTAATCTTTTTTGCGTTTGTAAGTGCCGAGCAGAAAAATACCGCAAGCACCATAACGATTGCAAGGCAAAGGAAGACAAGAGCCGTAATACCCGGTGCCTTGAGCGGCTCAAGTATCTTGATAACGTTTTCGGAAAGACCTATGCTTTCGGAGTTGAGCTCAATGCCGTAATCTCTGATAAAGTTCACAACATCCTCAACCGAAAAGGCATCGTCAAAATATCCGTCGGCAAAGCCGAGCTCCATAACGATTCGTATCAGCTTGAGAAAGTACAGGGCAGGAAAGGCGAGCAACGCCGCAACCGCCGCAACTATTCTGTAAAGAGCTTTCATTTCTGCTTACCTCATTTCCAGGAGGAGTTGAGCGCAACCGTTCTGTTGATAACGAGTGCGTCCGGCGTTGAATCCTTGTCAACGCAGTAGTAGCCCTGGCGCATAAACTGGAAGGTGTCGCCGGGCTTTACGTCCTTAAGACCGCCTTCAATCTTACAGCCTTCAAGAACTGTGAGTGAGTCGGGGTTGAGGTCATCAAGGCTTTCGGGGGTTTCAACGTTGTAAAGTCTGTCGTACAGCTTGACCGTTGCATCAACGCAGTCGTCGGCGCTTACCCAGTGAAGCGTGCCCTTGACCTTTCTGCCGTCGGGTGAATCGCCGCCCTTGGTTTCGGGGTCGTAGGTGCAGTGCAGGCAGGTTACCTCGCCGTTTTCGTCGGTTTCGTAGCCTGTGCAGGTTACGAAGTATGCACCCTTGAGTCTTACCTCGTTGCCGGGGTAAAGGCGGAAATATTTCTTTACGGGCTCAGCCATAAAGTCGTCCTGCTCAACGTAGAGGTTGCGTGAGAAGGTGACAGCTCTCTTGCCAAGCTCGGGCTTGTCGGGGTGTACGTCAACCTCGATTGCTTCCGTCTGACCCTCGGGGTAGTTGTCGATAACAACCTTGAGGGGTCTGAGGACTGCCATTGCACGGGGTGCGTTTGCGTTGAGGTTGTCACGCACGCAGGCCTCAAGCAGGCCGTAGTCAACAACGCTGTGAGCCTTGGAAACACCGACTCTGTCTATGAAATCACGCACAGCCTCTGCGGGGTAGCCTCTGCGGCGCATACCGCAAAGGGTAACCATTCTCGGGTCATCCCAACCGCTGACTATGCCCTTTTCAACAAGCTCAAGGCACTTTCTTTTACTGGTCTGGCAGTAGTTGACGTTAAGACGGGCAAACTCAATCTGTCTGGGCGGCTCGTCAAAGCCAATCTGCTCAATGAACCAGTTGTAGAGCGGTCTGTGGTTTTCAAATTCAAGCGAGCAAAGGGAGTAGGTTACGTTTTCCTTTGCATCGGAAAGGGGGTGCGCAAAGTCGTACATCGGGTATACGCACCACTTGTCACCCGTCTGGTGGTGGGTGACGTGAGCAATGCGGTAGATAACGGGGTCACGCATATTGATGTTGGGGGATGCCATATCAATCTTTGCACGCAGTACACGCTCACCGTTTGCAAACTCACCCTTGGTCATTCTCTCAAAAAGGTCAAGGTTTTCCTCGATGCTTCTGTCACGGTAGGGGCTGTTTTTGCCGGGCTCGGTAAGTGTGCCTCTGTATTCTCTTATTTCGTCCGCATTTAGGTCGCAGACGTAAGCCTTGCCGTCCTTGATGAGCTTTATTGCACATTCATATATGAAATCGAAATAGCTGGAGGCATAGTAGCACTCATTCCACTTGAAGCCGAGCCACTCGATGTCCTCCTTAATGGCATCAACGTACTCAACATCCTCCTTGGAGGGGTTGGTGTCGTCAAGACGGAGGTTGCAGATACCGCCGTACTTTTCCGCTGTTGTAAAGTCAATGCAGATAGCCTTGGCGTGTCCGATGTGAAGATAGCCGTTGGGCTCCGGAGGGAAACGGGTCTGCACTCTCGTGTTGACACCTGCGGCTAAATCTTCATCGATAAAATCGTGAATGAAATTTGATATTACTTTTTCTTCTTCCATTGTGGGTAAACCTCCGTGTATATTAAAGAGTTGAAATTGCGCTGTTGAGTCTTGCCGTTACCTCGTCCTTGCCGAGCAGCTGCATAATTGCGCAAAGGTCGGGCGTGTTGGAGCGTGAGGTTACAGCCATACGGATTACGCCGGAAACGTCGCCGACGTGACCCTTGAAGGCTTCGGGAGTCTTCTTGTATTCCTTTACGTTGGGTGTAAAGCCGAGCGGCTCACACATATCCTTGATTTTTGCAAACCATTCGTCCTTGCCGTCGGCAGGGTCGTAAACCTCAAGATATTTTGTGAGGATAGCCTTTACGTCTGCCTTGTCAAGCTTTTCGTCAAACCTGAAGTCGGGTGTGTAAAGAGCGTTGTAAAGATAGCTTACATAGTCCTTTACTTCATTCCACTTGGCAATGTCCTTACGGGGCTTGGGGCACTCACGGTCTATATTGAGCACGGCTGTTGAATATTGGGGGTCTGCGGTAAAGATTTCATAGAAATCCCTGTCGGCAGCCTCAGCCCACTTTGCAACGTTTTCGTAAACCTGTGCGGCGCTCATAACGGAAATAACGTTCTTGCTGACGTCGTTGAGCTTTACAAGGTCGAAAAGACAGCCGCTGGAGCTCATTTTCTTGAGGTTGAACGGGAACTTTGCAATATCCTCTCTCGGGTTTGCTCTGCGCCAGTCCTCAAAGTTGGAGTTGATAAGCGTGAGCAGGTATTCGAGCACGCTTTCCTTCGGGAAGCCCTCGTCTACGAAGTAGCTTACTGCCGCCTCGGGGTCCTTGCGCTTGGAAAGCTTGCGCTTGTCGCCCGTTTCCTCGTCAATTTTAAGCACCTGCGGAGTGTGTGCGTACTTGGGGCATTTGTAGCCGCAGGCACGGAAAAGCTCGATGTGCTTGGGCACGGAGGAAATCCATTCCTCGCCGCGGATAACGTGGGTCGTTCTCATAAAGTGGTCGTCGCAGGCGTGGGCAAAGTGGTAGGTGGGTATGCCGTCGGACTTGAGAAGCACCTCGTCAATCGTGTTTTCGGGCATTTCAATTTTGCCCCTGATAACGTCATCAAATGCAATTCTCTTGTTTTCGTCGCCCTGTGAGCGAAGGCGGAGCACGTAGCTTTCGCCTGCCTTGATTCTTGCCTCCTGCTCTTCAAAAGATAGGTCGCGGCACTTGGCGTATTTTCCGAAATAGCCCTTGATAAGTGCGCCCTCGCTTTCCTGCTTTTCACGAAGTGCGGTAAGCTCGTCCGCCGTGCAGAAGCAGGGGTATGCAAGGCCCTTTTCAACAAGGCTCTTTGCAATGGTCTGATAAAGCTCAACACGCTTGCTCTGCGTGTAGGGGCCGTATTCACCCTTTTCGGTGCCGAAGCCCGTAACGCCCTCGGTAAAGCCTACGCCGAAATAGTCAAAGCCGCTCACAATAGCGGAAACGCCGTCGTCAATCTCACGCTTTTTGTCTGTGTCCTCAATTCTCAGGAAGGATACGCCGCCCGTGGACTGCGCCGTGAGAATATCAACAAGTGCGCTGAAAAAGCCGCCGATGTGCAGGTAGCCCGTGGGGCTGGGTGCAAAACGGGCAACTCTTGCGCCCTCGGGAAGATTGCGGGGCGGATAAATCTTCTCATAATCCTCGGGGGTCTTTGTGATGTCGGGAAAGAGAAGCTGTGCAAGTTTTTCGTTGTTAGTCATTTGCTTTTTACCTCATTTATTTTCAGCCGATTTTTTCATCTGCCTGATTTACTGTTTTATGTTTTTCTTCCGCCTTTCGGAAGTACGGGTCGGGCTTTGGCGGAGCAAAAACGGAGTTGAGAACGATGTACGTTACTCCGAGTCCTGCCGCCGCACCGAGAATTATTGCCGGTATAAAGATTACGGATTCCTTTTGAGGTGTTTTGTCAACAACCTCGGAATCTATGTAATCCTGCTCCATCTGATAATAGTCGTCGTATTCATCGTAATAGTGCTCTGCGTTTTCGTTGTCAACCTCGGTCTGTGCGTCGGCACAAAGCACGAACGGCAGGGCGAAAAGCACGCAGAAAAGTGGTATAAGAATCTTTTTTACCATAGTGCCTTCACCGCCATCCATATAAGCTGACCGAGTACGGCGCCGACTGCCGTGCCTGCACCGAGAAAAGCGAGCATTTTCGTTCTGCTCCTGGGCGGTACACCTGCAACCTTGCCCGTCTGACCGTTCATATAAAGCCGATAGTCCTGCCCCTGATATTTGCAGGTGAGCACCCACATCGGCAGAAGAACGTACTTTGCCGTTACGTCCTTGTAATCAAAAATATTTTCCGTTATCTTTTCTTCCGCGTATCCGGCAGCGTTTTTTGCCGAAAAGAACGACCTGTTTTCAAGGTCGGGGCGGATACGTTCAAAAAAATCCTCGGGGGTAACGGTAAACCGCTGTATTTCCGTGTTGCGGATAACGGAGGACTCGTATTCCTGCAGCGCTTCAAAATCGTACGGCTCAAGCAGAGTGAAAAGCGTAGGGTCAACCTTGTCGCCTGCCACGCTTACAATCTGCGAAAAATCGGATTCGACCTCACGCCTTGCAACGAAGCTGTCGTATTGCTCGGTACATTCCGCCGTAAGGCTTGTTAAAATTTTGCAGCCGAGAATATGCGCAGGGAAATACACGGGCTTTACGTTTCCGTGCCTTGCCGCCTCAAAAAATTCCGTGGGGTTGAGCTTGTTGCGGGAAATGTGCCGTGCAAAAAGCTGTGAAGCCTGCTGTGCCGATACGGCAAACGGAATTATCTGCGGCTTTTCTGTCGTATTAAGTTTTCTTACGGTTAAATCCGACATAGGTCAATCTTCCTCTGCAAGATTATATATAATACGGTTTGTGGTAAACGTTTTTATTCCTCTTTCGTAAAGCTTTTCAAGCTTTGAGGGGGAATCTATTGTCCAGCAGGCAAGCTTAATGCCCTTTTCGGTAAATGCATCTATTTCCTTTTGAGTGCCTGCCTTGTTGCCGTTGAAGGATACGCCGATTTCGGGCGTTTTTGCGGCGGTTTCAAGTGTTTCGTCGCTCAGGTCGCTTGTCAGCCAGTAGAGCTCTATGCCCTCACGCACAAAGGTTGTTCTGCCGGAATTGATGAAGGAGCTGATGTATTCAATCTGCTCACGGTCAAAGGTGATTATCATCATATCCGTGTTTCTGCGTGCGGCAATGAAGCTGAGAAGCTCCGGTATATATTCCGTACCGCCCTGCTTGATTTCTATTACGGGCATAAGTCCGTTTTCGGCGCAGAGGCTGAGCATCTGCTCAAGCGTGGGCACGGTAATAACGCCGTTGAGTGCATCGTCAAGGTTTTTGCCCTCGTCAATGCGGCAGGAAATAATCTGCTTATAGGTAAGGTCGCTGACATTGCCCTCACCGTCCGTCGTGCGCTTGATATCCGAATCGTGCATAAGCACCCACACCCCGTCCTTGGTACGGCGGATGTCAAATTCAACGTGGCCGTAGCCGTGTTCGGCGCTTTTCAATGCGGCTTCAAGCGTGTTTTCGGGGGCGAGCTTATTAAGACCTCTGTGGGATATGAGCGTAACTGCACCGTTGTCTTCAATACCTGCACGGGAAAGCTTGCATACGCTGTTGCCGCTTATTACGCAGGCAATTACAACCGCAATTATTATAATCGGAACGGTAACGGCGGCAACGGTAAGCCCTTTTTTAAATTTTTTGTTCAGCACAAGATACAAGCAAATCAGTCCTTATACTCAAAATATACGGTGCGTGTAAACGGCTCTGAAAGCAGGTCGTTTTTACGCTCGTAGCGGAGTTCAAGCTTCAAACGGTCCGTGCCCTCGGGGATTTTGCAGGGTACGGTGATTTCACCGGCTCTGCCGATTGAAAGCTTTTCTCCGATGTCTTGCTCAACTCCGTTGATTTTAACGGAGAGAATGTTGAGCGTATAGTTATCCGTAAGGCTCTTTATGAGCAGCTCGCCGCTTTGTGCACCGTATTCACCGGCCTTGCTGTCGGTGAAGCGTGCGTAAACGCCGTCAAGCGGATTCTGTGACAGCTCAAACTGGGGGTATCTGCTGTCCGAATGAACGTCGGTTATATTGTCGGTGAGAAGAAGCTCAATAATAAGATTTCTCGTGTAGGGGTCGTACCAGGTCTGCGTGTGATACTGCTCGTAGACAAACCAGGTGTTTTCGGGCAGGTAACAGCAGGATGCGTCTACCGTGCCCGTCGGTGCGATGTGGTCGTGTGAAGCATCCTTGCAGACCGTGTTTTTCTGCACGTAATCTGCGCCGAGCGTTTCACCGTAAGCGCTTGCGTTTGCACCGCAGGTGTGGGTGGTGTTGATAATGAAGTCGGAATCGATTTTTTTACCCGTGCCAAGCTGTGTGCCGTAGTTGGAAATTATATTGATGCTTACGCCTGCCTCCTGTGCGCGCCTTAAGCCCTCGCCCATATTCGCCATACAGTCGTAGTGCATCTTGTCTGCCTTCTCGATTATTGCGGCGTTTTCAACGGGGTCAAGGTAAACGTCACGCAGCTTGGTGTAGGTTTCAATGTCCATAAAATCCCAGACCGAGCCGAAGTATACGGCGTAGGGCAGAAGCACCTCGTTGAAAGCCGTCTTTACAAGGCTGTTGAGGAAATCCTGCGGAAGAAGTCTGCCGAGCCAACGCAGGTCAAGCTCGATGTTGAGCATTACGCAGCCGAAGCGCAGCAGCTCCTCAAGGTCGAAGTTAATCGGCTCAGCGCCGAGAAGCTCCGTTACAAGTGTCGTGCCGCCCGTAGCAGGGGAGTTGAGCACGGCGTTGTCAACCTTGGCCTCGGTGCCGTAGTAGTAAAGGTAGGTTGCGGTAAGCTGACCGCCGTGGCTCATTGAGAAGATGTCAACCTTGTCAGCGCCCGTCTTTGCAAGTACGCTGTCAATGAACTCGGCAAGGTGTGCGCTGTTGTCAATCTGGCTTCTGCGCCAGTCCGTGTTGAATACGTAAATATATTCTTCGGGCACGGTCTTTGCCAGCGCTGCTATGAAATCATCCTGAAAGAATGGCATAGCATCGCCGTCAAGCTCGTTCTTAATGTAAGCTATGCTTGACTCCTCAACCGTGCAGGGGAAGGAGACGATATTGTATTTTGAGGTGCCGTCGGGCAGCATTGAAATATCGTCAACAAGCTCGGCGGATACTTCTCTGAACTGCTCGACAAACGGCTGTGTGTCGCCGTCGGCATATTTTGAAATGCTGGAAACGATACCGTAAAGGTTGGTTATGAGCTTTTTGAAAAGGTCGGCAGGGCTTATGCCCCAGACCTGTTCTTCGGTCTCAAGACCTCTGTCCCTTATGAGTATCGGACCCGAAAAGCCCTGTATGAAGATTACGGGATGTCCGTCCCATTCATAGGCAGGGCTGATGTCCTTCTTTGCGGCGGCTGCGGTGCTTGCCGTACAGCCGAGCAACATAACAGCGCACATAAATACGCTGAAAATTCTTTTCATTTTCTTCATTTCCTTTTTGAGTATAGTGCGTGGTTTTTACTTTGCGCAGAAATAAACCGTGCGCGTAAACGGTGAGGTGAGGAATTCACCCTTGCGGGCGTAGGTTATTTCAACCTTGATGTTGCTGCCCGTGAGCTTTGTGCAGGGGATTTCGGTTTCTTCTCCGGGGGCGATTACGGCGCTGCTGTCAACCGTGAACTCACAGCCTTCGGCCTCAATGCTCTTGATGCGGATGCTGTATTTTTCGGAAAGGTTGCGAACGAGAAGCGAGTCGCTTTCGCTGTTATAGAAGCCGGAGGTTTCGTTTGTGAACTTTGCGTATACTGCGTCCACGGGGTTCTGACCCAGCTCGAACTGCGGATAGTCGGGGTCGGAGTGAACGTCAACAATATCGTCCGTGAGAAGCATTTTTACAATAAGGGGACGGGTGTAGCTGTCCCAGTAAATCATACCGTGGTACTGACCCTTTATGAACCACGTTTTTTCGGGCAGATATGCGCAGGAAGCGTCAATCGTGCGGTCGGGAGAAATGTGGTTGTGTGTCGGGTCTGTGCAGGTGGTGTTCTTCTGCTTGTAGTCTGCGGGGAACTGCGTGCCGAATTCGGCTGTGTATGCGCCCGAGGAGCAGGTTGTGTCAATGACGAAGTCTGCGTCAATTGCTTCGCCCGAGCCGAGGCGTGTGCCGCAGTTGGAGAGGATATAGATGTTTGCGCCTGCCTCTTCTGCCGCCTTGAGACCCTTGCTCATATTTGCCATACAGTCGTAGTGCATCTTGTCGTGCTTTTCAATCATCTTTGCGTTGGTAAGAGGATTGAGGTACATCTCCTTAAGCTGGGTGTAGGATTCAATGTCCATAAAATCCCATACGCTGCCGAAGGTCATTGCATAGGGCTGGAAGCACTCTACGAAAGCAATTTTGAGCAGCTCGTTGAGGAATTCGCCGGGCAGAATTTTGCCGAGCCAGCGAAGGTCAGCCTCCGTGCGGAGAAGTACGTTTGCAAAGCGGCTGATTTCATCCATATCAAAGTTTGCCGCACCGAGACCGAGCAGGCCCTTTACTATGGATGTACCGCCGATTGCGGGTACGTCGAGCAGGGCGTTGTCAACCTTGCCCTCTGTGCCGTAGTAGTACAGGTAGGTGGCAGCGGTCTGACCGCCGTGGCTGAGTGCGTAGATGTCAACCTTGTCCTTGCCTGTAATTTCAAGAACGTCGTCGATAAACTCTGCAAGGCGCTCGGAGTTGTCTATCTGACCCAGACGCCAGTCCGTGTTGAAAATATAGATATATTCTTCGGGTACGTATTCGGCAATGTATCCGTTGATTTCCTGTTCGGGTACAAAGTCAGCTTCTCCGTTTGCCTTGAGTGTGGCAATGGAGGCCTCCTCTGCGTAGTAGGGGTAGGGGGTTACGTTGTATTTCGATGTGCCGTCGGGGTTGCAGGCCATCTGACCGAGCTTTACGCTTACAAGGTAATCGATACCGCTGATAAGCAGGTCGCTGTCACCGCCGAGAATATACGAAACGAGGCCGATGAGAATAGGCGGTACGGCGGCTACAATGCGGCCGACGTCGAATTCTGCGCCTGCGCCCCAGATGCCGACCTCGGTCTCAAGACCTCTGTCAAGAACAAAGGGTGAGCCTGTGAAGCCCTGAAGGAAAACTACGGGGTCGCCGTCCCATTTGATTTCGTCCTCACTTGCGTGTGTGCTGATTGCAACCGTTCCGAAAAGCAGGGCGGCGCAAAGAAGAATGCTTACAAGTTTTTTCATAGTCCGTTACATCCTTTCAGATATTTAATCAACTGCTCTTTTTGAGGTTCTTTGCAAGGAAAACAAGCGGTACAAAAATTGTAAGACCGATTGCCGCTGCCGCAAGATAAATGTGCGGTGCGGGAATGTTTACCGCTGCGCCGTATTCGTTGGTGTACTGCGCCGTTGCAAATGCGTCCGTAACCTTGACCGCAACAGCGGGGCCGATTGTCATAGGCAGAAGCACGGAAAATATCATTCGGATACCCTGAAGCTGACCTGCCTTGTCCTCAGGCGTAAAGTCACGGATTGCGGCGTTGAGCATAATCATAAGCAAGCCGTAGCCCACGAGGGCAACGAGTGCGGAAAGTGCAAAATAAATAATGTTTTTATCGGCAAAGAATACGAGCACGAGGCCGATTGCAAAAAATGCGGCGGAGGGGAAAAGGAAGGGTGCCTTGCCCTTCTTGTCGCTGAGAATGATGAACGAAACGAGCGTTGCAACGCAGGCGACTACTACGACAACCGCAAGAAGAATAACGGGTACGGTAAGCTGAAGCGTGTTCATATCGATGTAGTGGTCAACATAAATGAACAGATAGGGGAAGAAAACCTGACTTGCGATTGCGAAAATACCCATACATACGAGGGAGAGGTACAGATTTTTATTCTCCTTGATAACGGAGGGTCTGAAGCCGTAGGTCATCGTTTCGATAAAGCCTGCGGTCGTCTTGACACCCGTTCTGGATTCCTTTATGGAGAAGATACCGATTACACCGCAGACTGTAACGATAAGGCCCAGTCCGATAAAGCAGGCGGGATAGCCGAATTTTGTCGAAAGGCTGCCGAATGCTGCGGTAACGCCGACGAGCGCAACAACGGGAAGAATGGCAAGTACGGATTCGGTTTTTGCTCTGTTGGAGGTTGAGGTGATGTCCGTAATCCAGGCGTTGAACGCCGCGTCGTTACTTGTTGAACCCATAAAGGTCATAATGCAGTCCATTATGATAACGAGCATAACCGTTGCCGAAACGGCGGCCACGGGGGTCGTGCCCATAACCTTTGCAACGTTTTCGGGCGAGATGAGGGCAAACGCCATAACCGTGAAGCCCCAGACGATATAACCGCCGCAGATGAAAATCTTGCGCTTGTTGATTTTATCGCTCAGGCTGCCCATAAACAGCGTTGTCAGTACCGCTACAACGGAGCTTGCGGTAACCATACGGGAAATATCCTCGGGTGTGCCGCCGATTTCGTTGAAGAGGAAGAGGTTGAAGAAGTTGTTTTCTACTGCCCAGGCTACCTGACCCATAAAGCCGAAAAGGACTATG
>JAFXCT010000093.1 GCA_017521365.1 Clostridia bacterium
CACCAGACTTGAATACAAACTGATATAAAGGAGAAAAAAGAAATGCTTAAGGTTGGTCTTGTCGGCGTCGGTGGCATAAGCGGCGCACACATCCCTGCGTGGGATAAAATGGAGGATGTCGAGCTGGTTGCACTTTGCGACATCCGCCCCGAAAGAATGGAAAAATACGAGGGTAAGCGCTGCTACACTGATTTTGACGAGATGCTTGCCAATGAAACGCTTGATATTCTCGATATATGCCTGCCTACATATCTTCACGCCGATTTTGCGGTAAAGGCTATGGAAAAGGGCATCAACGTCCTCACCGAAAAGCCGATTTCCCTCAAGGAAGAGGATATTGACAGGGTTTATTCCACCGCAAAGAAGAATAACGTAAAGTTTATGGTTGCCCAGGTGCTCCGTTTCTGGCCCGAGTACGAGGTGCTCAAGGAAATTTACGACACAAAGAAGTACGGCAAGCTCCTTTCCGGCACAATGACACGCCTTGGTCATAAGCCCCGTTGGAGCTGGGACAACTGGATGATGGATGAGAGTAGAAGCGGTCTTGTGCCCTTTGACCTGCACATTCACGACCTCGACTTTATGGTCTACGCTTTCGGTATGCCGAAGGTTGCTCATCAGTACCGCTCCAAGCGCCCCGAGCAGGATTATATCAGCGTAACCTACGATTTCGGCGATTTTACAATTAACAGCGAGGCATCGTGGTACGATAACTGCTATCCCTTCACGGCGCAGTTCCGCTTCCAGTTTGAGGGTGCACTCGTCGTAAACGAAAAGGGCAGAATGGTTATCTACGAGAGGGAAGAGGAAATCGACCTCACCAAGGAAACCAAGGGCGATACGGGCTCAATCAACCTGCCCAAGAGCGATGCCTACGCAAACGAAATCCGATACTTTGCGGACTGTGTTATCAACGATACTCCCGTCGAAAAGGTACAGCCCGAGGAGCTTCGCTGCGTAATGAACATTCTCAATAATTTGTAATCCAAGCAGGGCATCTCGGATATTTTCAGAGATGCCCATTATTTTAAAGGAGATGCTTACAGTTGAAAAATGTTTTTTCTCTTTTACTTTGTATAGTTATTTTATCCTGTACGGCTTTGCCGTGCTTCGCTCTTGACGAAACACAGCAGCCCGTTATAATTGATACCGTTTATCCGACGGACGATATAGTTATAGCCGATATTATCGCAACCAAAGCACCCTACAACGCTGACCCGAGCGGTAAAAGCGATTCGACAGCCGCAATTCAGAAAGCGATTGACGATTGCGCCGCAAACGGCGGCGGTACGGTGTGGCTGCCCGAAGGCAAGTACAGGCTTACAGGCGAAGTGTATATACGCCAGTTCGTTACTCTCCGCGGTGAATACCAAGACCCCGATGAGGGCACGGAATACGGCACGGTGATTATTGCCGACGTTGAAAGCAGCGATGCTATGACACCGGGGCTTATCAGAATAGGGGGCAGTGCAGGTGCTGTCGGTCTGACCGTGTGGTATCCCGACCAGTCAATAGAAAATGTCAAGCCCTATCCTTATACATTTTATGTTGAGGGTAACGGCGACTATATGCTGCACACTCTCAAAAACTGTACGCTTCTTAATTCCTACAGAGGAATAGGCGCAAGCTCGGAATGTGAAAACAACGTTTACCAGTGCCACGAGATGTTTACAATTGAAAACGTAAAGGGCACCTGCCTTTGCGAGGGTCTTAATTCCCACAACTCTGCCGATGTCGATACCGTAAAAACCCTATATTTCCTCAACAAATACTGGCTTGAGGCAGGCGAGGAGTACAACGCACCCGACAAGGAAAAACTGGATGCATATACAAGAGCCAACACAATAGCGCTTGTTTTCGGCGACCTTGAATGGCCGCAGTTTGCCGACATTAAGATTTCGCAGGTTATGGGCGGAATGCTTTTCAAAAAAGGTATACGCTACTGCTTCAGCGGCGCTTTTAATAACATTTACATAACCGATGCCGACTACGGAATGTATATTCTGCAGGATGCTATTCACCGCAGAGGTGAATCGTGGGGTATAGGTATTACAAACGGTGTTATTCAGGGCAGCAAGTACGCAGTATATACCGAGGATAACGACGTAATTATTCTCACCAACGTAGAGGTTGAAGGAGAAATTATTGACAAAAACCTGCGCAGCTATACTGTTGATACAAGCGTTTATTCACCCGACTACAAAATGAGCTACACCAAGCCCGAAGCGAATTTATATGTCGTTTCAGCCGATAAAACAGGTAAGACCGATGCTTCCGCCGCCGTTCAGGCTAAGCTCAATGAAGCGGCAGCTACTGGCGGCGTGGTCTATCTGCCGGGCGGTCTTTACCGCTTTGATAACCCCGTAACCGTGCCCGCAGGCGTTGAGTTCAGAGGCTCATCAAGCGTTCCCACACGCTGCCAGCGTGAGAACAGCAGCGGTACGCTGATTATTTCCTACTACGGCTACGATAAGTCTGCTTCCCCGCTTATTACTCTTGGTAAGGGTGCAGGTCTTAACGGAATAAGGGTGGACTATCCTCTCAACAACCCCGTTGACGAAAGCGGCAAATACCTTGAAACAGCACCTGTTGTTTACAGTAATTCAGATAATGTCTATGTAAGCAACTGCTTTTTAACTCTTGCCTCCTGCGGTGTGAAACTCGAAAACGCAGACAATGCGTTTATTAAAAAGGTTGTCGGCTGCTGCTACGATTCAATGTTTGATTTAAGCGGCTGTGAAAATGCGTTTATCGAGGGCTGTCTGCAAAACGCCAACTCTCTGCCCAGAACCGGCTATGCAAATTTTGATATCCCGGAAATGCAGAACAGAATTGAGGAAGCAAACCTGTTCAAGTTTGTATTTATTCCGATTACGAGAATAAGAACAGACTATATCAAGCTCAATTCCTGTACCAATGTCACAGTATTCAACACCTTTATATACGGCGGCAAAACCTTCCTCAATTCAACCGACAGCACGGTTAATTTAATCAACGTCGGTCACGACGGCTCATCCAAAACCGAGCACGCTTTTATTATGTCGGGCGGCGAGGTAACGCTTGTAAACTCAATGCGCTCAACAGAGGACGGAAAGCTCGGCTACCGCTTCTATACGGCGGATAACGGCTGCAAATTCCGTTCCTACAATAGCCTTTCTGTCGATATGCTCTACCGTGAACAGCCCGTGCTTGCAAATATCAGATTTGACGAGCTTGAAAAAAGCGAAATAAGATATTGGCTGCTTCAGCCGCTTTATAAATTCATTTCCTTCTTCGGAAATATTCATATGAATGCAGAGCAGGGATAATCGGAATAAAAAATCAGCACCGCTCGGGTAAAACCTGAGCGGTGCTTTTTAGCTTTTCAATTAACCAACAAACTTGATTGTAAGAATCTTCTTGCCTGTAATCTCAAACTCGGCAAAGCCGTCTGCATCAACGGAGAGGGGAGCTTCGTCAAGCTCTTCGAGAGTGACAAGCTTGATTTCCTTCCACTTCTTGCCGGAGTATGCGGGAAGCTCGAACTCTGCAATCTGTCTTTCAACAGGGGACTGAACCTTTTCAATCGGAGCTATGCCGCCGTTGAGACGGATTGAGGATTTAACTGTCTTGTCAGACGGGTTGAACAGTCTGACAACGTAGCCCTCGCCGTCCTCGCTTCTCTTGATTGCGCTGACGTTGAGTGTTTCGTCCCTGACCTCAAGGAAGGAGTGTGTAAGCGGATTCTTGCCGTGTGCCGTGGGTGCAAGCTGAGCGGCGGTGCAGTAGAGGTTGAAGCGTTCGCTTTCCTGCCATACCTTGCCCTCTTCCCAGTCGCCCTTATGGGGCATAAATGCGTAGCGGAAGGTGTTAACGCCAATGCACTGTGAGCCCTTGTCCCAGTCGCTGTAGTTCTGCATATCGGCAGTAACGCAGATGCGAAGCGGATAAGCACGGATGAGTGAAAGATAGAGTGTGTTGCACTCGTCGTTTGCTGCCTCGTATGCCTTAAGACCCGTGTTGAGAAGGGCAACGCCGTTTGTGCCGTCTGTAAGGTCAACAAAGGAATTCATCGGGTGCTCTGTCATCGGGATTTCATCGTAAAGTGAGTAATCGGGCAGAGCAACGGGACGCTTGACAACATCGAACTGACCCTGTGCGTAGGAGAATTCGGACTTGATGTTTGTCGGGAATGCAACCTGCAGGTAGTGGTCCTCACAGCGGTTGTTGATTGTTGTTTCAATCTCAACGTATTTTGCACCCTTGCGGAGTGTAACAACCGTGTCGATGTCAACAGGGAGCTTGTGCTCACTTCTTGACTTCTCGTCTGCGGAACGCTTTTCGGGAAGCATCCAGCGCATTGAAATCTTGTATGCTGTTTCAAATTCGCCCTCACGAAGGAGTGTGATTGTGGCTTTTTCGTTGAGAGTTGTGAAAATCTCGTTGAACTCGGGCACAAAGTGCTCCCACGGGTTGCCGATTTCGCCGCCGTCCTTGAAATAGCCGAGGTTTTCGTAAACCTTGCCTGTTTCCTTGTCAACAACGTTATATGTACCGTTCATATTGAAGGTTACACGAAGGTACTCGTTTTCCATAACCTGGTTTGCCTTCATCATTGTAACGGGTGTTGTTGCTCTTACATTATAAAGCGGACGCATCTTGTAGGTCTTGTAGCCCATGCCGGGAATATCGGAAACCTCAAGTGCGATATAGTACTGCTCTGTGTGCAGAACGTTTGCTGTGTCGTTGGGGTTCTGAATAATCTGTGCGTTAGCCTTGTTGGAGGAGATAATCTGATACTTGAGTGCCTTGCCCTCTTCGTCAAGGATTTCAAAGCTGTCTGCCTTCCACTCTGCCGGAACTTCAACACGGATGTTGACTGTTTCCGTTCTCTTGAACGGTGCAGGGTTGAATACTACGATAGCGGCATCGTCACGGCTGAAGGATTTAAGGTCAATATCGCCTGCAATGTCCATAAATGCACGCTCGAATACACAGCTTGAAAGCTCACGGGACTGTCTGTAACGGGACATAACGTCCTCGTAAACAACGTCACGTCCGCAGGAGCCGATGCTGTCGTGTCCGTGGTTCTGAAGCAGGTAGTTGTAGGAAAGGTCAATGAAGTTCTGCGGATAGGGTGCGCCCGAAAGAGAAGCGAAAACGGCAAAGGGCTCAGCGTAGTTCATAAGCCTTCTTTCCGTGTCAAAGTTCTCCTGCTTAATATATGTACGGGCGGAAAGAATCCAGCCGCAGAGAATGCTGACGCTCCCCTTGGTGTAGGGGTCACGCATTTCGCCCTTGAGTACGGGTGAGTTGGGGTCAAAATTGTCGATAATGCTCTGCTCCATATCACGGAGTGTGCTGTGGAATACGTCTGCGTTGTCAAGTGCCGCATCAAGGTCTTTAATAAGCTCAACCTCACGGGCGTCGGGGCAGGAGGAGTCGTGACCTGCGGACCAGAAGCGGTGCTGTGTCGTCCAGTCGTTGTCCTGCTCTTTTACAGCCTGCGTGGCTCTGTCCTGAATGTTCTCCTTGTGGTACTCGTAGAAGGGATGCGTGTACTGGTAGTCGAGCTTCCAGTCACGGTCAATCAGCTTGAAAACGCCGTTGTTCTGGTTCCATACCATATCACGGTTGTTTTCGTTTTCCTGATTGAAGTAAACGGGGCGCTGAACAACGTACCAGATGTTGTAACGGGGTCTCTTGCCGAGACGGGAGGCGTAAATTCTTGTTCCGTCGGGGCTTTCCCAGAAGAATTCCGATTTGGGTGCCTTGTATGTATTGATACCTCTGTAGAAGGAGGCAAAGTTGATGCCGAAGCCGGAATAAATCTGCGGAAGCTGTGAAATCTGACCCCAGCCAAAGGGTGAATAGCCCGTCTTGCTGATGCCGCCCATCTCCTTGCCGATTTTGTGGCCGAGGAGAAGGTTTCTGACCAGTGCTTCACCGCCTACCGTAAATTCGTCGGGAAGGCAGAACCAGGGACCGACAGCAATTCTGCCCTCTTTGATGTACTTCTGAAGCTTTTCCTTCTTTTCGGGGTAAACCTCAAGGTAGTCCTGTACTGGCATTGTCTGTGAGTCGAGGTGGAAATGCTTGTAATCGGGGTACTTGTCAAGAATGTCAAGCAGCATATCCAGCATATAACCGAGCATGTGCTGAGTGCGGCGAGCGGAAAAACGCCATTCTCTGTCCCAGTGGGTGTTGGATATAAAGTGACATTGAAGCTTATCTTTCTTATCCATAATTCAGCCTCCTTAGCCTTTAATGATTTTCATTATTTCTTCAAAATTGTTGCAGAAGTGTGAGCAGACAGCCTTTGTACCGCTGGACTCAATGTTGCCGCCGGCAATACCGATTGTGGTGTAGCCTGCAAGACGTACCGAGCAGGCGCCTGCGCCGCTGTCCTCAATGCCTATAACACGGCTTCTGTCGGCAAATGCCTCGCCCAGACCGACGATTGAGGTTTCGGAATACAGCCACGGATGGGGTTTGGGTGAAAGCTCGCCGAGCGTGCCTACGCTGCCCTTGCGGAGCGGAAAGCCTGCGGAAATGATGGCGTCGTAGAAATCCTTGGGGTCGCCCATACCGAGGGTTTTGAAGGCGGAAAGAATTTCGGGCCATGCCTTTTCGTAAAGGCCCGATGTGACAAGGCCGATTTTGATGCCCATACTTTTCAGCTCAAGCAGGAAATCCTTTACACCTTCCGTAGGTGTGAATGCGCCGTCCTTGCCTCTGCCTGCCATAATTTCTTCCATCTCACGGTGTGTGTGCTCAAAGTAGAAATCACGTGCCTTTTCGAGTGATTCACCGGAGCAGTACTTGTCAATGCAGTACTGAAGGTGCTCGGAAACGCTGTGACCTGAAACAAAGGGAAGGTCAGCCTCCTCAAGCTCAAACTTCGGGTTGCCGAGCATGCTTGCGGTGCTCATCTGAATAATCCATACCCAGAAATCCTCACTGCGAACGGTCGTGCCGTCCAAATCCATAAGCACGGCGTTGAGCGGATACTCCGTCTTAACGGGATATACGGGGTAGTAAACGGGGTAGGCGATAGCGGACTTTACACAAGCAAGTGAGTGTGAGCCAAAGGACACGAACTCAACCTTCTTGTCGCCCGTTGCAACAACGCAGTCTACGCCGTTTTTGCCGGTGGTAAATTTGCCGTCTTCCGTTGTTTCCAGAAGATGAAAACCGCTCTCAGGGCCGACAACACCGAGGTCGGGAATAAGTACGTTTTTGTCAAGAAGCATAACGTTTTCCTTTCAAAAATAAAATTCACATTATTTTAGCATATTTGGTTTAAGATGTAAACTGCAATTTTAAAGAATAAAGAAGAAATAATAAATAAGAAAGAATAAATAATGTTTTGTATTGAAATATCCAGATGTTGGTGATATACTGTAAGAGATAAAATTTTGTCACAAGACAATAATCATCACATTTTACATAAAGAAAGGACGATTGGTTTGGCAGAAATCAAAAATATGGACGCTGTTGCGGCGCTTGACGCAATGGATGCCCACGTTGACGACTGGCGTGACGCCACAAAAGGCAAGCAGAGAGGTATTTTCTCGTTTGACGACGTTGTAAACGTCAAGCTTAAGACTCTCAAAAAGAGAATTTATACCGATATCGAATCACTCCCCGCATGGAAGATGAAGGAATGTATCTACAAGGGTATCGGCGATTACGAATATCTTTACGACGAGTGGAAGGAGCTCAACGTTGGTGACCGCTGGGGCAACAACGGCTGGTCTGCTTTCTTCAAAAATTCATTTGATATCCCCGAGCGCTTTGCAGGCAAGAAGGTTACGCTGAATGTTTATTTCGGCGGCGACTCCCTGCTTTCACTCAACGGTCAGCCCTATCAGGGTCTTGACCCGTTCCGTAACAGCGTGCTTCTTTCCGACTGTGCAGAAGCAGGCAAGCACTACGATGTTGACATCGAGTCCTACTATGTATGGCACTCAAACGAGTCTACCGTAAAGACTCTTTCCTGCTCCTTCATCGGTGTTGTTGACCCGATAGTTGAAGAGGTTTACTGGGATTTCAAGGCTGTTTTCAACGCCCTGTTTATGCCCGTTCTCGACACAGGTCTTGCAGAGCTCATCCGTTCAGCTCTCAAGGAAGCCTTCACACACGTTGATTTTGACAAGGAAGGCGACGAATTCAAGGCAGGTCTTCTTGCCGCACAGAAGGTGCTCAAGGACAGAGTTTACAACAACCCCAACTACAAGACAGAGGGTACACTCGCTCTTGTCGGTAACTCCCACCTTGATATCGTGTTTATGTGGGCTTACAAGGAATACGTCCGTAAGCTCGGCAGAACACACGCAACGATGCTCCGCCTTATGGAGCAGTACCCCGATTTCATCTTCTCCCAGAGTACGGCTCCCACGTATATCGAAATGGAGCAGAAATATCCCGACCTTTACAGACAGGTGCTCGACAGAATCAAGGAGGGCAGATGGGAATACATCGGCGCAATGTGGGTTGAGCCCGACTGTAACCTTGTTTCCGGTGAATCCTTCACCCGTCAGCTTCTCCATGGTGTCCGCTTTGCGGAAAAGAAGTTCGGCATCACACCCAAGACCTGCTGGGTGCCCGACGTGTTCGGCAACGGCTACGCAATGCCCCAGATTCTCAAGAAGGCAGGCGTTGAGTACTTCGTAACACATAAAATGGGTATCTGGAACGATACCAACCCCTGGCAGTACAACACCTTCTGGTGGGAAGGTCCCGACGGCTCCAAGGTATTCTCAATCGTTCCCCCGACCCACTTTATCGGCACGGTTGAGGCCGACTCACTCAAGATGAACTGGAAGAAGTACACGGACAAGGCAACAATCGGCGAGTCAATGTACTGCTACGGCTGGGGTGACGGCGGCGGCGGTGTTGACACCGAAATGCTCGAGTACGTAAAGCGTTATAAGAATTTCCCCGGCCTGCCTGAAACAAAGGTAAGCAAGATTGAGGACTCACTTGCAAGAATGAAGGCAAAGGCAACCGATACAAACATTCCCACGTGGAAGGATGAGCTCTACCTTGAGGAGCACAGAGGCGTTCACACCACGAAGGCTCTGCTCAAGAAGCTCAACCGCTACAGCGAAAACCTCTACCGTCAGGCAGAAATTTTTGCTTCAATCGCAATGAACAAGGGCTATAAGTATCCTCTTGAAAAGCTCAACGAGGGCTGGCAGATGATACTTACAAACCAGTTCCACGATTCACTTCCCGGCTCACATATCACAGAGGTTTTCGGCGACCTTTGCAATATCTATAAGGATATTATCGCAATCGGAGAAAGCGTGCGTGACGAAGCTCTCAACATTATCGCAGGCAACGTCAGCGGCGAAGCAAAATACGGCAAGCCCTTCGCTCTGTTCAATTCCCTCGGCACAGC
Source organism: Clostridia bacterium (assembly GCA_017521365.1). Taxonomy (GTDB): domain Bacteria; phylum Bacillota; class Clostridia; order Oscillospirales; family Acutalibacteraceae; genus UBA8612. The sequence continues at coordinate 9,386 of JAFXCT010000093.1, forward strand.
CGCAACCTCCAAGGTTGAGCTTCCCTACAAGGACGTTGAAATCTACGATGCAGAAGGTAACAAGGTACCCGTTCAGGCTTACACAAAGCTTGACGGCACAAAGGTGCTCGTATTCGTTGCCAAGGACGTTCCGGCAGTAGGCTATAAGGTATATTATACCAAGGATGCCGCAGTTGCAGAAGCTGAGGCGGTTGACAGCGCAGACGTTGAAAACGCAAACTTCAGCCTTAAGTTTGACGCTTCCGCAGAGCTCGTTTCAATCTTCGACAAGAAGAACAACAGAGAAGTTCTTGAGGGCAAGGGTAACGTCTTCCGTATTTACGAGGACCTTCCCGGCAAGTACGATGCCTGGGATATCGTTGCAACCTATACCGACCGTCAGTTTGACACCGAGCCCGGCAAGGTTGAAAGCGTTGTAATCGGCGACGTATTTACCTGTGTTACAATCACAAAGAACATTCTCAAGTCAACTCTCAGGCAGAACGTTATCATTTATAACGAGCTTGACAGAATTGATTTCGATACCTATATCAGCTGGCACGAGCAGGAGAAGCTCCTTAAGGTTGGCTTCGACGTTGATATCAAGGCGCAGAAGTTTACCCGTGATATCGCTTACGCCACAATCGAATCCTCCAACTACCGCCACAATCCCTACGATAAGGCAAAGTTCGAGGTTTCCGCACACAACTTCATCGATATGTCCGAGGATGGCTACGGCCTTTCAATCCTCAACGACTGCAAGTACGGCTACGAGGTCAACGAGCAGAGAATGATTATCACTCTCCTCAAGGCTCCGATGAATCCCGACCCCGCATCAGACAGAGGTGAGCACTACTTCACCTATTCACTCTATCCGCACGCAGGAAACTGGAAGGATGCAGAAACTCTCGTCAGAGGTCTCGAATTCAATAACCCGCTGCTTCCCGTTGAAATTGCGGCGGATGCAAAGGGTGAAACAGAGGCTTCCTTCATCAAGGTTGACGGCAAGAACGTCACACTTGAAGCTGTCAAGAAGTGCGAGGATGAGGACGCTTATATCGTCCGCTTCGTAGAGAAGAGCGGCAGAAGAACAGCCGTCAACGTTGAATTCTTTGCCGAAATCGCAAAGGTCAGCGAGTGTAACCTCCTCGAGCGTGAGGACGAGGCAGCCGATATTGCAACTGGCAGTACAATGAGCTTTGAAATCAAGCCCTTTGAAATCAAGTGCTACAAGGTTTTCGTAAAGTAAATTAACTGAATCAAATAAATTTAAACGCCTGCGAATTTTGTGCTTCGCAGGCGTTTTACTGTGGTTGTTATTCTATACCCAAAATGGTTTTGAAAGCGTTTACGATATAGCGGTAGATTTGCACAAGCAATTTCCAAAGCCTTGCAAAGAAGGATTCGCCGTCATTGCCTGCCGGTGGTTCCTCAGTTGTAGGTTCCTCAGTTGTAGGTTCCTCGGTTGTAGGCTCCTCAGTTGTAGGTTCCTCAGTTGTAGGTTCCTCAGTTGTAGGCTCCTCAGTTGTAGGCTCCTCGGTTGTAGGTTCCTCAGTTGTGGGCTCCTCAGTTGTAGGTTCCTCAGTTGTGGGCTCCTCAGTTGTAGGTTCCTCAGTTGTAGGTTCCTCAGTTGTGGGCTCCTCAGTTGTAGGTTCCTCAGTTGTGGGCTCCTCAGTTGTAGGTTCCTCAGTTGTGGGCTCCTCAGTTGTAGGTTCCTCAGTTGTAGGTTCCTCGGTTGTAGGTTCCTCGGTCGTGGGTTCGTCGGGCGTGGGTTCGTCGGGCGTAAGCTCCGTTCCCTCGGGAAGAACTACTACGTTATACGAATCGGTAAAGCCGCGTTCGCAATGGGTTGCGGTTATTGTTGCCGTGCCTTCCTGCAGGGCTGTTATTCTGCCCGAATACTCGTCAACCTTAACAATATCAGGGTTGCTTGAAACATAATCACAGGCTGTCCAAAGTGCTTCTGAGGGATAAGTTTTTGCTTCAATATCTTGATATGTGCCGGTGTTAATATATACCGTTTTACGGTCAAAGGCAATCGAGGTTGCCGGCACAACATCGGTTACAATCTGGTCCCAATATGAAAAATCACCGTAGCATGTTTCTGTGTCAAAAACAGACAGCCATTCACAGTCCGGTGCGCAATGAATTATAGCGGGTACATCGGTCTGTATTATTCCGCCTTCTCCGTTGTAACCTTCCTCAGAAAGATATACGAAAAATGTGTCATATACCGATTTTGCACTCAGGTTTGCGGGCAGATACATTTCGCCGTCGAATCCCGAAAAGCCGTATTCCCAGTAAAAACAAGATAAAGCTGCTTCAGGAAATCTGGAGGAAGCTACGATTTTTTCATAGAAATGTGCGATGTACGTTTCGTAATAAAAGTGGTAATCGGGTGTCATTTTACATTCGGGAAGAATAATTGTATCCTTGATATTGCTGTAAATACGAAAGTCACAGAAGTCGTTGTTACTAACTATTTCCTTCATACTTTTGGGAATAGAGAGTTCAACGTAACAATAATCGAAAGCGCCCGCTGCAATATATTCATATCCTTCCGGGATAATAATATGGGAAAAAAAGTATTTATCCGCTCTCGTATCGTATCCGTCGGGATATTTTGCCGGGTCAAAAACGCTCCTTATGTATCCACCCGTTTTCTTGCCTGTACCTATTGTTGTTACGGGATAACCGCCGAGAGTTGTTGGCAAGGTAATGGTAATTTCATCCGGTCCGCTGTAGTTGGTACGAATGTGGATAATTGTGGCTTCGCCGTCTTTTACTGTATAGGCATAATCTATGCCGTCAACGTTTTCAACAAACCAGTCAACGCCCATAACGCCGTAATAGCTCATAGCGCTTACCGACGAAACAGAAAGTGAAAAAACAATCAGAAATATAAACAGAACCTTGATAAAAGATAAGCACTTTTTCTTCATTATCTACACTCCTCGTGTAATAAAGTAGTAATTATTAGCGTCCCTCTCCAAGGACGATGTACCATACCGAAAAAGATACTGTGGATTGTTTTATCACTCCTTTTGGTGTTTTATTTAATACGCATTAAGTTGTTTATAGGTGTCCGGATGTTATCGAGTACTTTATAACAGTTAAATACATACGAATTGCTTATGTTTACGGCATCTGAAATAGTAGTTTGTGTCTCATTGGCGGTGTTGATAATATAATTCCATTCATTTTCTGTGTTTGGGAAGAAAGCGTTATCTAACAACACGTTTTCCAAGTGTAACCAGGGCAATACTGTTGTCTTGCTTAACTGACAACCTGCTTCTGTTAAGCAACTGCAATTACCCGCTGAGCATTGGTATACAAACGGTGCATTAATAGTGTTGAAAGCAATTTCTTGGCGGTTTATTATTGACGAGTTTCTTACACATATGCCTGAAGGAATATTGTTTATGCAATATAGTTTCCATAATGATGAAATTGTGTCATATGAATATAAGCAATTATCCCAATATTCTTCAACTTTTAATGGCTTGTCGGTTGTGATTGCGATATAATTCGTAGTTTCTTGGCGGAGATTTTCAATAGTGCAACCCGAAAATTTCAAAACAATGTTTGCTATGTCGTTGTTAGCTCCCAAAAAAGCTCGCTTTTCCGGGGAAGTGCTGCAAATGTTCCAATAATACAAATCGGAGCCGAAACCATTTTTATTAATTAAACCTTTATGGTGAATCTTTGAGTTTTGCATCCAAAAGCGGGAGGCATCCTCAATAGTTACAAAAGAAGGATCCGGAGAAGCTTGGTAAAGATTGCTGTCGTCTCTTGTTTGGCTGATATCACAATTGGATATAATGCAGTTAACTGAGCCTTCATTAACAAGTATGCGATTAACACACGTTGCTAAGTTACTGTCGCACATAGTGTTTTCGCTTATCATACCGAACATCCAGCAAGTTTCTACATTATGAATCAAAAGATCGGTATAAAACTGGTTTCGGGATGCATCATATTTTTTGTATGCTTTACTTCCTCGTGAATAGTTTTTGTGTACTGCGCCGCCGTTATTATAGCCAAGCCGACTGGCGGAAACACGTATGTTTGAACAGTTTGAGCCCCAATAAAGACTGTGGTCGTATTTTTGAGTGTAATAACCAAATATATCTGTGTTTTTTATTATTATACCATTAATTTCATTAGTATGCAAGCCGGTGGTTGTGTTTTTTATTCGACAGTTTTTTATCAGCCAGTTTTCACTCGTTATAGGTGGTAATTCATAATTCTTGCTTATGCTTGCACCAAAATTGTGATAGCCGTACTCGAACTGTGAAATGCTTACATTTTCAGCCGTAAAGTTTTTTGCGTTTATGTGAAAAGCCTGGTCATCAAATCCTTCGGTTGCTGAAATTCTTCTGCCTATAAGTTTAAGATTTTTAACATAGATGTCTTCGAGGCTTGGCTTATCTTGACCCTCTGAAACGAAAAGACCTTTTTCTTTATTACTGTTGGATTCATAGTAAATTTGCAGTTCGGCACCGTTGCCGTCTATGTATATTTTATTTCGCAAATTCAATGAATTTTTTGTGCCGAGAAAAATCTTTTTTCGTTTTGAAAAGGTTAGCTTTTTACCGTTTGTTGCAGCATAATTAATTGCAAGATTAAGCATTTGCGAATTGTATTCTATTCGCGTTAAAAAATCTAATGCAGTTTCTTCTATAGATAGCACGCCGAATTGCTCTGCTTTAATACTGTTGTCTTGCGGTAAAATACGAAATGCAATGGGGTTGTTGCTTGTTGTTTCGCTATTTCCTATCCCAAAGCATCCGTCTGCATAGAACAAAGCTGTTGTGCTGTCAAAAGATATCGGCGTGTTACTTGAAACGGGACCTATAACCTTATAGCACGCACCGCCGCCGTCCCCTTCAACATAAAAGCCGAGGGTTTTAAGGTAAATCGAATTGCCCTGTGCAAGTTTATCCGCAAGGATGCTTAAATAAGCGGAGTTTTTCAGTACGCCCGAAACAAATGTAGCCGCAGTTTCAAAAGCAATATTTGCCATATTTTTATCACCCCATTTAATTATTCATATGCTTTGGTTTCGTTGATTACCGTAATGAACTGTTGTAATTAATTGACATTTTTTCCTTTTCGTTTTTTATTTTTCTTTTTTGAGAATTTTTTTAAAACTATTCTCCTTTTTATGAAATTAACTTCTCTAACGTTAAATTCTATCGAACATTTGTTCTAATGTCAAGTAGTTTTAAAAAAGTATTCCATTTGTGCAAATCACCGAAAATAACAGTTAAACCTTGTGATATAATCGCATTGAGTTTTCTGTATTAATTTGGTAAAATTTCTTTATTACACATAAAGGGGAAAAACAGCTATGAAATTTAAAAGAGTAATATGTATTGTTCTCGCCCTTGCAATGGCGCTGACTGTTTGCGCTTCGGCAAGCGGCACGGGCTACACACCCGATTATGATACCGAAACACCGGTTATCATCGTCCACGGTATGAGCCAGAACAACACCTACCTTGTTGACGAAAACGGCAACTGGGTGCCCGACGAAACGGGCTACGTCACGGGCTGGCCGCTTGAAATTGACGTTATGCCGCTTGTCAAAAGAGCGCTGCCCAATATGCTTGCTTCTATCGTAACAAGGCAGGATATAGGTCTTACTCAGGCTATGTATGAGGGTACGTACAACGCACTCAGCCTCGTTGAAAAGGATAACACGGGTAAGTATATTCAGGATATCGTTGTACCCTGCTACGAAATGCCTATGAGTGAGCTTCCCGAGGCTGTAAGAGAGGAATACTACACCTTCCTGCCCATTCAGGAGCTCAGCGAAATCGTAGGTGAGGACGATGTTTACTACTTCGGCTACGATTCACTCGGCGACGTTATGTACGAAACCGAAAAGCTTCACCACTACATCCACGATGTTGTGCTTCCCAAGTCACCCAACGGTCAGGTCAAGCTCTGCCATATCAGCCTCGGCGGTACAATTGCAGTAAACTACCTTGAAATGTACCCCGAGGATTACGAGCTTATCCGTAAGATGGTTTTTGTTATTCCTGCCATTGACGGCTCGAATATCATCGGCGACCTGCTCACAGGCAACCTCAGCGTTTTCTACGATGACAACACTCTCTATGAGGAGCTTTTAGTCACCCTTATGGGTGAAACACCGCTTGCATATCTGCTGAATATGGTGCTCCGTATTCTCCCGACGGATGTGCTCAAATCCGCCCTTTCGGGTCTTGCAAACGGCCTTGTCGATGTTGCGGCACTGCGCACAACAATGATATGGGCACTTTGTCCCGATGCATATTATGCCGAGGCAAAGAAAATGTGGCTTGAGGGCAAGCCCGAGCTTGCAGGCATTCTGGAAGATGTAGAATACTTTATGAATGCAAGAGCAAACTTTGAGGAAAACCTCTTTGCGCTTTGTGATACAGGCTGTGAGATTTTCAACCTTGCCTGCTACGACGTGAATCTTTTCCCGCTTTGCAAGGATTACAAGACAACTAATGCAGACCGTGTTATCCACGCCGCATCTCCTGCAATGGGCGCAACCTTTGCTGACCTTGGAACAACACTTGGCGACGGTTATGTTGCAAAGGGTACGTACTGCAGCAACCCCGAACACAACCACCTTTCACCCGACGGTGTTGTTGATGCCACAACGGGTCTTCTGCCCTGCACAACCTGGTACTTCAAGGCTCAGGCTCACGAGCAGCTTCCGCAGAATGACGTTGCGCTCAAGCTTGCTATCAGAGTTATGACCGACGACAATATGAAGGATGTCTACTCCAACCCCGCTTATCCGCAGTTCAATGAAGGCAGACTTACCCACAACGCAATCAATAATATGAAGGCATGGGACGAAGCCGACAAGAGCGGTATCAGCGCAGAAAACACAGCCGCAGTTGAAGCAGCAATCGCAAAAATCAACGCACTTCTCAACGAAACAATTGTTGACCAGAAGGCGTGGAATGAGGCGGATGCCGAGCTTGAAAAGGCACTTGTAGACGCAAAGGTTATCGAGGACGAAGACCAGGGCTTCATCGGTAACGCACTCACCGCAATTCTCCGCACACTCAACCGTACAGTCAATAAAATTCACGAAGTTCTGTAACGTATCAGCCCTGCACTTTCACCGAGTGCAGGGCTGTTTTTCAAATTATAGTTTGTCTGTCTGTTGACAGACAAAAATTATGAATTAGGAATTACGAATTACGCATTACGAATTGTTTGTCCTCGACAAACCGTAATTTATATATATTTACCTATAGCCAAGTACCTGCATTTATGCTATAATGTTTCGGCAATACTACAAGAGGTGAAAAAGAATGAAGATTTCCGAAAGCATTAAATACGTCGGTGTAAACGACCGTGATATAGACCTGTTTGAAGGACAGTATGTTGTTCCCAACGGAATGGCGTACAATTCCTACGTTGTTTTTGATGAGAAAATTGCCGTTATGGATACCGTTGATGCCGCCTTTGGCGAAGAATGGCTCGCCAATCTTGACTCTGTGCTCGGCGGCAGAAAGCCCGACTATCTTATAGTTCAGCATATGGAGCCTGACCACTCCGCAAATATTGACGTTTTTGCAAAGCGTTATCCCGAGGCGGTTATCGTTTCGAGCGACCTTGCCTTCGGTATGATGAAAAAGTTTTTCGGCACGGATTATGCAGAACGCAGAATTTCCGTCAAGGACGGCGATTCTCTCTCCCTCGGCGAGCGCACCCTGCATTTTGTTACCGCACCAATGGTGCATTGGCCCGAGGTTATTATGACCTATGATTCAAAGGACAAGGTGCTTTTCTCTGCGGACGGCTTCGGCAAATTCGGCGCAACCGATGCGGATGAAGATTGGGCGTGCGAAGCAAGAAGATATTATTTCGGCATCGTCGGCAAATACGGTATGCAGACTCAAAGCTTGCTGAAAAAAGCGGCGTCACTCGAAATCAACACAATCTGCCCTCTTCACGGTCCCGTGCTCAGTGAAAACCTTGGCTACTATATTGATTTGTATAACACCTGGTCAAGCTACGGTGTTGAAAGTGAAGGCGTTGTTATTGCCTACACCTCTGTTTACGGCAACACGAAAAAGGCTGTTGAATTGCTTGAAAAAGAGCTCAAGGCAAACGGCTGTCCGAAGGTTGCGGTCAACGACCTTGCACGCTGCGATATGGCAGAGGCTGTCGAGGATGCCTTCCGCTACGGTAAAATCGTTCTTGCAACGACAACCTATAACAGCGACGTTTTTCCCTTTATGCGCAATTTCATCCACGAGCTTACCGAGCGTGGCTACAAAAACCGCAAAATCGGCATAATCGAAAACGGCACGTGGTCACCCACAGCCGCAAAGGTTATTAAGAAAATGCTCGACGGCAGTAAGAATATCGAATTCGCCGACACAACCGTAACAATCCACTCCGCACTAAACGACACAACGGTTGAGCAGATAAAGGCACTTGCGAAAGAGCTTTGCTGATAAATTACAGTTTGTCGAACTAAGTGCACTCTGCACTTAAACAAACCGTAATTTGCACTCTGCATTTAAAAAGCCTCCTGAGCCGGATGCACAGGACCGTAAAAAACGTACAATGAAAAAAACACCCTCCTATGGTAGAATTAAGATAACTATCATAGGAGGAATTTTTATGCCCGGAAAATACAGACACATCAAGCAATATGAAAAAGAAATAAAAGAATTAAGAG
>JAFXCT010000094.1 GCA_017521365.1 Clostridia bacterium
ATATCCGCCCCTACACCTTGGGGTGTGCGCTTCTTCCGTAGGGGCACGTATCACGTGCCCGAATTTAACGAAGCTGTTTCGGGAAAGTTCCCTCGGGCGGATGATATCCGCCCCTACACCTTGGGGTGTGTGCTTCTTTCGCAGGGGCACGTATCACGTGCCCGAATTTTGCGAAGCTGTTTCGGGAAAATTCCCACGGGCGGATGATATCCGCCCCTACAAAAAGTCAACTTTAAGATGAAACAATGCACTACCGTAAATAATTGCGAATTTAATTCCGAATTCCTGATTCATAATTCCGAATTAAGCACCCTTTTTGCGGCGGTTTTTACCCGTTCATCGGGGTGGGAAAGTGCTTTTTCGGCGTGTGAAATATAGTCGTTTTTGTTGGCTGAATTCGCCATTGCATTGAGTGTAAGAACGAGCAGACGGGTGGGTCTGAGATAGTTTGAGCCGAGGATATCTCGGTACGGCTCACAGCCCTTTTTGCCTGCCCAAAACACTTCAAAAAGGCTATCCAAACGGAATAATTCACGCTCTTTTTCGGTCATTTTCCGTGTTTCAAGGTGCTTGTTATACGGGCAAAAACGTTGGCAGATATCGCAGCCCCAGAGGTTGATTCCTGCCGCTTTTGCCGCCTCTTCGTCGCCGAAAAAACCGTTATCCTGCCCGTGTCGGATGCATTTTTCGGCACAAAAACCGCCGTTTTCGCCTATGCAATTCCTCGGACAAAGCCTGCGGCAAACGGTACATTTTTCGCATTTTTCGGCAATTTCGGGCGCTTTGTATAATTCTTCTGTAGCAATTTCATCGGCAAAAACGCCCTCAATTCCGACCACCTCAAGCGCCATTCTTGACCCGAATTTTTCGTTTGCAACAAGGGTGTTCCGCAACCAGAAACCCAATTTTGAAGCAACTGCAAGGTGCTTATAGCTGTGCTTACACTCAAATGCAGTAAAGCCTGCCTCCCCAAGCAGGGAAGCAAGCTCTTTTCGCATAAAATAGGCACGGTTTGAGGCAACGTAGTAGCTGTCCACAAACGCATAGCCCACGGGCGGAGCTTCAAGCTGAACGTAAGGCAGGGCGAAAACAATATAGGTCTTGCCCTCAACGCTCACAGTCGAAAACTCGGCACCGCAATTATTCAGTTTGTCCGCAACAAGCGACAAAGCATCATTCATCTTTTTTGTCTTTTTCTTTTGGCTCTATAATCTCTCTGGCAAGATAAATCGGGCGGTTTTTGCCCTGCTCATAGGTTTTGGCAAGGTATTTGCCGACAATTCCTATGCACACAAGCTGAAGCGAACCGAAAAGCAGGACAAGGAAAACTATCAGCGTGCCTCGGTCAAAGGAATCGTACAAGCTGAAGGCGGATGCTATAATTCTGACGAGCAGATACAGCGCCGAAATCACGCCGCCTGCCGCACCGAGCACAAGCGGAAGGCTCAGCGGTGCAGTTGAAAACGCCATTATGCCGTCGATTGCATAATTAAACAGCTTTTTGAACGACCAGCTCGTTTCGCCGCTCGCTCTGTCCTGCACCTGGTAGGGAATATACTCCGTGTTGAAGCCGACCCACGACAGCAGACCCTTTGAAAAGCGGTGGTATTCACCCATTGAAAGCACGGCATCGGCAACATTCCTGCGGAAGGTGCGGAAATCGCTTGCGCCCTGCATAAACGTTGTTGACGAAGCCTTATTTATCAGCTTATAAAAGCTTGATTTAAAGAAGGACAGGGTTTTGTCCTCAATTCTCTGCTCCTGAAACGCCGCAACACAGTCAAGCTCTGCGTTTTCCTCAAGGCGCCTGACCATATAGGCTACGACCTCTGGGCGCTGCTGCAAATCGGCATCAATCAGGCAGATATACTCGCCCTTGGCGTGCTGAATGCCGGCATACATTGCGGCTTCCTTGCCGAAATTGCGTGAAAAGCTGATTATGCGGATATTCTTTTCGGATTCTGCGTGCAGCTTTTTAAGCTGTGCAAGCGTGGAATCCTTGGAGCCGTCGTTGACAAAAACCATTTCGTACTCGTAGCCCTCACAGTCAAAAACTGCAGCGGCAGTATCGTGAAAAAGACGTACGTTGCCCTCCTCATTATAGCAGGGCACAACAAGTGACAGCTTCATTTTCTCACTTCCTTTTTTGAATTATGAATTGTAAATCAGGAATTAAGATTTGTAATTAATTCTGTAAATATAATTATTATATATTGCTCATTACGAATTACGCATTGCGAATTGCGAATTTTATATCGCTCTGCGTTCGGATTTTTTTCATCACCGTGCTGACAGCCAAAGCCATTCTTGATGCTTCGGCATATCTCTCTGCGGTTTCCTCGGGCTTCGTTGTAAAATCCAACAGAGCCTGCGCCTCGTGCGACATAATTACGTGCTTCGGTGTTTCGCCGACAACCTCTACAGGCTCGCCGCCCTTGCGGCAGAATTTTATACCGTTGAGCTGTGAAATAGAATCAATTGTAACCGTGCCGCCGTCGCCGAGAATTTCGCTGCCGCAGAAGCCCTGCGCAATCTTCGACCAGGTCATTGTCAGCAGCATTTTGTCGTACTTAAATACGGTTGTACCGCCGCTGTCCGCACCGCTTTCCAGAAACTGTGCCGTGCTCCAGATATCCTTTGGCAGACCGAACAAATCCAGCGCAGGATAAATACAGTAAATGCCCAAATCCATAAGACAGCCCGTAGCAAATTCGGGGTTAAAAATGTTTGGATTTTCGCCGCGCTTATATGCGGGATATTTTGAGGAAAGCTGTGAAAAATCGAAGTGAGCGCTCGTTATATTGCCCAACGCCTGCATTGAAGCCTTGAGCTTCGGGCGCACGGGGTTGAACATATACATTATCGCCTCGATATAAACCTTACCGTTTTCGGCGGCAATCGCCTGAAGCTCGGCAAGCTGCTCGGGCTCAACGGTTATCGGCTTTTCGCATATTACGTGCTTGCCCGCTTTGAGCAGCATTTTGCTCTGCTCGTAGTGCAGGGAATTGGGGCTTGCAACATAGACCGCCTCAACGTCTGCGTTACGTGCAAGGTCGTACAAATCGACAAAAACTCTCGGCGCACCGAATTTTTCGGCAAGAGCCTTACCCTTTGAGTAGCTGCGTGAGCACACGCCCAAAAACTCCATACCCTCAACAAGGTTGGCGCCCATTATAAATTCTTCCGTTATCCAGCTTGTTCCTATTACAGCGTATTTCATAATATTCCCTTACAAAAACAGTTTATATATTTCAGTTTATCTTGCCTTATCAAGCTCTTTTTCAAAAATTTCTCTGCACTCATCCCTGACCGTATTTTTATAAAGGTTGAGTCTGATTATCTCACGGCATTTTGAGTAGTCCTCCGTCATAAAATCGCCGGAAATTACGTTTGCCCGTTTGAGATAGTCTTCATTATCCCTTATTTTATCTGTTATACCTTTGTAATACGGGCGCAGGCTTTTATCAAGCTTACGCGGTGAAACAAAACCGACCTCGGCATCAAAGCCCGGAGTCTGCTGGGTCTGGAAGCAGAAAAGTCCGCCGTTGTATTCTTTATCGAAATGCGAAAAGACCTCCTTGGCAAACACAGGAGCCTTTTTGCCGTGCAGTTCAGGGTCCCACGGGCTGTCCGTACCGTAATTTCCCCTACACCACGGGTAGGCATCACGGTAATTGAGGATTAAAAAGCGCTTGCCGCTCCTCCGTATTTTCTCAAAGGTTATTTCGCTGATATTTTCATAATCCGTAAAGCAAAGCTCATCCGCATTGAGATACTCGTTGAGCAGCTTTGACATAAGCTCTTCGTTTGCTTTTGAAACGAAGGTAAACGGACCCACGGGCTGAGGATTGTATTCTCGCATATCGAATATGAAAAACTCGCTGTCGTTTTCCTCAAGCATCCTGCGCATACTTTTGAGTGCGTGTGTCAGCGGCTTGCCCATTGCAACACCGTGGCTGAGCACTACTCTGTTCTTTACAATTTCGTGATAGCGTATGCAGAAATGGCGCACACCGTAAGCAAACTGGGTATACAAATCGCCATCCTGACAGCAGGCAAAGGATATCATCCCGTAGCTGCCCGAATTATGCGTGCCCGGCATTACGACGTCAATCAGCCTGACATCATCCCTGATATATTTCATCCATTCCTTAAAGAACATTTTTATCTCTCCAGAAGCTTATAAAACTTTTCAAGCTCTTCCTCGTTGCCCCTGTGGGTACGGGCAAGCGTATCGCTCAGCTTTTTGCAAAGCGCCTTGTCATTTATAAGCCGCATTATTTTGTCTGCAACGTCCCGTGCATCAATTTCGGCAAGCAGAGCGGTTTCACCGTCGGAAAGCTGGTCAAAAACAGTAGAAAACTTCGTTGCAACTATGGGCTTTGAAAAAGCCTTAGCCTCGTCAATGGCGATTGATTTACCCTCAAAATTCGACGGCTGTACGTATATATCACAGCCTTGTATATACGGATACGGGTTGCTCTTTTCGCCGAGGAGAATGAAATCCTCCCGCAAGCCGTATGCTTCTATTTTTTCTTCAATCTGCTTTTTAAGCTCGCCCTTACCTATGGCAAACCACTTAAAAGCCGCACCGTTGTCTTTTAAAATTTTAGCCGCATCAACAGCCGTGTCGTAGCCCTTTTGAGGAGAAAACCTGCCTACGGTCAACAGAATTTTTTTGTCAGCACCCGCATACTCCTCCGGTACTCCGACAGCAAATTTTTTCAGCGCTTCGGGCGAAGAAATGTTTTCAATTTTTACAATTCTTTCTTTTATTTCAGGAAAAAATTTCCAAAGCACGTCGCAGCATTCATCGGAAACACTGACAAGCTTGTCCAGCTTTCCGAAAAAGGGTCTGTCAAAATTTTCGTCAAGGCCAAGCTTTGAATAATCGTTGTGAATGTAACCGATTTTTACATCCGCATCAGTGCAGTCAACACAGTAATAGTTTGCATTGCCTTCCAGATACCCGACTGCGACATCATAGTGCTTGCCGGTTTTCGGCAGCGCTTTTTTCAGGCAGCGCCATATTGCCTTTCTGTCGCCCTTTGCGACGGCACGTGAATAGATAATTCTGTTCACCGCATCAAAAAATCGCAGATTTTTAACGCATTTTTTTATATAAGCAGCGGCCTCCCCGTCAAACAAAGAATAGCCTTCGCCGCCGTCTATAATATTCACTTCTTCGGGTACATTCGGCAGAAAAAGACCCTCTCTCCTGAAAAGAAAAAGGTCTACATCATAGCGGCTGTAATCAATAAGACTCAACAGCGTGATAAGGCTTTTTTCCGCACCTCCGCCCGCAAGCGACGGCAGAATAAACAGCAGACTTTTTTTCATCTTTCCGCTCAGCTTTCAATAAATTTATAAATTTCTTTCAGGCTTTCTTTATTTGCATAGTTTCGCTCAAGACAGTTTCGGCTCAGCATGTTTCGGCTTTCTTTATTCTCAAGAAGGCTCATAACCGTATGGGCAACATCTTCCGCATTCATCGGACAGACTATGCCGTCAACACCGTTTTCAACCTGGCTTTTTGCTGTTTCAAAATCGGTTATCAGCACGGGCTTGCCCAGAATCTGCGCTTCGCGCACGGTAACAGCCTTTCCCTCATAGCGTGAGGGCTGGACGTAAACATCACAGGCCGCCATATACGGATACGGATTGGCTTTTTTACCCAGAATAATAACATTTTCCGAAACGTTAAATTTTTCAATTTCGCCTTTTATCAGCTCTTCTTCTCCGCCGTAGCCTATGATATACCATCGGTGAGCAAAGCCTTTATCCAGCATAATACGGCTGTACTGCGGTATAAGCTCAAAGGCTTTCTGGTGACAGAATCTGCCCACGGAAAGAAGTGCGGGCAAATCCCTGCTGATTTCTCCGGGCTTTTCGAGCTCCGCCTGTGCACGCACGAAATCGGGGGAGAGCACGTTTTCTATCGTGACAAGTCTGTCCGCCAGAGAAGGATAAACCTTTTTGAAAGCAAAGCAGACATCGTCTGACACTCCGGCTATTTTATCAAACAGGGCCCAGGTTTTTTCATCCTTTTCAAAATCCATCCGGGCTACGGTGTAATCGGTGTGTATCCAGGCAATTTTCTTCTTTGCCTTAACCTTTTTTGCCGTATATTCATGCGGCCACATAAAGCTTATCGCCGCATCGTACTCTTTTTCCAAGGAAGGCATATATTTAACGCAGGACTGCCAGTATTCCGAAAGCAGCGCAAAGCCGCTCGCATCAGAAAAGCCGTATTTTTTCTGAACCGTAAATCTTTTGTACAGCCTGCTCAGTGCTATCAGGGGATATTGCTTCAGCACGGTTTTCAGCGGCTTTGTCATAGCTGCACACTGAGGAATCTCCGGCAGAAGCTTACAGCGCCCGTCAACCAAAGGCAGAAATTCGCCGCTGACGGAATGAAGCAGCAGGTCAACATCGTAGCTGTCATAATCAAATTCGCCGAGCAAGCCCAGCAGACTGCGCTCAATACCGCCTATCTCCATCCCGCCGCTGACGATAAGGATCTTCTTTTTACTCATTTGCGAAACCTCGCCAAAGCATCCACGCCGAAAAAGCGGTGGATAATTCTTGTGATTTTTGAGCGGTATATGACTTTCTTGTCAAGCCAGCTCTTTGCAAACCAATGTACCGCACAGGTGTTTTCCGTTTTATTCATAACACCCGTAAGGTCATTTAAGGGACAGAAATATTCTCTGGGATAGAGTGTGAAGCTTCCGCAGGTCTGAACCGTACCGTCATCTGGCTTTATGCCGTAGCCTTCGAGAATATCCGTAAACCTTACACACACCGTCATATCGTTCAACGTTCCGTCACGGTTAATAAAGCAATCTGTTTCATAACTGTCGAGCATTTGCTTTATAATTTCATTATGCGGCTCTCTTGCCCAAAGTACAAGCCCCGGATTAATGTGCTGTTCCGTTTCAAAGCCGGAAAAAGCTTCGTTTTCAAGCAAATCATAAAAGGCTCTGACAACCTCAACATCCGTATCAAAATAGAGCCCGCCCTCATCATAAAGCACCTTGAACCGTGCATAATCGGAAACAAAGGCATATTTTTTCGCATCATAGGCCTGAGAGATATACCTGTTCTGCCTGACGTCAAAATTATCCTCGTTCCACTCCTTGATTTCAAAATCGGGAAAATATCTGTTCCAGGAGGCTATGCATTTTTCTATGAGCCTGGATTTCGGATTACCTCCGAACCAGAAATAATGAATCGTTTTATTCACGTCAGACGCCCCTCCTTCTTATCAGTAAATAAAGCTGAACCAAACGTTGTTGTTCGGGGTGAAATAGTCGCTTCGGTACGCATCTGCGCCGGCTGCATCTCTGAAGAAGAAAAACATAAAGGCTATATACAGTATAAGCTTCAGCGATGCTTTTTTGCTGTCCTTCATAACCGTTGAAAAAATCAGAGACAGCAAAATTGCCACATAAGTATACGTATAGAAAGCAAATCTGGCAAAAATCCAGTTGTACAGCGAAATAAGAAATATCGTAAAATGGATAACGGATATGTTTATCAAAATATCCGTTGCAGTTCCGTACTTTCTCAGCTCCTTATAGTATACCGCTGACAAGACCATAGGAATGGAGTGGAAGCCCAGACGAAGAACATTCGTACCTCCCTCCTGTCCCTCGGTGAACCAACCGTCATTGTAATGAGAAAAGCTGCTGCCTTCAAGAATATTGGTAAAGCTCGGAAAGAACATTGCAAGTAATATGAGCACCCCAACGCCTGCGATAATAATCAGAAAGGTTGACGGAGACCACGCCTTGCGGCGGCAGACAAAATATATCGGTATGAGAATAAGTGCGGACGTATGGAAAAAATATGCCAAAACAACAAAAGCTGCGAACTTTAGAAAATCCGTTTTTTTCGGTGAAAAAAGATACTTGGTTGCCATAAGAATAATGCCGGTTGCAACAAATTGGCGTATACCGTTCATTGTGATATAGTATGTTCCGGTAGTGAAATAAAAGAATACCGCCAACAGAAAATCCGGTGCGTATTTGCGGAAGGTCAGCAGAACGGGAACCAGCGTCATTACAGCCGTAATCATAATAAAAGCTTCCGCCTTGCCGCCGGCCGCTCTTATCCAGTACTGTAAAAGCGCAAACATAAAGTTGTCTTCGCCGATAACCGGCATCGGGTTACCCGCCTGTTCGGCAAGCTCGAACATATGTATGTAATAATACGTATCACCGATTGTACGTCTCAAGCCCGAAAAAAGTATCATAACCGCACCGGTGAAGAAAAGACCGAGGATATTTACCTTTCTCGTACCCCACACGGTATAGCCGAGAGACGGCACCGATTTTCCGAACCAGGCACCCGCAAGGCTCAGTATGAAAACAGTAAGTAATGATGTGGTCATAGCAGAATTCCTTTTCGGAGCGGTGTTTTCCGCCCCGTTTTGTTGTTATTTTACCTCAAAATTGGGCACGAGACCCAAAAGAATGTTTCTAACGTTGAAACGATTGGCGTTTTTCAGCTCTGCGAGACCCGATTCAAGCCTGTCGCTGCTGAAGTCTACGGGAGGAAGCACGAAAATTTTGTCGTTGCAGGTGAGCTGCATTTCACACTCTTCCTCCGAAAGAGTAAGCTCCTCATAAAGCTTTTCACCGGGACGAAGCCCGGTAAATTCAATTTTAATCTCTTCGTACGGCTTGTAGCCCGAGAGTGTAATCAGCTTTTCCGCAAGCGAGGTAATGCTCACGGGGTCGCCCATATCCAGCACGAAAACCTCGCCGCCCTTTGCAATACCGCCTGCCTGAACTACGAGCTGAGCCGCCTCGGGGATGGTCATAAAATAGCGGGTAATGTCCTTGTGCGTAACCGTAACCGGGCCTCCCGCAGCAATCTGCTCCTTGAATATCGGGATAACGCTGCCGTTTGAGCCGAGAACGTTGCCGAAGCGCACAGCCGCAAAATGCGTGCCCGTGTTTTTGCGCTCAAAATACTGAATGATAAGCTCGGTTACACGCTTGGTAGCGCCCATAACGTTTGTCGGGTTTACAGCCTTATCGGTAGAAAGAATTACGAATTTGCCTACGCCGCTGTCAATTGCAGCCTGTGCGGTGTTATATGTACCGAAAATGTTGTTCTTGACTGCCTCGCAGGGGCTGTCCTCCATAAGAGGAACGTGCTTGTGCGCTGCGGCGTGGAAAACAACAGAGGGCTTGAATTCCTCGAAAACTTCCTTTAATCTGTCGGGGTCCTGAACTGAACCGATGCGGATAAAGAACTGTACCTTACCCTTGTATTTTCTGTCAAGCTTGTTTTTAAGAACAAAAGCATTGTTTTCGTAGTTGTCAAAAATAATTATTCTCGCCGGGTTGTAACGGGCAACCTGCGTGCAGATTTCGGAGCCTATTGAACCGCCTCCGCCCGTAACAAGAACGGTCTGGTCCTTAAGGTACGAACAGATATCCGTGTTGAGCGTAACCTCGGGACGTGCCAGAAGGTCGGTGATTTCAACATCACGTATAGCGGCTTCGTTTGCACTTTTTTCGGTAACCTCCTGAACAGAAAGCGAGGTTTTGAGCGTACAGCCCGTCTCCATGGCAAGACGCAGAATCTCACTCTTGCGTTCTGGTGATGCGGAAGGAATTGCAAAAACGATTTCGTCAACCCTGTACTTCTGAGCAAGCTCGGGAATATCGTTGCACGTGCCCTTAATCGGTACGCCTTCAACGTGGCGGCCTGCCTTCATCGGGCTGTCGTCAACAAAAACGACGGGCTTTCCCGTGCCGAAGCTTTTGGCCTCAAGCTCTTTATAAACGAGCAGACCCATATCGCCCGCACCGATAATCATAACACGGCGCCTGTCACGTATGTGCAGTGAGTGGGAGTGAGCCTTGGATATGCGTCGGGCAGCCCTGTAAACAAGGCGGATTGAGCCTGTCATAGCCGTGATAAGCAGTACGGAGGTAAAATAAACGCTGACACGTAAAACCGAAACGCTGTACATATCCAGCCTGTCCAGAACGGTGTCAATGCCGAGTGTTGTCAGCGTGCCGAGCACGGAAGCGCCTGCGCAGCGGAAAAGCTCGTGCACACCGGCATATTCCCAAAGGCTGTTGTAAAGCCCGAAGAAGCCGTGAATGAGCACAAATATTACGCTCGTGTATAAAGCCCTGCCCATTAAAGCGGGAAAAACAACCGAAAAAAGCTCTTCCTTGGGGTAGTTTATGGCACTGACGATAAGGAAAGCCAGATTGACTGCCAGAATATCCAGCACAACGAGAGCCAGTCTTCGTGTTGTGATTGCTATTGCGGATTTGCGGTCGGAGAGAGTTTTTGTACCGTTAGAAAACTCGATGCTCAAAAAAATGCCGCCTTTCATAATGTTTCTGTTTCTGCATAAAAAACCTATAAATATGTATAGACTTATTTATTATAATACTAAGTAAGAAAAATGTCAACTGCACGGTAAATTACAGTTTGTAGGGGCGACCTTTGGTCGTCCATCAAATCAAAACGAACCCGACAAAGGACATTTTGTAGGGGAGGGCTCTCGACGTCCCGCTGTTTGGTTTTTATCTCTTTTATTGAGAGCGTAATGTAGGGAACGCTCTTGAGCGTTCCGACAGGTTTTATCAGACTTTACGGAAGGGTCAGGACCCTTCCGTACGGCTCGCCGTGAAATTGATGAATTTTTCATAACGGAGCGACGCCGACCCCTACTACCTTGTTTCACCTAAAACTTCACAGTAGGGGCGGCTATCAGCCGCCAGCAAACGGGCGGATAATATCCGCCCCTACAAAAAGTCAACTTTAAGATGAAACAAGGTACTACAGTCGATAACCAAATATACATTGATAAAGAGCCCTACAAACCGTAATTTGCTCTCCCGAAAAAAGTTGACAAACATCCTCACACTTGCTATTATGTTTTTGTACATACCTTGTGCAGATTTTATTTTTAGGAGAGTTGCTTTATGATAGGTTTAGGTAAATGGGCTTGCAGCGTTGACACAATGTTTTTCAGCGGCGATGTTACACTTAACGTTGTTGACAAAAACGGCGAATACGATTTTGAAATTGAGCTTCCCGGTATCGACATTCCCGATTATCAGGTCAAGTCGGTTGAAGAGGACGGCAACACAATCAAGGCCGTTGTCAACATTCCGATGCTCGGCAAGGATGCAGACCTGAGTGTTACCTTCGACGGCGATACCTTCTCGGGCTTCCTCAAAATCCCCTTCCTCGGCAAGGTAAAATTCAAGGACGGCCACAAAGTAACAGAATAAACCAAAACAAAATGCCCCGTTGAGATTATGCACAGGACCGTAAAAAACGTACAATGAAAAAAACACCCTCCTATGGTAGAATTAAGATAACTATCATAGGAGGAATTTTTATGCCCGGAAAATACAGACACATCAAGCAATATGAAAAAGAAATAAAAGAATTAAGA
>JAFXCT010000095.1 GCA_017521365.1 Clostridia bacterium
GAAATAAACTCTGTTTTTAGCTGATTGTCAATTTCTTCTCTTCTGTATTCGTCGCTTACATTACCGGCAATTTTTGTGTAGAAAAGAAGCGGGTCTGTAATTCTGTAGGAATATACACCGTTACATCTAACCTGTACTGAACGATACAGACCAAGTCTTTTGTTGGCAACCTCAAACATAAAGGGGTTGGGTGTACCGAACTTGTTGTCGAGAATTTCTTTTGTGTTAAAATAATAAACTCTCTGATCCTTGCCTGTATCACCGCCGTATGTAAATCTTTTACCTACCTGCTTGAAGGTTTCCTTGATTGTGTCGCCGAGCTTACCGGAGAAGATTGAAGGTTCTGTTGAAGAATCATAGGTAAATTCACCGGGTTCTGCACAAACCTCAACAACCTTGCCTTGCTCAACGATAATCATACACTGTCCGTCGGCAACAGCAATACCCGAGCCGTTTGAAATTATGTTGTCGTTACCCTTCGTATTAGAACTTCTGCCACTGACTCTTTTTGAGCCTTTGACCATAAGTACGTCGTTTTCAAGCGAATCACAGTAGAAAAACTCCTTCCACTGGTCTGCTAAAGTACCGCCTAACGCGCCTATACCTGCTTTAATAAGTCCCATATTGCTTTTCTCCTTTTAAAAAGTTGGTTGTTAGTCGCTTTGTCAAAAGCAACAGCTTATCAAAATAATACTAACATATAGCTGTGTTTTTTGCAACGAACAAATTTTGATATTGGTGTAAAAAATATGTGAATTTATAATGTGCAACCGTCGGTTGCTAAATTTTAAACTCGGGTTGATAGACTTTTGTTTTCTGTTATGATATATTCAAATCATGAATAGGAGGGGTTACAAATGAATATTGGTGAAAAAATATATAATTTGCGGAGAGAAAAGAAATTATCACAGGGCGATTTGGCGGATTTGCTTCAGGTATCGCGTCAGTCAGTTTCAAAATGGGAAAACAATACAGCAACACCCGATTTACAAAAGATAATTAAATTAAGCGAAGTTTTTGAGGTATCGCTTGACGACCTCGTAAAAGGCGAAACGGCAGAAACAGAAAAAGTAACGGAATATATTGTAAAGCATGAACGTATGCCGGGCAGGAAAATAGCGGGTATAATTCTTATCTGTTTGGCTTTTCTGATTTCGGTTTTAGCCTTTATACCTGTCGGCTTGATTTATGCATCGCCGTTAATTGTATGTGCAATAATATGCTTTATTTGTAAAAGTAATGTTTTGCTTAAATGTATATGGGTGGTTTATATTGCAGTCAGCTTGTTTTTAAGCTTTTCAACCGGAATAAGCCTGTGGAATATACGCGCTGTTTTTGTATGGCGTGATACAATGCTGTCAACGCAAAAAACAGCAACGGTAATCAGTTTTGTTGTTATGCTTGTAATGATAGGAATTACGGTTTTGGTTTTATCGAAAAATTCTTGCAACAACATAGCCTTACTGAAAAGAAATACAATTTTATTCTGGAGCTTTTGGGGTGTTTCAAAAATCTTATCCTTTGTAAACAGTAAGGTGATGAATGCTTTTATTGAAAAGAAATTAGCAGAAAACACGGGGCATATTGACGATGTGGTTCACTTTTTTAATGTTCCGGGTGCATTGCTTAATTTGGCAGCTTTGGTGCTGTTTACCGCAGCGTTGACATATACGGTAAAATTAATCAAAAACAGAAAACAGTAAGTTGTTAAATGGGTTGTATCATTGTAAAATAGATACAGCTCATTTTATTTCAGTTTAATTGACACCGATATTTTACTGTGATATCATATTTTAAGATTTTAACTGGTTGGTGAAAAGTATGAAATTACCCGAAAAATGGATATGGTTAAGTAAAGAAAAACACCCCGAAAAGCAGAATACAATCAATACCGTTTTTTATAACGGAGAAAAGTGCGTATATGCAGTTGCAGAGTTTACAAAAAAATATAGTTTTGAAAAGATAATTGAAAAAATAGATTTGCGTTTCAGTGCCGATACATATTTTGAGCTTTATCTCAACGGCGAAATTATTGCAACGGGACCTGTGCCGATAGGTACTGATTTTATCGGCAATGAAAATGTCCGCGGTCAGCACTATGCAAGTGAAGCAACATTTGAAGTAAACGGCAATGTTGCCGAGTTTTTTGCAAGGGTAAAAATGGGTCCTGTAGGCGATTATGAATATTCGCAGGGTCACGGCGGCTTTATGCTGTCGGGCTGTGTTGTTTTTGCCGACGGAACAAAAACCGTAATCAATACAGATGAAAGCTGGCTTGCAAGGCTTAACGGTGCTTATACGGGTGCCTATTCCTATGATGCACGAATAAAACCCGGTGAATATTCAGCTGCCGAAATTGTAACCGATATCTGGCACACCCGTACTGTACCTTTGCCTTTGTTAAGCGAAGAAAAGCTGCTGCCCGATTGCGCTGAAATTGCTGTTAAAGCAGGGGAAAGCAAAACTTCTTTTACTGAATTCGATAAGATTTATGCCGCATATCTTGATATTGCCGTTAAAGCAAATGGAACGGTAAAAATCAAGGTAACTGATTTTGAAACGCAGGTTGACGGGCGTTCACGGTCTGCTGAAATTGTTTTTGACGGCGACGGCGAATACAGAAGCATGCAGGTACACAGCGTTGGCGGCTTAAAGCTTGAAATAGCAAACGAATCCGACGATGAAATAAAGCTTTACCCTGCGATAATTGCAGTTAATTATCCTGTAACGGTAGAGGCAAAAACCAGAACAAGTGATGAGGATTTGAATCTTGTGCTTGATGTCTGCAGGCATACTTTAAAAATCTGCCGTCAGCATATTCATCTGGACAGCCCATGCCACTATGAGCCGCTTGCATGTACGGGTGATTATTATATCGAAAGCCTGATGACTGCGCATTCGTTCGGCGATATGCGCCTTGCCGAATTTGATGTAATTCGAACAGCGGAATTAATACGCAACAATGGCGGCAGAATGTTCCACACAACCTACAGCCTTATATGGGTTATGATGATGTACGATACATATATGCGTTCAGGCAATATTGCAATGCTCAAAGAATGCTGTGATGCGCTGATTATGCTGCTTGACTTGTTTGAAACTTATGTTGACGAAAGCGGTATTATAGAAAATCCGCCTGATTATATGTTTATTGACTGGCTTTATATTGATGAAATTTCGCTCCATCATCCGCCAAAAGCCTTGGGCCAGACCTGCCTTAATATGTTTTACTACGGTGCGCTGACAAATGCTGAAAAGGTTTTTGCAATTATTGGCGAAACGGCTATGGCAGAGCTTTGCAGCCAAAAGGCAGAAAGCCTTAAAAATGCGGTAAATAACTTGCTGTTCGATAAAGAAAAACAGATGTATTTTGAAGGGCTTAACACTCCTACACCCGAAAATCTTCTTTGCAGCTGGATGCCGCAGAATACTTCAAAACGCTACTACAGGAAGCATGCGAATATTCTTGCCGCATATGTCGGAATTTGCGATAAATCAACGGCGCAGAGCCTTATTCACCGCATAATGAGCGATGAAATAAACGGTGAATATCAGGCATATTTTGCACACTACCTGTTTGAAGCAATTTACAGAAACGGCTTGCGTGATGAATATACGCTGACCGTTGCCGAAAGGTGGAAACAGCCTGTAAAAGACTGTTCAAAAGGTCTGGCAGAGGGCTTTATTCCGCCTGAACCTACTTATAGCTTTGACCACAGCCATGCATGGGGCGGTACACCGCTCTATTCCGTACCGCAGGCAATAACCGGGCTTGAAATAATTGAACCGGGATATAAGAAAATCAAGCTCAATCCTTCGCTGATCGGTCTTGAAAGTGCTGCGGTTGAAATTCCCACACCCTACGGTATGATTACGGTAACACAGCAAAAGGGCAGGGAAGCAGAACTGAAAATCCCTGCGGAAATTGAGGTTATAAAATGACAACTTTTTTTGAGGTTACTGAATTTGTGGGCATTATTGCTTTTGCAATTTCGGGTGCGATGATATCAATTCAGCGCAGAATGGATGTTTTCGGCGTAATATTTCTTTCAATGGTAACAGCCCTTGGCGGCGGTGCAATGCGTGATATATTTCTGGGCGTTTTTCCGCCGCGGAACTTTTTTAATTCAACTCATCTTATATGTGCGCTTGTTACTTCCGTTGTAGTGTTTGTGCTTGCAAGAATATTCAAGGAATTTTTCTTTGACAATTTTAAAAAGATAAATGAAATTGTAAATATATTCGATGCTTTCGGTTTAGCTGCTTTTACTATTTCAGGTGTGCAGGTAACGATTGACGCAGGCTACGGCGATAAATGGAATTTTGCAATTTTTATGGGCGTTTTCACCGCTGTCGGCGGCGGATTGCTGCGCGATGTTATGAGCCGTGAAAAGCCTATGATATTCTGCAAAAATGTTTACGCTACGGCTGTTATTATCGGTACTGTATGCTACTTTTTCCTCGGCAAAATCATACCCGAAACCGTAACTATAATAATTACCTTTGCTGTTATAGTTTCAATCAGAATTCTTGCGGCAAAATTCCGTTGGGATTTGCCGAAAATCAAAATCCCCGAAAAAAAAGAAATTCCGGAAACAAAATAAGACTAAACACCTTTCTGAAACAAAAAACAGAAAGGTGTTTTAACTTCTGTGAAAATTTCGCCCGCAGGTTGAACCGGGTTCAAAATATGCGTTATTGTAATTTTTAGAAACATCAATTATTATAAAATCAAACCGGTTTTAATTTTGAAAAAAGGAAAGATTAGAAATGATTTTTATAGGCGAAAACATTAAAAGATTAAGGTGTGAAAAAGAACTTACGCAGGAAATGCTTGCGGAATACCTCGGCGTTACTTTTCAAAGCGTGAGTAAATGGGAGAGGGGCGAAACCTACCCGGATATTACCATGCTGCCCGCGCTTTCTGCCTTTTTTGATGTAAGCTGCGATGAGCTTTTGGGTATGGATTCAGCGGAAAAAGAAAACAGAATTCAGGAATATATCGGTATTTATGCTGATATGCGTACAAAGGATTCGCCCTATGTTTTTGAAACTTTAAGTAAAGCTGTAAAAGAATTTCCGGGCGATTACCGTTTGCTTGTGCGTTACCTTGAAATGCTGCTTATGACTAAATCGGGGCAGGGTGATGACAGCGAAGCCATACTTGACGAAGTTGAAAAAATTTACGGCAACATTATTCAACGCTGTACTGATGATATGATAAGGATGTGGGCAAAGCGTCTTGTTTGTATGTACTATAACACATTAAGCCATAAGACGAAAAAAGACTGCTATACACAAAAAATGGTTGATATTCTTGACGGTATGCCGAATATGCTCGACAGCCATGAATATATCGCAACCCTTGTGAACCTCCCCGAGAAAGAGCATTATTCAGCCTGCCATAAGGCATTGGATAAAGAAATGCAGCTGTTTATGAGTACGGTGTCAAATCAGATTTTTTATAAAAAACATTATTCTGTTGAACATCAGATTAAAGCGCTTGAAACCTGTAAAAGCATTATTGATTTATTTTATGAAAATTCAAATTACGGTGCTTGCTATCGCTCTATGGTTTATCTTTTAGGTGACCTTGGCAGACTTTATTCCGCATCGGGGGACGATGAAACGGCTTTAAAATATCTTACCGATTGCGCGTTGCTTGCCAAAAGGCACGATGAATTGCCACAGGAGAATGAACATAATTCTGTTTTCATGCGTGGTCATGTTTATAAAAAGACCAAGTACGGCAAAACGCTGTGCGAAAGAATGAAACGCGTATTCTTAAATGATTATCAGAAAACGGATATCCGTTTATCGGATGAATTGGTATCAAGTAAAGAATTTGAAGAAATATTGAATATGCTCAATTAAATAATCACCTTTCCGATAGCCGCAATGCTGTCGGAAAGGTGATTGAGTTTTTGGTATGTTATCAGCTCTTAATCAAAATTGAAAAACGAGTTCTTTGTAATTGTAAATATAACAATCTGAAATCTCTTTAAGCTCGTTTGTATTTTCTTCGCTTTCATCAAAAATGCCTACCAGGTTATAGCTTGCGGCTTTTACTGTTTTGGCTGCGTAAAGAGCGTCTTCAAAAACCCATGTGGTTTCTTTGTCTGTGCCGAGTACTTCAAGCACGGTGTCGTAAACTTTTGGTTCTTTTTTCGATGCGCCGACTGTATAGGTTGAATATATTGCCTCAAAGTATCCGAGCATACCGAACTTTTCAAGCACAGCCTTGAGTGCCGGTTCGCCTGTAGCGGTTGCAATACCCATTTTTACTCCGTTAGCTTTAAGCTTTTCAAGGAATTCAATTATATCGTTTTTAGGGTATGCGTGTGAAAGATACTGTTCCTTTATATAGCCAAAAAACAAAGTGAAAAGTTCTTCGTTGCTTTGGGCTATACCGAATTTTTCTTTTGCAAGTACGAGAGATTCCTGAAGGTACAGACCTTTGAAAAGCTTTTCTTCTTCCGCGGAAAGAATCAGCCCTATTTTTTCAAAAAACTTTTTTCTTATACCTTTCCATATCGGCATAGAATCAAAAAGTGTTCCGTCAAAATCAAATATTGCTCCGGTTATTCTCATTGGTTATTACTCCTGGATTAATATGGATTTGTTTGAATATTCAGCCTTTAAATGCAATAAATATTTGTATCCCAGAATGAAATATGCGGGTGATGGCGTAGATAAATCTTATATTCGGGATTAATACTGTTTATCTTGTTTATCAGTTCAAAAATATCTTCGCTTCTGTGGTAGGCCGCCATGCATAGCTTGGGTTTGTTTTGCAGTGCTGTAGCCGCACCGCAAAGCATTTGGCTTTCAGCACCTTCAATATCAATATTTAAATATGTAAATTCTCCGTAGCTTTTGAAAATACTGTCAACACTTACAGCGTCGATTTTTTCCTTGCCTGCCGTAGCTGATGCGCCGCGGCCTTTGTTGCCGTCAAAATTCAATGTACAGTCGCATGACCATACAGCGTTGTTAAGCAGAGTACAGTTTTTTATATTATCGCAGTTTGTCTGCAGCTTTTTAAAGGTTCTTTTGTCAGGCTCAACTGCAACAATTTTTTCATAGGATTTCGTGTGCTTGAGAAATTCTTCAACCGTATCGCCGCGGTAAGCACCAAGGTCAAGAAAGCTTTCGTTTTCACCTAAACCGAGTATGTCAAAAGCTTCTTCTTTAGCACTTTCACAATCAAAACAGCAGTTTAAATCGCCCGTAATCTGAAAGCGGATAATATTTTCAAACACTTTTTTTGATTGTTCATCACAAAGCAGGGAATATGCCTTTTCAATGCTCTGAATATTATTTTTTAAAAAATCTTTATTAAAAATATTATCGCCGAAAACAGGCACGGAGGGCATAATGATTCTGTGCCGTTTTGATAATTCTTTAATGCTTTCAATAACCTGCGGCAGTGGGCTTGCAAAGCAGAGTGCAACTACAAAATTGCTTAAAATGTCTTCTGCCTGTGAAACGGATTTTACCTGAAAGCCGTGAAATGTGCGGCTTCTAACAAAACCGTCGCTTGCTACTACCGCAGAAACGGTAATACCGAGCTTTTCAAATTCCTCAAATGCGAGGTCAGCCCCATTGCCTGTGCCATAAACAGCAACAGGCAGGGGAGTGCTTTTCAAAAATTCCCAGCTTGATTCGGTTTTTAATAATTCTTCAAACATATTTTTCCTGTTTATTCTTCATATTTGCCTGTATACCAACCGACAACACCGTCTTTTTTGACAATGCAGCCCTTAGATGTTTTCGTTATTAACGAAAGCTTGTCGCCTTGTTTTACAGGCAGCAGGTAATCGGTATAGTCAATACATTCGTTTTCGTTGCGCAAATAGGTATTAGGTACATATAGCTTGCGTCCTGAGTGCAGATGCTCTATATATGAAAATTCTTCACCTTTATTAATTATCCGGATTTTATTGTTGAGCCATGAAATGTGTATGGAATCGCTGCTCTGATTCTGATTATCAAGCGCGCATATAATAGGCAAATTATCGTAGCTTATATAATTAATTTCATCAACGGTACAAGTTATATCGGGAAAAATGAGGAGGTTCAGCTGTCCGTCCTTCTTTACACCGCAGCCACCGTCAATTGATATGATTTTTTTGTCCCGATTTATTATAGGGTTAAATTGATAAATAAAGTTGTCGTAAAGGCATACGGGCCAATGTCCTGCTATAACAAAATTTTCAAAACTGTGCGGTGTGTTTTCAGCAAAAGCATCAAACTTTGTCAGTTCAAAAATACCTTTATCGCAGTTGGCAGAAACCTCTTTTTCGCGTAATCCGCCGTGAACAAAAACATAGCTTTGCGTCTGAATAACAGTCGGAAGGTTTGCAAGAAAGGCAAACTCTTTTTCAAAGTGTTCAATAACCGCTTGCTTTGCCGATAAAACATCATCTTCTGAATTGAGTTTATAGCCGCATTCCGCAGCCAGCTCTTCGTAAAACGATGTGCCTGTCCATTCGCGCAAATTCAAAATGTATTTATAAAAGCCCGCTACATTTTCTTCGGATAGTCCATGAATTAGTTTTAACCTGTAAGCATCAACGTTGCCGATAAGCGGGAAAACATTTCCCTTTTTGCAAAGCTCCATAACATACCGCAGTGTTTTTAAATTTTCAGGTCCTTTTTCAATTATATCTCCTACAATGAACAGAATGTCATCATCACAGAATTCAGCTTTTTCCAGTGCTTTTTTAAAACATGAAAAATGCCCGTGTATGTCACTTGTTACAAGAATCCTTTTACCGGGTTTTATTACAACCTTTTCAAATTTTGCGGTTAAGTTAATCATCGGGTGTTATCCTTTTCTGTTGATTACTTAATTTTAAATCATTAAAATGAATTATACCATATTCCGAATAAAAATCAATTGTATAATAGCTTTGATGATAAAAGAATAAAAGATTGTTTTATAAAAGTATGTTTGCAAAATGTACGATGATGTTGTATAGTATTTATGAAAAAATTGTTTAAGGAGTAAAAGCATGAAGACACCTGATATACTGATAAAAAAAGCGGAAGAGCTTGAAGAAAAAATGCAGCGGATTTTTCCTGCACTTGCACCGCTTGCAAAGCAGTGCTTTCTCAACACGATAGAAACAACCACTAAGCAGCTTGATGACGGCAGCTATTTTGTAATTACGGGCGATATTCCCGCCATGTGGCTGCGCGACAGCGCCGCACAGCTAAAGCCCTATATTAAATATGCACCTCAGGATGAGGCTTTGAGAGAGATTCTTCGCGGTGTTATAGCAAGGCATGCAGCGTATGTAAATCTTGACCCCTATTCAAATGCGTTCAATGCAGAGCCTAATCCCGGAAAATGGAAAGACCCTTCGGATTTTGACCATGAACTTATCTGGGAAAGAAAATATGAGGTAGATTCTTTGTGTGCATCGGTATACTTGCTGTATGAGTATTACAAGGTAACGGGTGACCGAAAGGTGCTGAATGAAGAAACCGAAAAAATGCTTGAAACAATTACCGACCATTTTATTAAAGAGCAGCGCCATACAGAAAACTCAACCTACTTTTTTGACAGAAAGAATTGTCCCGAATCTGATACTCTGCCTTTTGACGGATATGGCAGACCGGTTAACTTTACCGGTATGACATGGTCCGGCTTCCGTCCGTCTGATGATGCCTGTATTTTTAATTACCTTGTGCCGTCAAATATGATGGCGGTTGTTGCAATGCGTTATGCCGAAAAGCTTGCTCGTGATGGCTTCAACAATGAAATACTTGCCCAAAAGTGCAAAAAGCTTTCAGCAGAGATTGATAACGGCATTAAGACTTACGCAATTGTAAACCACCCGAAATACGGCAGAATTTACGCTTATGAAACCGACGGCTTCGGTAACTTCAATCTTATGGATGATGCAAATTCTCCAAGTCTTCTTGCCGCACCTTATCTTGAATATTGTGACAAGGACGATGAAATTTATCAGAATACAAGGCGTTTTATCCTCTCAAAGGATAACCCATATTATTTTGAAGGTAAGGCAGCAAAAGGTATCGGCAGTCCTCACACACCAAAGAACCATATCTGGCATATATCGCTTACAATGCAGATAATTACAAGCAGCGACCAGGAAGAAATAAACGAATGCCTTGAAATGCTAAGCAAAACCCATGCCGGTACGAACTTTATGCACGAATCATTCCATGTTGATAACCCGGAAAAGTTCACAAGAGTATGGTTTGCTTGGGCAAACACACTTTTTGCACAAATGCTTGAAGGGCTTGAGAACCGATAAAGCTTCAAACCGAATCCAATGATAATAAGCGGCAGCACTTTTTTGGAGTGCTGCCGCTTGCATTCTGGGGAGAGTATTTTTTGAAACTGTTTAAAAGGAAGCGTAATATCAGTATCAGAATTATTTAAGTTCAAAAATAATTTCTCCGCCGTTTGTAATTTCCTCATAAGTCAAATAGCAGTTTTTCACTTCTGTTCCGTTTAATTTAACAGCTTTGATATAAGGGAAATCCAACGGGTTCTTGTTGCATTTGATTTTTAAAGTATCAGCAATTTTGCAGGAATGAAAACTCTTGTCTAATTTAATTTCAATATCTTTAAAAAGAGGTGTGTTAATATAGTATTTCGGGTCAGCGGGACAAACCTGCGCAAAACCTAATGCGGAAAGCACATACCATGCTGAAAGCTGTCCTACATCTTCATTTCCGCAAAAACCGTATGCACCTGTTCGGTAAGCTTCTTTCTGAACGCGCCTTGTCCAGTACTGTGTTCTTTCATGAAGTCCGAGAATACTGAAATAGTGAGTTATATTGTGGCATGGCTCATTAGAATGGTTATAATCATCATTCCAAAGACTTTTCAGGTCGGCTTTTTCAAAAAATTCTTCGAGAAGCTCTATAGTTCTTTTTTCTCCGAAAAGCCTGCTTAAACCTTTTACATCATAAGGTACAAACCAGGACTGCTGAAAAATGTTGCTTTCTACAGTTCCGTCATCATCGTATCTGTCCTGCTCGAAAACAAATTCGCCGTTTGCTTTGCGCGGTGCCATAAACTGTAATGCTTGATTGTAATTCTCTCTGTAGCGGTTTGCTCTGTTGGCAAAAAATTCTTTATCCTGTGTTTGGCTTAATTTTTCAGCAAACCTTGCCATAGTAAAATCTGCCAATAAAAATTCAAGCGTATCGCTCAATTTTTCGGGCACATAGCAGTCTTCAATATATTCCTTGCAGTCAGGTCTTACGGATTTGAATTCTTTTCCGTTAAGTTCCTTGGCGCAAACACTTGATGCTTTCGCAATATTGTATGCCTTTTCAATGTCATAAGGATAAATTCCTTTTGTAACAGCGTCGGCTACAACTATAAGACCGGGGTCGCCAACCATACAGCCTGCATTAATGCCCATAAGCTCCCATTGCGGGAAAGAGGAATTGTTAAGTTCTGCAATTTTAAGTAATGAATTGATTTCGTCACGAACCATATCGGGGCGAATAATACTCAGGAGAGGGAACTCGCTTCTGTAAACATCCCAGCCGCTGAACACAGTTCTTTGTTTATAATCGGAATTTTTAAATATTTCACGGTTAATGGTGTATCTGCCATCTGTATCTGCCATTGTGCGTGGGTCTAAAAGTACATGATATAAACAAGTATAAAAAAGCTTTAAATCAATTTCATCTGTTCCCGATACTTTTATACAGGAAAACGCTTCTTCCCATTTTGCCAGCGCATTTTCCGCCATTGTGTCAAAATCAATATTCTCACACTCTGCAGAGAAATTTTTCCTTGCACCTTCAATGTCAACATAGGAAATGGCACATTTTACTGCTATGGGCTCGTCTATATCGTTTGCAAAATCAAGTAAAAGGCCTAAATCCTCACCGCTGGAGGCATCTGTAAATTCTTCATTTTCAAAAAATCTTTTACAAACAAAAGGAGATGAAAACTCTGCAACAAAATAAACATCATAGAAAATTCCGCCATGACCGTGACCGAATCCGCCACAGGCGGGAGTGCATTTAATATGTCCTTCAATTTTTCTGTCACTTATAAATTCAACTTCCTGAAAATCTGTTTTACCGCCAATTCTTCTGCTGAAATTGATGATGATTTTTTTGTCTGCGTTTTGCGGATAAGTAAATCTTAAAATACCTGTATGTTCGGATACGGTACATTCAGCCAAAACGCTATATCTGTCAAGCACAACAGAATAGTATCCGGCACGGGTTTTCTCGTTACTGTGAGAAAATTCAGATTTCCAACCGACCGTTCCCTTAGTAAACGGTAATTCTGAATTACTGCCGCTTCGTAGGTCAGTATCTTCGGTAACGGGCATAATCTGAATATTTCCTAAATCGCCATACCAGCCAATACCGCTCATATGATTGAAGCTGAACCCTTCAATAGTATTGTGGCAGTAGTTATAACCGCTGCCGTTATCGCCGCCGCTTACCGTATCGGGGGAAAGCTGAACCATTCCGCCGGGAACACAGGCGCCGGGGTATGTTTTTCCGCCGCCGTGAGATTTTTCAATCTGACCGTCACCGACAGTACCTATCATTGTATCAACATATAAAGCATTTTTCATAAATCTTCTCCAATTGTATTAAGCAGTTTAGATATTAACAAGCGCAATCAGAACGCTGTAGTTTTGTATTATATCATAAATTTTATTTAAATCAAATGTAAACCGCAATAATTGTTATATAATCTTTTTGCTTGTTTACAGATATGTTGAATTCCTGAACTGATTATGATAAAGTAAAAGTAATAATTATGTTCAAGCTTTTATTCAGCTTACAGCATTTTTATTACGCAATAAATACCGGGGAGGTTTCCATGAACGTTTTACAGACAATTATTTCTTATCTTGCAATAGCAGCAGCTTTTATTACTTCACTTTTTCCAACGGGAGATTCGGCAATGATACCGTATAAAAACGATTACAAGATTCCCGACAGTATTCCCGAATACAGCGTGATTTCTACTGAAGAGAAAAGCGAATGGAAGGCTAAATGGATTTGGGATAAAGAAAATCTGACCGAGAAAAATGTCTGGATGTGCTTTAATAAAATGTTAAGTCTTGATGTAAAGCCCGAAAAGCTAATTGCCGACATCTCAGCCGATTCGAAATATTGGCTTTATATAAACGGAGAAACCGTTGTATTTGAAGGGAGCGTGAAACGAGGCCCCGATAAAAACAGCGGCTATTACGACAGTATAGATATCGCTCCTTACCTCAGGGTGGGCGAAAATTCAATTTGTGCTTTGGTGTGGTACTGGGATAATGAAACAAGCTATTCCTATAGCGGCAGCGGCCAGGGTGGATTTATTTTTGAAGCCATAAGTGAGAACATCAGCATAATTTCCGACAAAAGCTGGAAGGTAAAAAGAAACAGTGCCTATGTTGACAGCCCTTTTTATCCGCCTAATTACAGACTTCCCGAATACAGTATTTATTTCGATGCAAGAAAAGATATGGGCGATTGGACAAATTCATGTTATGATACATCATCTTGGGAAAGTGCAACCGAATATGCCGTCGGCGGCGAGGGCATTTACGGCAGGCTTTATCCGAGGGGGATACCTTTTCTGAAGGATTACGGTCTTAAAGATTATGAAAATTCAAAAAAATATGAAAACTATACCGTAAAAAAGCTTTTCGGTGAAAAAATCGCCGTAGATATTCCCTATAACGCACAGCTTACTCCCTATCTTAAAATTATAGCACCTGAAGGCAAAAAGATTCGAATTACAACGGAAAACACTTTAATCGGTGCAGTTTCAACAACATATGTAACTAAAGAGGGAGAACAGGAGTTTGAGGCTTTAGGTTGGTTTAACGGTGAACATATTACTTATAAAATACCGAAAGGTGTGAAAATTGTTTCTTTAATGTACCGTGAAACGGGATATGACAGCTCATTCTGCGGCGATTTCAAGTGCGATGATGAATTCCTGAATTCTCTGTGGCAAAAATCTCTGCGTACTCTCTATGTCACCATGCGTGACAATTTTATGGACTGTCCCGACAGGGAAAGAGCCCAATGGTGGGGCGATGTTACAAGCGAAATGATTATGACAATGTACGCTATGGACAGCAATTCCTACCTGCTGTATCAAAAGGGTGTAGAAGCTATGCTTTCTCACATTGACGATACAAAGGTGCTTCAAACTGTTGTGCCAATAAGCGGTGACTATTTTGAGCTTCCCGTTCAGCAGCTTGCAGGAATTGCAGGCTTTCTCACTTATTATGAGTATACCGGCGATAAGGCTTTTATCGAAAAAGTTTATGGAGCATGCCTTGATTATCTGAAGCTTTGGGAAATAGGTGAAAACAATCTTGTTGTTCATCGTGAAGGCTCGTGGGATTGGGCTGATTGGGGTAAAAAGGCAGATATGACTGCCATTGAAAACGCTTGGGTTTACCATGCACTTTCCGCCACAGAGAAAATGGCAGAACTTATAGGAAAAGACGAGGATATCTCATTTATTACCAAAAGAAAAAATGCTATCGCAAACGGCTATAAAAAGCTTTGGATAGAAGACGGCTTCAAAAGTAAAGATGTAAGAAAGCCCGATGACAGAGCCAATGCTCTTGCGGTTTTGTCCGGTCTTGCAGAAAAAGAGCAGTATGACACTATTGCAAATGTACTTGCAACCACCCAAAATTCAAGCCCGTATATGGAATACTATGTTCTTGAAGCTCTTTGCAAAATGGGCAAATATGAAATTGCAAAAGACAGAATCAAGGACAGATATCAGGATATGATGAGTGAGGATTACTCTACGCTCTGGGAGTTCTGGGATTCATGGCGAGGTACCAAGAATCACGCATGGAGCAGCGGACCTCTTGTTATAATGAGTAAGTATTTTGCAGGTATCACGCCCCTTGAAGCAGGCTATGAAAAGGTTAAAATCGAGCCTCAGTACGCTTTGTCCGATAATCTGAACTGTACCGTTCCGAGCGTAAAAGGTTTAATCACTCTGGATTATAAAAAGGTTTCCGAGAATTATGTTATTGACCTTACTGTTCCGCAAGATATAACTGCTGTTTTATATGTGCCTGACGATGCTGTTGTAAGTATAAATTCAGAGCTCTGTTATCGGAATGGTAAGTATGTAAACGCCGATAAAACCGGTGGTGTTGAGATTATCAACTAGAAGTAAAGAGCCAAAAGTAAAAATCCTGTTTGCATTTAGCAAACAGGATTTTTCAATCAGGGGGCGGTTCTATGATTGATATAAATTGAGCGTATTTTAGTGAAGTATGTGCTGCGCCCAAATGAAGTTATACCTTACGGTATAATGAAGTGTTTTGCATTCGCACAAAGTGAAGTTAAGTGTGCCACTCGCGTCCGCAGACACTTTATGATGCGAAGCATTACTTCACGCGCTAAGCGTACTTCATGTGCCGAAAGGCACACTTAATTGAAAAAAGCACTTGCAACAGCAAGTGCTTTTTTCTGGCTGGGATGGCTGGATTTGAACCAGCGGATGCGGGAGTCAAAGTCCCGTGCCTTACCCCTTGGCTACACCCCAATATTTAATTTTTAAAAAAGCACAAAGCCGTTGTGAGCTTTGTGCTTTATAGGTGGGGTGGACAATGGGAGTCGAACCCACGACCTCCAGGGCCACAACCTGGCACTCTAACCAACTGAGCTATGTCCACCATAAATGGCGCGCTGGAAGGGACTCGAACCCCTGGCCTACTGCTTAGAAGGCAGTTGCTCTATCCAGCTGAGCTACCAGCGCGTATTTGGAGCGGGTGATGGGAATCGAACCCACGCGACCAGCTTGGAAGGCTGGGATTCTACCATTGAACTACACCCGCAGGTATTGTGCTCCTTACACCCGTAAGTTGACAACGGGAATATATTAACAAAAAAACCTCCCGTTGTCAATACTTATTTTTAACTTTTTTGGGCAATTTCAGTTCTCAAAATCAACAACGCATCTGTCCGTGATAACAGAGTGCACGAACTGCTTTACCTTGAGGTGCTCGGGGTGCACCTGATAGCCCTCAAGAGCCTCCTTACTTTCAAACGTGCTGTAAAGCGCAAGGTCGTAGCCCTTGGGGTTGAAGTTGAAGCCGACCTCGGCGGAAAGAAGCCCGTCCACCTTGCCGACGAGGGCGGTGAGGATTTCCTTCATATGCTCCATATTTTCCTGCTTCTTTTCGTCGTTTCTTACGTTCCAGAATACTATATGTGTAACCAAATTTGTGTCCTCCGTTTTGCTTTTGTTATATTAAACCATATTTGTTGATTTTATACAAGATATCTTTAAGATTTTCTACATCCGTTGCCGCTACTTCCGGGTGACAAATCGGCTTTTTTGTTTTATAATTATAATATTATAATCAGGTTACTATATCCAAAATCTCAGTATAAACAGAACTCCGGAGGTAGGGGAATGAAAAAAGGTACAAAAATATTGCTCAGCCTGTTCTGCGTTGCTTTGTGTGCCGTGCTTGTTTTAGGCACAGCACCCGTAAGCAAGGCGGCTGGTATGATGCGCTTTATAATTGATGACCAGGTGTACAACAAGGTTTATAACGATATGGGCTCGCTTGTGCTTACCCATTACCATTACGATTATTCCGAGGATAAGCTGACGCTTGAGGATTTTGGCTCTGCCGAGTCGCCCGAAACACCCCTGTTTATTTATCCGTATTCAGGCAATATAACCATTGAACTCAAGGGTAATAACTACATCAAGGCCGAGCGTGAAATGGCGCTTATAATTATCGGTAACGTTACCTTTACGGGCGACGGCACGCTGAACGTCATTTCCGCAGACACATACGGAATTTATACCGATTACAAAATGACCATTGCCGAGTCTGCCAGCCTCAACATCAATGCGCTTGCGGGTATCACCGCTATCAAGGGTATCGATATACATACGGCAGGTAACATCAATATCCATACAACGGGTAAATGCTTCTACATTTACGAGGATATCAAAATCACGCAGGGCAAGCTTAATCTCAGCGGTTCCAACGGCCTTTATTCAGCTTACGGCGACGTATATATAAGCGGCGGCGACACGGAGCTTACCATTGATTCTACCTCTCGTGCGATTTATGCACCGGGTGAAAACGCCTATATCGAGTGGAGTGCAAACTCTGTTATTTATGCAGGCGATTCCGCTCCCGGTAACGCTACGCCTGCATACAACGGCGAAAAATATCTGCGTATGTCCTTTGAGGGCCCGCCCAAGCTCAACCCTCCGAGGGAGATTTACTGGGACGATACTGTTATTGACAGTGTAGGCGTTACCAACCCCGTCGGCAGATGGTCGGCTGTTGAAAACGCAACGGGCTATGAGGTTTACCTCTACCATTATAACGAGGTGGGCTATACTCTCACCAAAACCTTTACCGTAACGGATGCGCTGAGCTGTAATTTCGGCGGACATTTCACCACCTACGGTAAATACGCCTTTGCGGTCAGAGCGCTCGGTGACGGTGTGGATTACAAGAGCAGTAACTCTTCGCCTCGAACAGAAAACTTTTACTATTTTACGGGTGAGGTTGAAAGCCGTTTTTACGTAACCCTGCCCGAATCCGAATACTTTACCATTATACCCGAAAGCGGAAGCACGGTCGTTTATTACGGCGAAAGCTACTCCTTTACCGTCGAGGTAAATCCGGCTTATACGCAGTCAGACGTTATAGTCTGGGCAAACGATGTGCGTGTAGCGCTTCGCCACGGCAAATACACTATTGACAATGTAACAGAAAATCTCATTATCAAAATCGGCGATATGGCGGTAAATACTTATACCGTAAATCTGCCCGAGCACGAGGCTTATACAATTTATCCGCTTCCCGATTATTCTACCGAGGTTGAATACGGCGGCAGCTTTGCGTTTTCCGTAGAGCTTTCCGATATTTACCTTGATTCCAACCTTGTCATAACCTCTAACGGCGAGGAAATAATACCTAAATACGGAATTATCTATACAATCAAAAATATTACCGAGGACCAGACCGTTGAAATTACGGGCCTCGTAAGGGATAATTACCAGGTTACGTACAGCTACGTTGACGGAACGTTTATCACCTCGCAGACCGTTGATTACGGCGACTGTACGCAGCCGCCCGAACCTCCTGCGCTTGCCGAGGGACTGGAGTTTGTCGGCTGGTCCTTGAAGGACGGCAGCTTTTACGATTTTGCGTCACCTATCGAGGGCGAAACCACGCTTTACGCACGCTTTGAGCCCGTAAAGGAGGACGGATATTATCTCATTTCCACCCTTGACCAGTTTATGTGGTTTGCAAACGAGGTCAATTTCGGTAATACTGTAATCAACGCCAGACTCTGTACGGATATAGCGCTGAATGAGGGCGAGTATTATACCGATAAAACCGGTGCGCCCGTATTTACGCAGAACGCTCAGATATGGAAGCCTATAGGCGGCTACGATTACAGCGACAATGAAAACTTCGTCAAATTCTACGAGGGTAAGTTTGACGGCAACGGCCACACGGTGTCGGGCATTTATGTGGAATACGATAAGATGTCTGCAGAGTCCAAGGACCTCGGTCTTTTCGGCGGTATTGCGGATACGGCTGTTAT
The DNA here is from genome assembly GCA_017521365.1 of Clostridia bacterium. Classification (GTDB taxonomy): domain Bacteria; phylum Bacillota; class Clostridia; order Oscillospirales; family Acutalibacteraceae; genus UBA8612. Next base: position 18,592 of record JAFXCT010000095.1, read on the forward strand.
ATCTAACCTCAATGTTGTCGATTCCTCCTATGAAGCATATGGCAATATGGGCGGTGTAGTCGGCACAAGCCACGGCAGAATTGAAAACTGTACGAGCAGCGCTGTTGTCAGGGGTGTTGAAGCGGTCGGCGGTATCGTAGGCGAAAACCACGGTACGGTTATCGGCTGTACCTTCAACGGCACCGTTAAGGCAGAGGAGTATTCTTCAGGCGGTAACGTTGCGCCTGTCGGCGGTATCGGTGCAGGCGGCATAGCAGGCAGCTGTGTTGACGGTGTTGCGGTTGTAGAAAACTGTACTAACAACGGCAGTGTTACCGCAAAGAAAAACGGCGGTGGTATAGTCGGTACGGTAGCCGACGACGGCGTTGTAATTAAAGGCTGTGAAAATACTGCGTCTGTTTATGCGGCAACAAATTCCGCAGGTATTCTTGCTTATAACCCCAAGCAGACCGACAAGCAGATAACCAACGAAGCAGGTGAGGTCGTCGAAACGGTTACCGTCAACGTTACGACCGTTGTAACGGATTGCCGTAACACGGGCAATATTTCTTCACTTGAAACCTCGGGCGGTATTGTAGCCTATGCCCGTGCAGCTGTAAATAACTGCACCAACAGCGGCGAGGTTACTTCAACTGCAGGTGCAGGCGGTGTTGCCGCAAACGCACACGCAGCAATTGACAGCTGTACAAACAGCGGCAGCGTAAACGGAACGCTTTTTGCCGGCGGTATAGCCTCTCTGGGCGAAGTAAATATAACAAAAAGCATTAACAGCGCAGAGGTTGTTTCTGCCGGCGGTGTTGCCGCAGGTCTTGCGGCAGGTGGTAAGGCGGAAATCACATACTCATATAATGTCGGTGCTGTAACGGGTAACGGCTTTGCAGGCGGTCTTGTTGCGGATGCAGATAATTCAAAGCTTGTCAGCAGCCACAGCTTTGCTGCGGTTACCGCACAGCAGGCGGACGGTATTGCCGCCGACAGCGCTGCGGTAACGGTTGAAAGGTGCTATACGGCAAGCGAGCTTTCTGCTACGGCAGTCGGAAGCAACGCAACAAAGGAGCTTTTCTATTGCGGTTACGTTGCGGTTTTCCTCAATGGCGAGGATGAAAAGCCCGTCTGGGCACAGGGTGAGGAATATCCCGTATTTGCCGATGAAAATAACAAACCGTATCTCTTTGCGCTTGCAGGCGAGGGTACGGCTGAAAAGCCCTACATCATCACAACGGAAAATGAACTTCGTATGATATCGGCTTATATCAACAATCACAGCGGATGGTCTGCAAAGCATTATAAGCTGGGCGCTGATATAGCGCTTAAAAATCCGCAGACGGTCAATAACTTCGTTCCCTTCGGTACCGTATCCAACCGGTTTTCCGGCGGATTTGACGGCGACGGCCACACTTTAAGCGGTGTCAACATTTCTGTTCAGGAGAATAACGTTGCTCTTTTCAGAGCCGTTGCAGCAGGCGCATACATTAAAAATCTTAATTTGAACGGCTTTACGGTAAGCGGTAAGATGCATACGGGTGCTCTGGCAGGTACTAACAGAGGCTCTGTCAGTAACTGCTCCGTTACCGACTCACAGCTCATCGGTGAGGAAAACGTCGGCGGCCTTATCGGCTATAATTTAGGCGACGTCATCTACTGTAACAACTACGCAAGGGTCAACGGCGCAATGTGTGTCGGCGGTATAATCGGACTTCACGAGTACGGAAACCTGCACTACTGCCTCAACTACGGTGAGGTCGGCGGCATTGACGGTGTTCTTTCTGCAGAGGCAGGCGGTATCGCCGGCAGAAATTACGGCTCGGTCAGATATTGCGGCAATCTGGGTAAAATAAACACAAACGAATATGCAGGCGGTATTGTCGGCGTTACGTTTGCAGAACTCAGGTCGGTTTATAATTGCGGCAGCGTTACTGCCGAAAAATATACCGGCGAAATCGTAGGCTTCATTGAAGAAGGCGAGGTTTTTGAGCTTTGCTTTATCCTTGAGGGCAGAAATTCCGGTGACTCCGGTGTAGGCACACCTGTTTGCGAACTGGACTTTTCAACCGGTATGCTCGCTTATTTTCTTAACGACAACGGCAGGGAAACAAATTGGGCGCAGGGTGAATCGTACCCCGTAGGTGCCAAGCCTGACGGCAGCGACGCCGTCGTTTACAAGGTAACGTACCTGAGCTTCGGTGAGCTTTACTATACGGCGGCGGCAATGAAAAACGGTGCGGCGGTCACTCCGCCCGTGCCCGAGGTTGACGGTTACCGCTTCCTTTATTGGGACACTCCCTTTGACTCCCTTACGGCTGATGTTGTGACTACTGCCGTGTTTGACAGGCCGAGCGATATCACCTTTATGCCGTATGCAGAACTTGACTATATGGAAACGGATATCATTTCCGTAATATGCGGCGTTTCACCCGAGGATAACCTTACAACCGCACAGCTGAGAAATCAGATTTCCAACCCGAACATTGTTATTATGGATAAGGATATGATTGAGTACAGCCGACCCGAAGAAAAGGTCTACACGGGTCAGACGGTTGTTCTGTACGGCGCAAACGAGGGTATATATGTCCATATCGCCAACATCGTTGTTTTCGGCGATATAAGCGGTGACGGCAATGTTGACGATACCGATGCCTTCATTCTGAATATGGTGCTTTCGGGTATGATATGGTTTGACGAGCTCTATCCTGCCGAACAGCTTGCTGCTGACGTTAACAGAGACGGTACGGTTGACCAAGCGGATGCAGAGTACCTTCAGAAATATCTGCTTCACGACAACGAAATTTCACAGTCATCGAATTAATATAATAGGAGATAAATTATGAACGCAATCAGAACCCCCTGGGCGGAAAAGGTGAGCAAGGTCTGTCCTCTCAGCGAATATCCCCGTCCGCAGATGGAAAGAAAAAGCTGGCAATGCCTCAACGGTATGTACAGCTACGCCGTAACAGATATCAATGCCGATGCAATGGGTGAGGCACAGGGCCAAATTCTCGTACCCTTTGCAATTGAGAGCGAGCTTTCGGGCGTTGAGCGTGCCGTGAGCGATACTCAGGCACTTTGGTACAGCAGAAAATTCACCGTTGAAGAGGATTATACCGGTAAAAGAGTAATTCTTCACTTCGGTGCGGTAGACTGGAAATGCGAGGTGTGGGTCAACTCAAAAGCCGCAGGCGGTCACACAGGCGGCTACTGCCCGTTCAGCTTTGATATAACCGATTATCTTAACGGCGGCGAAAACGAGCTTATGGTCAAGGTGGTTGACCCTACGGATAAGGCTGACCAGCCAAGAGGTAAGCAGATATCAAAGCCTGTCGGCTTCTGGTATACCTCTACTACGGGTATATGGCAGACCGTGTGGCTTGAGGTTGTGCCCGAAAACCACATTTCAAAAATCAAGCTCACTCCCGATATTGACTGTGCGGTGCTCGACATCCGTGTTGAAGCAACGGGGGAGGCGACCGTCCGTGCAACAGCCTATGACGGCGAAGAACAGATTTCTTCCGTTGAGTTTACGGGCAACGGCAAGCTGAAAATCCCGAATCAGAAGCTCTGGAGTCCCGAAAAGCCCTTCCTTTACGGCTTGAAAATTGAGCTTATTCACGGCGGCGAAACCGTTGACGAGGTAAAGTCCTATTTCGGTATGCGTAAGTACAGTATGCAGAAGGACGCCAAGGGTATCATCCGCCTTTGCCTTAACAACGAGCCTTATTTCCAGAAGGGCCTTCTTGACCAGGGCTACTGGCCCGACGGCGGTATGACGGCACCGACGGATGAGGCGCTTATATACGACGTTCAGAAAATGCACGACCTTGGCTATAATATGCTCAGAAAGCATATTAAGGTTGAGCCTGCACGCTGGTACTACCATTGCGACCGTATCGGTATGCTCGTCTGGCAGGATATGCCCAACGGCTGTAACATCAACCAGCTCGTTGTTGGTGTGCTTCCGAATATTACTGTCAGAACTCTGCCCGATAAGTACGAAAAGCTTTTCCTGCGTACCGATAAGGCGGCACAGCAGCTTTTCCGCACAGAGCTCGACGAAATGCTGGACACGCTTTACAACTGTGTTTCAATCTGCACGTGGGTGCCGTTTAACGAGGCCTGGGGTCAGTTTGATGCCGTAAACGTTGCCAAGCACGTAAAGGAGCTTGACCCGACACGCTTCGTTGACCACGCAAGCGGCTGGCACGACCAGGGCGGCGGCGATTTCAAGAGTATACACAGATATATCGTGCCGCTTCACCCGTTCAAGCTTGACCACCGTGCACTCGTTGTCAGCGAATACGGAGGCTACAGCAACGTTATCGACGGACACGTCTGGAACATCAAAAAATGCTTCGGCTACCTTATGTTCAGGTCAAAGAAGTCACTCACCAATGCCTACAGACGTCTGCACACTTCTCAGGTTATTCCGCTTATAAAGCACGGCCTTTGTGCGCTCGTCTATACTCAGGTCAGTGACGTTGAAAACGAGGTCAACGGTATTCTTACCTACGACCGTAAGATAGTAAAGCTCAACGAGGATATGCTCAGGGACATCAATTCACGCCTGACCTACTGATTTTTTCTTAAATCGCTGATGTAGAACCTCAACGCCCGTTCAAGGCTCTGCCTGTGGGCGGGCTCAAGCTTACTTTGAGTCAGCTCTTCTGCTATTTCCGCAATTCTTGTGCGTAAATACTGTTCTTTGTTCAAAACAATCACCGTTAATATTGTTTAAAAATAATTATTCAATATTAAAAGCAAAGTTTACAATTTAAATTTACATAATATTATGAGGTGTAAAAAATGAGAACCTTTACCGAGTATTTTTCCGAAGACAAAAAGGTCAGCCTTACCGCAAATCTTCTCGACAATTCGCCCGAAATGCGCAATCTCGACGTTCGTCCCGCAGTTCTCGTAATTCCCGGCGGCGGCTACAGCTTCTGCTCGGACAGAGAGGCGGAGCCCATTGCTATGCTTTTTGCGCTTGAGGGCTATCACACCTTCGTTCTGCGCTACAGTGTAGGCAAACGAGGTACGGATTACTGCTTTGAACAGCCGTTCGAGGATGCGAAAAGGGCACTCCGTTATATCCGCGAAAACGCTGCCGAATTCGGCGTTGACCCCGAAAAAATTGCCGCAATCGGCTTCTCCGCAGGCGGACACCTTTGCAGTGCACTCGGTACACTCAGCGAGGAAAAACCCAATGCGCTCATTCTTTCATACCCCTGTATTATGGAAAGCATAGGAGAAATCCTTTCCTGCGACGTTCCCTCCACAAACCTTGCGGTAACGAAGGATACTCCGCCTACGTATATCTTTGCGGCGGCTGATGACGGCTGTGTGCCGATTGAGCATTCGCTTGCCTTCGCCTCTGCCTGTGCCGAAAACGGCGTGCCGTTTGAAATGCACATCTATCAGAACGGCGGTCACGGCTTCTCACTTGCTAACCCCGTTGTCTGCAACGGTAACAGCAAGGGTGTGCTCGAAAGCTGGGCACCGCTTTGCACACAGTGGCTGCGAAAGCTTTGGCTTAAGTAAATTAAAAAAAGCCGCCCCTTCGAGTCGTACTCTAAAGGACAAAAAGAGTTAATGTAGCAAAAACTACATTAACTCTTACTTTTTTTACACTGTCACTAAAAGTGGTGAGTAAGTGCGCTGTTAAAATTTATTTTTCTTCGCTTCTTTAATTGTGTAGTACTTATTACATTGATTGCAATAAAGCTCAATATGCGTAAACTTCATATCACCTTTTACAAACACATCTGCAACCTCAAAATCATAATTTTTAGCTTCGGGAGATTCAGAATTAACAATTTCTGAAACTTTTCTTTTCGATAATTCAGCACTACAAACAGGACAATAATGCTTTTTAAACATCTGAAATATGTTTTCAATTCTAAAACCATATCCCTTTATCATTACATACTCTCCTTTGAGTGATTGGCTTTGATTGTTTTCAATGAAGAAATAAGCATCCTTCTGATTGCTCCGCAATCATTATGTAGCTTTTTATAATTTTCTTCAGATAAACAATCAGTTTCAAAAAGAAGTTCTAACCAATACTCTGTTTCATAGCACTCTTTTTGTGCTATCTCCAGTTTTGATATAAAATCTTTAGTTCCCTGTGCATATTGTGCTTCGTGTATATTTGCACCGATAGAGGTTGCTGAACGAAGAAGCTGATTTATCAGGACAGATTCTTTTTTATTATTTTTCATATCTCGGCAAGCAAAAACTATATCTTTTGCAAACCCTTTAGCTTTATCCCGCAAAATACTATCCGCCATAAATATCACCCCTATATAAATTATATAGAAAACTGAAAAGTTTTTCAAGTGTTATTCTGCCTTGCGGCAGAGTGATATTATTGTCCCGTGACAATAGTGTTATTGAATCCTTCGGATTCAGTGTTATTTTATTCGCAACAAACTCGCGAAGCGAATAACACTGTGCGAAGCACAATAAAACTGCGAAGCAATACAACTCGCCGTACGGCGAATAAAACTGGCGTTGTATCCTTACGGGTACAACGCCTTCGGGCGGCTTTTTGTTATTAATATCTTCCTATACTGTCAAACGGTATGTTGCGGAAATTGTTATAGACACCTGCTTTTCCGTTATCAAAATCAATTGTGTAAATGCCGTTTTTGGCGTCGGTAAACATATCGGTCTGCGTGAGCTTGAGCAGGTGATTGTTTACGGTGTTGCTGAGCATTGCCGCTTTTTCGTCAACCGTGCCGAGTCTTGCCTCAGCCTGGAGAATAATATTGTCGCTTATAACGCTGCCGGTCGGATTTGCGGCAAAATACGGCGAGGACGTGTCATCAAAATCGCCGTTGAGAGAGGCTAACTGAGGATAAGCCTTTTTCCAAGTTTCGCTCTTGTACGGCGAATTTTCAAGCTCCTGCCATGCCGTACCGCCCTTGCCGAAGCGTTCACCCTCGGGCGTAAGGCTTTCATAAACCACAGGTGTTTTACAGTTTATGATAAGATTGTTGCTCAGCTCAATATCTCTGCCGCCTCTGAAATCAACACCCGTACCGGGAATGTTGATAAAGATGTTGCCTCTTACCTGTGTGCCCGAAGCAGGTGCAACGGCAACGGGAGAGTTTTTGCCGCTGCCTATGGTGCTGATGCAGTTGTAGCGCACGAGGTTGCCGTAGTTTACCCAGCCGTCAGGCGACTCAACGGCAGCCGTATCGTCAAGCTCAAGAAGCACGTTGTGAATGTAGTTATAGTCTATTCTGTGGTTGTTGCCGCTGTAATATATCGCACAGCCCGGCGTGTGAAGAATTTCGTTGTTTGCGCAAATGTTGCCGACTCCGCTTATAACAACGGCAGGACTTGTGCTGCTTGACAGACCCGTGTCATAAACGAGGTTGTTTTCAAAAACAACGTTGCCTGCGGTAAGCTTTTTCGTGTTGCCGCCGCTGATGGTAACGGCACTTGTGCCTGCCTTGTAAACCGTACAGCCGCTGATGTTTATATTACTGCCCTTTGCCGAAATTCCGACGGCGGGGGAGCCTTTGACCGTACAGCCGGATATATCGATGTTTTTACCATTGACGGTTATCTGACCGCCGCTTACGGTAACGTTGCTGAGTGTGACGTACTGTACGCCGTCGAATATAATATCAGTGCCGCTTAAAACAACCTCTCCGTCACCGTAGGCAGAAAAAATCATACGGCATTTTTCTTTGCCGGAATCTTTGTCCGTGAATTTGAGCTCATCAAGCTCGTAAACACCTTTCATAAGCGCAATGACTATGTGATTTCGGTAGCTCCTGTCAAGCTGTTTTGCCGCTTTTTTGGCACGGGCGATTGTTGCAAACGGAAATTCAGCCGTGCCTGCAGCGTTGTCATCACCGTCGGGTGAAACATAAAAATCACCGTATATGTATTCGCTTGCGCCTGTGGCTGCGGTGCTTAGGTTTTGCGGTACGGGCGCCATATATACGTTGCCGTAATAATACGGTCTGAAGCCGAGAAAGGTTGCGGCAATAATACCTGCCGCCAATATCAGGCAGATTGTAATCAGACCGAATTTGCTTTTGTTTGCTTTGCTCATTTCGTTCACCGTCCGTTGAAATATATAAGCGATTTTAATTCTTTTCTTCTGGCTTTATAATCGGGGCAATGCTGTGCCACAAGCGCATAAAAGCACTCGGAATGGTTGTGGTGCACCGTGTGTGCAAGCTCGTGGATTATCACGTAGTCAATTGTATCGGGAGAGGCCGCCATAAGCAGGCAGGAAAGGTGTATTCTGTCTGCGGTACAACTTCCCCAATGCGTTTTTGCGCTGTTTATAAGAAGCGAGGAGTAGTTCAGCCCTGTTTCTTCGGAAATTTCTCTGACTCTTTCAGGCAGGTAGGCCTCGGCTTCAGCCTTGTAAAATTCAGCGGTCAGCCTTTTGAGCGATTCACCCGAAAGACCGCATGGGACAAGCAAAGAATTTTTCGATAAAACGGCTTTTTCACAATCAGCCGCCGTAACGGTGAGCTCATTGCCGAAAAACTTTATTTTGCTGCCGTAGGTAAATTCGTCCGTGCCGGAATCTTTGAATTTTTCCGCAGCTCTTTCAATCCAATCACGCTTTGATAAAACGAAGCGGTCGATTTGGTCTTGAGTCATCCGCAACGGCGCTCTGACCTCTACCGTCAAATCCGGCTTTACGGTTATGCATATTGTTTTTCGTTTCGTCTTTACCGTGTTATACTTTAAGTCAGTCAAGGCTGTCTCCAACATATAATAAATATATTGTTTATTATACATTAAGTGCATTTTTGAGTCAACATATAAAAAGCAAAAACGCCCGAATACCGCTCAGACGGTGTACAGGCGCTTGGGAAATTTTTATCTGTGGTGCTCTCTGTCGAGCTTGTTCTTTTCGAGCAGTTTTAAGTATTCAGCGTCAATATCGCCGTCGCTTGTCTTGATTCTGTCTGCGTGGCGGCTGACATCCTCTTCGCTCATTTCAGCAAGGCTGTCGAAGGTGTAAATGCTTCTGATACCGACTGCCTGAAGCATACGTTCTTTTTTGCGCATCTTCATTTTGTAGTAGGAGAAGCAGAAGGCAAAGGAAATAACCTGAATTATAATAAGACGGTAATTGCGGTTTACGTCAATATAGTTTGCAAGACCCGGTGTGTTGTCAAGCACGTGAATCAGCTCAACCAGCACGTTGAAGAACAGGTGGTCGAAAAGCGCCAGCCAGACCGAGCCGCTTGCCCTTGTGCACATACACCATTTGAGTGAAACAAAGAACTCAAATATAAGGTAGAACGCACACAGCGTCAGCAACTGACCGAAGCTGTAGCCTGCGGAAACCTTTGAAAGCGGAATGATAAGGTACCACAGAGAGTAAAAGGCGGAAACTATAACGGCGGTCTGCCAGAAGCCGAATTTACCCTTGCCCATTTTGATAAGTATGCCTCTGAAGAGTACCTCAAGCATAATTACCGAAACGGTGTTGATTATAAGAAGTAAAAGTATGTTTGCAATAAAGTAAAGCGGACCCACCTCGGACAAAGCGGCCTGATAGGCAAAAATTCTTATCATAGGCTTGTGTCCGTTGAGCGCAAGGTAGAAGTATTCGATTATATACGCAGGTATTACGGAAAGGTTGAAAACCACGGCGTTGCGTACCGCACCGATAACTGCTCTCGGGTTGGTGCTGAAGCCGACGTTCCTCGGTTTGAGCCTTGCCGTGTACATATAGCCCATAATTACGAGCAGACCGAGTATCTTGCCGACGACACCCTTTGTAGGAATTCCGAAGTAGTTTATAAGCACAAAGTACTCAACTGCATTGACTATAAGACAAATAAGGAAAACGTTGAGCATTTTGTTGAGCGTTTTGTCCTGCAGAATACCGAAAAGCGCCTTTCCGAACTTTTTCTTGCGCTTTTTGCGCTTTTTGCCGTGCTCGTGCGAGTTGGGCACGAGAGGCTGCTGCTCTGACGGCTTCTCGGCTTGCGTACTGTCAGCCTGTTGCTGCTCGGCCTCAGGCGGTTTTTTCTCTTTTTCCTCGGCAAGCGAAAACTGCCGCATAAGCTCTTCTTTTGTAGGCATTAATTACATCTCCCCAATGGTGTAATTATGTAGAAACATAAAATATCTGTCTAATTATATATTAATATCACTGTAAAGTCAATAACGCTTGGCCGTTACCTGCAAATTTGTTTTTGCCGAAAAAAATTTGTTTTTGCTATTGACACGGGTAACTATATGTTGTATAATGCGTTATGTAAAAAATTATGTGTATTTGTATGTTTATATAGAATTTTGTGCAGAGGCGATGGTTGATATGAAGAAATACATAAAGCCTGAAATTGAAATAGTAGAGTTTGATATTCCGGACAGTATTGCTGCAAATGCTGGCAGTGATTTGGTTCCTCCTTTTGAAGATGGGGCAGATTTGCAAAGCGATGAAGTCTTTTACGGTATCGAAGCAGGCGAAGAAGGATATCTTGTAAACAATTATTAATATCGACAGCACAGTGCTTTAAGTGCCACTTCCCGTTTTGTGCGGCGAAGTGGCTTTTTTAAAAGAAAAGGGGACGGTGTTTTGACCGAAAGACTTTACGATAACGGACATATACGGCAGTTTGAAGCAATGGTTATAGAGTGTAATGAAACCGAAAAAGGTTTTCTGATTCTGCTTGACAGAACAGCCTTTTTCCCTGCAGGCGGCGGTCAGGCGGCTGACGAGGGTATGCTTGGCGGCGAAAATGTGCTGGATGTTTTTGAAGAAAACGGTAATATTTACCACCTGACAAAGGCTCAACTTAAGGTTGGTGAAGCCGTTTGCGGTGAAATTGACTGGGATACCCGCTTTTCCAGAATGCAGAATCATACGGGTGAGCACCTCGTCTGCGGTGTTGCACACAGGCTTTACGGCTGTGAAAATACAGGCTTTCATATGGGCACATTCGGCATAACCGCGGACCTCAGTATTCTGCTGAATTCCGAACAGGTTGCCGAAATCGAACGGCTTGCCAACAAGGCTGTTTTTGAAAATGTGCCCGTAAAAGTGTTTTATCCTGACGAAAATCAATTGAAAACACTTGAATACCGCAGTAAGCTTGACTTGACCGAAAACGTGCGTCTCGTTGAAATAGAGGGCTATGACCTTTGTGCCTGCTGTGCGCCTCACGTTTTGAATACGGGCGAAATAGGTATGATTAAAATTCTTGAGCACAGCAGTAACCGCGGCGGTACAAGACTGCTGATTAAATGCGGCTATGATGCTTATGAGGATTACTGTCAGAAATCCCGCAGTGTTGCCGCTGTATCCGCTTCGCTGTGTGCAAGGCAGGAGGAAATAGCGCAGGCTGTTGAAGCACTCAAAGCCGACAAGGCAAAATTGGAATATGAAATTGAAAGTATAAAAAAACAGTCACTTGAAAAATATATTTCACGTCTCAGGGCAACCGAAGGCAATGCCTGCGTTTTTGCCGATGATGCCGACGGTGACGGACTGAGGGAAATAGTCAACGCAGGAAAAGCTCTTTGCGGAGGTGTTTTCGGTGCCTTTTCGTCTGACGGCAACGGCTACCGATACTGTATCGGCAGTAACACCGTGGATTTAAGAGCCTTTGCAAAGACTTTCAATTCAGCGCTTAACGGAAGAGGCGGCGGCAGACCCGAAATGATTCAGGGCAGCGTGCTTTCTTCCAAGGAAGATATAATCAGCTTTTTAAATGCAATTGAACAGTAAGGAGGATTAACCGTGACAGAAAAATGGTACTACGGCCTTGAAGGTCACTCCCTTGCAAAGCCTCTTCGTGATGAGGTTTTCGTAGGTGAGCAGGGTTTTCCTGCACACCTGGAGGATGATGAGAATGAGGCTCACGCATGGCACTTAATCGTTGAAGAAAACGGCGAAACCGTTGCAACGGGCAGGCTTATCAAGCCCGAAGAAAACGTGTATAAGCTTGGCAGAATAGCCGTTAAAAAGGCTTTGAGAGGTACGGGACTCGGCTCAAAAGTTACGCAGTCTCTTATCGATAAAGCCAAGGAGCTTGGTGCAACGACCGTAAAAATCAGCGGTCAGACTCACGCCGTGCCGTTTTATGAGAAATTCGGCTTTGCTGTTGCAGGGCCCGAATTTTACGAGGAAAACCTGCCTCACGTTGATATGGAAATGAACCTTGTTTTTGACGGCTGCGATTGGGTAGGCTTTGAAAAGGACAGCGTTGCAGTCTATGCACGTAAGAGCTTTACCGTTGAAAACGCAAAGGACGTTAAAATTCTTTCATCGGGTCTCGGTTTTTGTCATATTAAAATCAACGGCGTGCCAGTAACGGATGAAATACTTTCACCTGCATGGACTAACTACGAAAAGCGTGACCTTACGAAAATCAATATGCCCGTTAACGATACGCTTGTGCACAGAATTCTCTATGTTGAAAATGACATTTCTGCGCTTGTCAAAAACGGTGAAAATACCGTTGAATTTCATATAGGTGCAGGCTGGTACGGCCAGAATCAGAGCCGTAACGAGGGTATGGTCGAATACGGTCAGCTCAAGCTTTGTTATAAAATACTTGCCGACGGTGAAACGGTTTCCAAATCCGATGAGGATGTTGAGTGGAAGCCCTCTTACGTTACACGCACAAACATTTATTTCGGCGAAACTCACGATGCACGCCTTATAGACAAGGGCGAGTGGCGCAAGGTAACAAAGCTTGATAATCCTCTCTCAATTCTTACAAAACAGACCTGTACACCCGACAGAGAGATAAGAACGATTATCCCAAAGAAGATTTATTCCTTCGGCGATACAGCGATATACGATTTGGGCGAGCACGTTGCAGGCTATCCGAAGCTCGTTTTCGGCGAAAGAGCAATAACAGATGAAAGAGCCTTTGTCCGCTATGCGGAGGAGCTTAACGAGGACGGCTCACTCAATTTCTACGTAACCGAGCGGCCTTTCCGTATGCAGAGGGATGAATTTGTTTTCAGCGGTGACCATAAAGACCACGCTTTTTATCCGCTTTTTACTTGGCACGCAGGCAGATATTTCGAGGTGCAGGGCGATGCTTACCCGACTGAGTTTGCCGTTGTTCATACCGACCTAAAGCAGATTTGTGACTATCATTCCGATGATGAGGTCCTGCAATGGCTGTTTGATACTTATATCAGAACACAGCTCAGTAATGTACATTGCTGTGTACCGTCCGACTGTCCGCACAGAGAGCGTCTTGGCTATACCGGCGACGGTCAGCTTGCCTGTGATGCAGCAATGACCTGCTTTGATGCCAAGGATATGTACCTCAAGTGGATGCAGGATATTGCAGACAGTCAGGATATCTACGGCGGCCACGTTGAGCACACCGCACCGTTTTACGGCGGCGGAGGCGGTCCCGGCGGCTGGGGCGGAGCAATTGTATTTGTTCCGTATACCTTCTATAAGCATTACGGCGATAAGGAAGTACTCAAAAAGTATTACCGCAATATGTGCAAGTACCTTGAGTATATGGAAAACCACAGCGAGGAAAGCCTTGTTGTCCGCTCAGAAAAGGGCGGCTGGTGCCTCGGCGATTGGTGTACACCCGAAAAAATGGAGCTTCCCGAGCCTTTTGTAAATACGTATTTCTATATAAGGGCTATGCGCTGTGTCAGGGAAATTGCCGCAATAATCGGTGAAAACGTTCCTGTTGATATGGACGAAATAGAAGAAAGGGCAATAAGGTCAGTTTACAATAAGTATTTTGACAACGCTACCGGCTCTTTCTGCAACGCTGTTCAGGGTGCTGATGCCTTTGCCGCTGACCTCGGACTCGGTGATGAAAGAACATATAAAAACGTTCTCGCCAAATATTCAGCCCTCGGCAAATTTGATACGGGCATATTCGGCACGGATATTCTTGTAAGAATTCTTTGCGAGAGAGGCGATAAAGACCTTGCAAGAAAGCTTCTCACAAGCCGTGACGGTATAGGCACGTTCAACTATATGCGTGAACAGGGTGCAACGACCCTCTGGGAAAACTGGGACGGTGCGGATTCTCATTCCCACCCGATGTTCGGTGCGGTAATCGCTTCAATGGTTAAGTTCAACATAGTATAAAAAGATAAAAAATGACCTGTATCCTACCGCAGGATACAGGTCATTTTTTATTTACTTTTCTATGAACGTTAAAATCTGCTCGCTGATTTCGGTTGCACGGTTTTCGTTGCACATATGTCCGCCGCCCTCAACAACGTAATTTGTTGCATTGGGGAGTGCATCGGCAATCTGCTGCTTCATAGTGGAGTTGAGGATTAAATCCTTGTCTGCCTGTGCCACGAATACGGGCATTTCAAGCTTTGAAATCTTTTCAAAATCGTTGGGCATTGCTCTCACTGATGTAATCATATTGCTGTAGCCGGTGTTATGTATCTGCAAGGGCTTTGAAAGGGGAGTCAGGTCGTAGTCCATTGTGAAATCCCAGTCCATAAACGCAAAATACGCAACGAGTCTGAGCAGGGGAGTGATTTTCGTCAGCTTTTCAAAAATGAAGTTTGCCATCATACCCATAGGCTTTGAAGCCATCATATCTGCCGCAAAGCCCGTAACCTCCGTAATCGGGCAGGGGCATACAAGCACAAGTGACTTGATTGTCGGCTCCAGGCAGGCTATGTTCATTGCAACACCGCCGCCCATTGAGTGACCCGCAACGTGCCATTCGTTTATAGGTGCTATTGTTTTCATAATGCTTATTACAAGGCTTTCTCTTGCAATAACGTCCTCGTCGGCAACCTCTGTTTCTCTTGTGCTGTAGCCGAAGCCCGGCAGGTCAACAAGCACGCAGGTGTAGCCGTTTTCAACCATTTCAGCGGCTATTGGCTCCCACGTGGAGGTGGAGCAGGCAAAGCCGTGAAGCATCAGCATTTTGCCCTTTTCGTTTTCCGCTTCAAAAACACGGTAGTGAATGGTGTACTTGCCTTCGGTGTAAAACTCGCTGTTGTCAAACGGCTTTTCCTCAGCCGCAAAGGCGGAAAAAGCAAACACAGGAACGATAAAAAGAAATGCGCAGATAAGGGAGATTATACGTGTAGCTGTTCTGTTCATAATTTTACCTCACTCGTTTATTGTGGGCTTGAAGCCCTTTCCTATAATTTCGTTTGCCTCTGTGATTATTGTAAAGGTGTTGGGGTCAATGGACTTTATCAGCTTTATAACCGACGAAACCTCATTGTTTCTCAACACGCATACAAGCATATTTTTGTCCTTGCCCGTGTAGGCACCCGTTGCAGGAATTATGCTGACACCTCTCGGGGTCTTACTGACAAGCAGTTTTGAAATTTCCTCTGCGTGGTCGGTAATAACCATAAGCATCTTGCTCTTGCCCATACCGTACAGAATGTAATCAATAACCTTTGAGCTTACAAAAATAACGATTGCGGCGTAAAGTGCGCTTTCAATGCTTCGGAAAACTATGGCCGAAACCGCAATTACAACCATATCGCTGAACATTACAAGCTTGCCGTAGGAAAGGTGGGGGAAGGGCAGTCTTAAAAGCTTGCTCAGCACGTCCGTGCCGCCCGTCGTTGAGCCGCGTGAAGCAACAATCGCAACGCCGGCGCCCAGCAGCGCACCGCTGAAAATTGCCGCCAGCAGCTTGTCGCCCGTGTATTGGTAGGGGACGTAAGCGGCTATAAGGTCAATCAGTGCTGAAAGCATTGCCGTAACCCAAAGGGTTTTTACAACGAACTTTTTGCCTATGAATATCCACGCTAAAACCAGCACGGGTATATTCAGCGCAAAGTTTACAGCGCCTACGGGCAGGTCGGTCAGGTAATTTATAACGATTGCAAGACCCGAAAAGCCGCCTTGAGCAATGTTGTTGGGTACGTTGAAAAAGTTTACCGCACAAGCGTATAATGCACAGCCGACAAACCAGAAAAGGTTGTCGGTGAGAAGACTTACAGCTTTGCTGATTTTTTCATTTTTCATAAAAGAAGGTACGGTGATTTTCAATTCTGTTTTTCCTCGCTGATAAGGTTGAAAAGCTCTCTCATTCGTTCGGATTGTCCCTTTAAGTACAGGTAGCCGAAAAGTGCCTCAAAGCCCGTAGCGGCGTGATATTTCGCCGGGGAAGCACCCTTCGGGATATGCGAAACCTTGGCGTTTCTGCCCCGCTTGAAGGCGGTTATTTCCTCTTCTGTAAGTAACGGCATCAGCTTTTCGGTTGCCTGTGCCTGTGCGGTTGCGCTTACAAAAGTAACGGCAAGTCTGTGCAGCTCTTCGGGCGGTCTGTCGCCCTTGAGTGCAAGGTACTCTCTTACCAACACCTCGTAAACGGCATCACCTAAAAATGCAAGGGAAATCGGGTTGAGCGAATTGGGAGAAATATCGGTTTTTCTGATAAGTGTTTCCAAGGCTTTCTCCTTATGGTACTTATGGTACGTAATCAAACTCAAAATCGTAAATAACTACGCTGTCGCCCTCGTTGATTCCCATTTCAACAAGGCGGTCGAGTATACCGCTTGTTTCAAGCACTCTCTGGAAATACTGGAGTGATTCGTAGTCGTCAAGGTCGGTTCTCTGCAGTATGCGGAGCAGCCATTCGCCCTCGACAAAGTAAACGTCATCCTCGCATCTGACGGTGAAGTTTTCGCCCGCTTCGGGTAAGAGGTCGGTTGTCTTGATTTCTTCGCTCTCGAAGCGTACAACGGGCGGAAGCGTGGCAAGCTTTGCGGCAACTGCATTTATAACCTCCTGCGTGCCCTCAACAATGGGTGCACACATTCTGTAAAGTTTGTAGCCGTGCTCAGCCATATACTTTTCAAGTCTGTCAAGCTGTTCGTCCGTTGCAAGGTCAATTTTGTTGGCAACAACTATCTGCTCTCTTGTTGCAAGCTCCTCGTTGAAGCGTGCAAGCTCAAGATTAATCTTTTCAAAGTCCTCAATCGGGTCTCTGCCCTCACTGCCTGCCGCATCAAGAATGTGTACGAGCATACGGCAGCGCTCAACGTGACGAAGGAATTCGTGGCCGAGGCCTATGCCTTCGCTTGCACCCTCAATAAGTCCGGGAATATCGGCAATGACGAATGAATTGCCTTCACCCATTCTTACAACACCCAGAACGGGCGTGATTGTGGTGAAGTGGTAATCGGCAACAATCGGCTTTGCTTCGCTTACAACCGAAATAAAGCTGGATTTGCCGACGTTCGGGAAGCCTAAAAGGCCTACGTCTGCAATCAGCTTGAGCTCGAGTGAAACCTCCCACTCCTCGCCTGGTGTGCCGCTTTTGGCAAAACGGGGAGCCTGCCTTGTGGCGGTTGCAAAGTGGGGGTTGCCCCAGCCGCCTCTGCCGCCCTTTGCGGCAATAAACGGCTTGTCGTCGCTCAGGTCAGCCATAATTTTACCCGTGCTGACCTCTCTGATTATCGTGCCGAGCGGTACTTTGATAACAAGGTCTTCACCCTTTTTGCCGTTTTTTCTGCCGCTCTGTCCGTTGCCGCCGCTCTGTGCGGTGTATTTTCTTTTGTAGCGGAAATCGGCAAGGGTTGAAAGGTTGGTGTCAACCTGAAAAACTATGTCGCCGCCCTTGCCGCCGTCGCCGCCGTCGGGACCGCCCGAGGCAACAAATTTTTCACGGTGGAAGGCAACACAGCCGTCGCCACCCTTACCTGCTTTTATTTTGATTTTCGCAATATCAACAAACATTTTCTTTTACCTTTTCAAAAATAGATTTATGACAGCTCGTGAATGAACAGTCCGCTGAGAAGCTTGGGCTCAAACCACGTTGATTTCGGGGGCATTATAAGCCCTGCGTCGGCAATTGCCATAAGGTCTTCAAGCGTGGTCGGGTACATTGAAACAGCCAGCTTCATATCGCTGTTTGCCCGTCTTTCAAGCTCTTTGAGACCTCTGATGCCGCCTACAAAATCAATCCTCTTGTCTGTCCTCGGGTCTTCAATGCCGAGTACGGGAGCAATAAAGTTGTTCTGCAGAATTGAAACGTCAAGCTGTGCTATCGGGTCGTTGGGGTCAAAGGTGCCTTCCTTTGCGGTGAGCTTATACCATCTGCCCTCGATATACAGACCGAAGGTGTGCTTTTCTTCGGGCTTATACGGCGAAGTTTTTGCAACCTCAAAGCTGAAATATGTGTTGATTGCGGTGAGCAGTTGATCTCGGCTCATACCGTTTGTGTCACGCATTACACGGTTGTAGTCCATAATTTCAAGCTCGTCTGCGGGAAAACAAACGGCAAGGAAGCGGTTGAATTCCTCTTCGCCCGTGTAGCCGGGGTTGGCCTCTCTTCTCATAAGACCGACTCTTACAGCGGAGGCACAGCGGTGGTGGCCGTCTGCAATATAAAGGCTGTCAATTTTGTCAAAGCCCTCGGCAATAACGGCGTTTACTTTTTCATCGTCAATTGCCCATACAGTCTGCCTTACACCGTCGGAAACAAAGTCATATTCGGGCTCGTGATTTTTCTGCCATTCTTCAACGGTGTTTTTAATTATATCGCTGCTTTTGTAGGTGAGGAAAATCGGACCCGTGTTTGCGTTGCAGGTGTCAACGTGGTTGATTCTGTCCTGCTCCTTGTCTGCTCTCGTGTGCTCGTGTTTTTTGATGGTGTTGTCAATATAATCGTCAATAGAAGCACAGCCGACCAGACCGGTCTGGCTTCTGCCGTTCATAGTCTGTCTGTAAATAAAGAAGCAGGGAGTATCGTCTTTTTTGCAAATGCCGTCGGCAGTAAGCCTGTCAAGGTTTTCTTTTGCTTTTGCATATACCGCCTTGTCGTAAAGGTCTGTGCCTTCGGGCAAATCTATCTCAGCCTTGTCAACGTGAAGGAAGGAATAGGGGTTGCCTTCAACCATTTGTTTTGCTTCAGCGCTGTTCATAACGTCGTAGGGCAAAGCGGCAACCTTATCTGCGTATTCTCTTTTGGGGCGAACCGCATTGAACGGTCGAAAATAAGCCATGGGTATATTACTCCTTATAAAGAATTACATATATAAATTTACAACTTTTATATATGTAAGTCAATAGGATATAATAATTGTAAAAAACTGATTTTTCTTTCAAAAAAGTAGTGACAATTCACAAAAATATGTTATAATTATGTGACAATGTACTAAAATAATTACTCGAAAGAATTTAAAGGAGACTTGCATTTGTTTGAGCAGACAATAAATATCGACAGAATGGAGCACGCCGTAAGCCTTTTCGGCAGCTTCGATGAAAATATTCGGAATATAGAAAAAGAGTATTCTGTTGCCGTTGTTTCAAGAGGCTCTGACCTCAAAATAACGGGTGAGGCAGAGGGCGTTGCAAAAGCCGTGCGTGCCATCAACGGTCTGCTGTCCCTTATCAATAAAGGCGAAGCGCTTACCGACCAGAACGTGCGTTACGTTATGACACTTGTAGGCGAGGGTAATGAAAGCCAGATTGCCACAATGGGCAACGACTGTGTCTGCATAACCTCAAGGGGAAAGCCTGTAAAGCCCAAAACACTCGGTCAGAAGAAATACATTGAAGCCATTAAGGACAATACCATTGTATTCGGTATCGGCCCTGCAGGTACTGGTAAAACCTACCTTGCGGTTGCAATGGCCGTCAACGCCTTCCGTGCCAAGGAGGTCAACCGTATAATTCTCACAAGACCTGCCGTAGAAGCGGGCGAAAAGCTCGGCTTTCTGCCCGGTGATTTACAGCAGAAGGTTGACCCTTATCTGCGCCCGCTTTACGATGCGCTTTTCGATATGCTCGGTGCGGAAAACTTCCAGAAATATCAGGAGCGTGGCAGTATCGAGGTTGCGCCGCTTGCCTATATGCGAGGCAGAACGCTTGACGACAGCTTCGTAATTCTTGACGAGGCGCAGAACACTACACCGGAGCAGATGAAAATGTTTCTCACTCGTCTCGGCTTCAATTCAAAAATGGTCATCACGGGCGACGTTACGCAGATAGATTTGCCCGACGGTAAGCGTTCGGGACTTGTTGAGGTAATAAAGATACTTAAAAATGTTGACGATATAGAGAACGTAACCTTTAACGACAAGGATGTTGTGCGTCACAGGCTTGTTCAGGATATCGTCAAGGCTTACGCAAAATATGAGGAAAGAAAGAAGAACTGAAAGGGGTTGCTTTAAATGAAAGATAAGATTAAGGTTATCATTACTGACGACCAGGCTAAGGTCAAGGTTCCCACGGGCTTGAGGCTTCTTATCAGAAGAAGCTGTACTGCCGTGCTTGTCAGCGAAAATTTTGAGGGCTCAGCCGAAATCAGCGTAACTTTTGTTGATGACGAGCGTATTCACGAGCTTAACAAGCAGTTCAGAAACGTTGATTCTTCAACGGACGTGCTTTCCTTCCCCTTGGGTGAGGACGGTGTTTACGATGTCAACCCCGAAACGGGCGCAAAGCTCCTCGGCGATATCGTGATTTCCCTTGAACACGCCGTTGCACAGGCTCACGCCTATGAACACACCCTGCAGCGTGAGGTAGCCTTCCTTACCGTTCATTCAATGCTCCATCTTCTCGGCTACGACCACGTAAACGGCGGCCTTGAGCGTGTAAGAATGCGTGAAAAAGAGGAAGAGGTCCTCACAAAGCTCGGCTTACATAGAACAAGCAGCTACTATCTCGGCGACGATGAGGAATAATCTGTTATGTCATCTTTTCTTAAAAGCTTTGTTTACGCCTTTCGGGGACTCGGCTACTGCCTTGTAAACGAGAGGAATATGCGTGTGCACTTCTGCTGCCTTGCTTATATGGTGTTTTTCCTTGTAAGGTACGATTTTTTTGCCGTAACCCGTACTCAGGCGGCAATTCTTGCTGTTGCGGCGGCTCTGGTAATCGTTGCGGAATACATTAACACGGCTGTTGAAAGAGCGGTTGATACCGCCTCAAAGGGCGAAAAAAGCGAAACCGCACGCATTGCCAAGGATACTGCGGCAGGCGCCGTGCTTGCGGCGGCAATTTTCGCCGTTGCGGTGGGAATAATAATACTGTATCAGCCCGAGGCGTTCAAAGCCCTTTTTGCTTACTATACCGCTAATCCGCTGCGCTTTGTTTTGTTTGCGGTCAGCTTTATTTTTGCAATCTGCTTTATGTTTATTGACCCCAAAAGATATTTGAAAATTTTCAGGAGAAAATGAATTTATGAACAACGAAAAAACCGCATTTATTGCGATTGTCGGCTGTCCGAACGTCGGAAAGTCTTCAATTCTCAACCGCCTTTTAGGCGAGAAAATCGCAATAGTTTCCGATAAACCTCAAACTACCCGCACCCGTATTATGGGTGTCCTTACCGAGGATGAAACCCAGCTTGTATTTACCGATACACCGGGCTTCCACCGCCCGAAAACCAAGCTCGGCGAAAAAATGATTAAGGCTGTTGACGAGAGCATTTCCGGTGTTGATGCCTGCCTTTTCGTTGTTGAGCCCGAGGGCGACTTACGCTCAACCGAAGAAGAGCTTATCAAAAAGTTTTCGCAGCTTAAGGCAAGGGTAATTCTTGCCATCAATAAGGTCGATACAATCCCCGAAAAAGAGAAGCTTATGCAGCGTATCCTTATGTTTTCAAAGCTCTACGACTTTGAGGCGGTTGTTCCCGTTTCGGCAGTCAAGGGCGATAATATGAAGGAATTGCTTGCCGAGCTCAAAAAGCTTGCCGAGCCGGGCTACCATTTCTTCCCCGAGGATACGCTGACCGACCAGCCCGAAAGAGTGCTCGCCGCAGAAATGATAAGAGAAAAGCTGCTTCGCAACCTCGACAAGGAAATTCCGCACGGCACAGCAGTCAGCATCGAAAAAATGCGTGAGCGTGACGATGCCGAAATTATTGATATTGATGCAATTATCTACTGCGAAAAAGAAAGCCACAAGGGTATTATCATCGGCAAGGGCGGAGCAATGCTCAAGCGTGTTTCCACCCGTGCACGTGAGGATATGGAACGCTTTTTTTACTGTAAGGTAAACCTCAAATGCTGGGTCAAGGTTAAAGAGGATTGGCGCAACAGAGAAGGTCTTATCCATAACTTCGGACTTGATTAATTTTCCACAAATAATGCGAAAAGCTCCCCGCAAAATAAAAAAAGAAGGGAGCGGTTACAGGTGGATATTATTGATGCGTGGAAGGCTTTTGCCCGAAGCGGTAAAATTAACGATTATCTGAAATACAAGGAGATAGCCAATGAGGCTGAATACGGACGGTTTGATAATAAGGGAAGTACAGACGGGTGAGGCAGACCGTCTCGTCACCGTGCTGACCCGTGATATGGGTGTTATCAAGGCGTTTGTAAGGGGAGCGAGAAGCATTAAAAGCCGTTCGCTCTCCGCAACACAGCTTCTGGGCTACTCCCGTTTTTCAATTTATATGAGCAGGGATACATATACTATAGACGAGGCTGAGCCGATTGAGGTTTTTTTCGGCATCAGGAGCGATTTTGCCCGTACCTCGCTTGCGATGTATTTCTGCGAGCTTATCTGCGAGCTTGCGCCTGAGGGTGCGGACTGCGCCGAAATACTTTCCCTAGTGCTCAATACGCTTTATTTGCTTGCAAATAACCGTCTGCCCGTTCATCAGCTCAAGGCTGTTTTTGAAATGCGTCTGCTCAGCCTTACGGGCTATATGCCTGCCCTTGTCGGTTGCGAGGTCTGCGGTAAATATGCGGACGATACAATGTTTTTCGATACGGAAAGCTCACAGCTTTTCTGCTCCGAGTGTAAACGTCCCGTGCACGCAATTGAGCTTACCGTCGGTGTCGTTACGGCGCTGAGGCACATCTGCCTTTCTGACCCGCAGAAGATTTTTTCCTTCACCCTTTCAAATTCGGGTATGAAAGCCCTTGCGGATATTTCAGAACGGTATCTGCTTGCAACAACACAGCGCAGGTACAAATCGCTTGAACTCTATAAATCATTTACATAAAGGAATTTATAAATATGACCAACAAAGAAAGAAAAAAGTACATAATCAACCGCTGCTATTCAGCACAGTATGCAAAGTTGCCCGAAGCGTTCAAGCAGATTAATATTCTGCGCTATCCGGGGCTTTGGATAAGCATACTTGCAAACAGCGAGCTTTATAATATTCAGAATCTCACCCCCGAATGTACGGACGTGCTTCTCAACACAAAGGGCGGTTATAACGCAGGCTACGAAAACCTTGAATATACGCTTCAGGTTTTCTATGAGCTCAACTACTATATGGAAAAGCTCCGTTTTATCGGCGATGATGTTTTTGCTTATCCCGATTTTATAAAGGCTGTAAAGTTAATGCTCCGTCTGCCCAAAATTAAGCGGATTGACATTGTCTGCTCGGGTGCAACAATCCCCGAGGGTGAGCAGATTGACGTGCTTCGCAACCCCGGTATGACCGCTGTTATCGACTCGAAAAGCCCCGTTGCGGCAGAGCTTGAGCAGCTTTTCACCGAGCGTGAGGTTAACTTTGAAGTGCGTGAAATCGGCGAGGAATGTACTTACTGCAAAAATACCCACACTATTTTTGTCGAGGGTAAAATCTTCCGCTGTCCGCTTTCAGCTAAGGCTTATGCAGACGGCACCGAAGTGCCTGAAAACACTTACGTTGATATCGTAGCACGTAAGCTCGAAATCCGTGACCTGCGCCTTGCAATTTTTGATATAACCAACGACCCGCCTCCGGCAGACTGTAAGTCCTGCGACAGAAAAAAAGAATAAGCATATAAAAAGACCATCGGATGTGAAACCCGATGGTCTTTGCAATACTTATTACATATTAACCGTGTTTATCGGCTTGCCTTCAAGGAAGGCGAAGATGTTTTCCTTCAGCACGCCGAGCAGTCTTTCTCTCGTTTCAAAGCCTGCCCAGGCAATGTGCGGTGTAATAATACAGTTATCACAGCCAAGCAGGGGATTGTCAGCCTTGGGCGGCTCGGTTGAAAGCACGTCAACGCCTGCTCCTGCAATATCTCTGTTCTTAAGTGCCAGTGCAACCGCGTTTTCGTCTAAAACGGGGCCGCGTGAAGTGTTGATAAGGTATGCCGTTTTCTTCATTTTGCCGAGGAAATCTGCATTTACCATACCGGTCGTTTTGTCCGTCAGCGGACAGTGCAGGCTTACAACGTCGGCTTTTCCGAGAAGTTCATCAAGTGAAGTAAAATCAACGTTTTCGGCGTCTTTATACTTGTCGGGGTTTGCCGTGTGAGCAATTACCTTCATACCGAAGGCGTGTGCAATGTTAGCAACCGCCTGACCGATTTTGCCGAAGCCGATTATTCCCATCGTTTTGCCGAAAAGCTCCTGCAGGGGTGCTTTCCAGAAGCAGAAATCTGCGCAGTCGGTCCATTCGCCGTTTTTGACTGCGGCGTTGTGAAGCGCAACCTTGTTTGTCAATTCCAGAAGAATAGCAAAGGTGAGCTGTGCAACTGCGGCGGTGCTGTAGGTGGGAATATTTGAAACGGGAATACCCCTTGTTGCCGCATATTCGCAGTCAACAACGTTGTAGCCCGTGCTTAAAAGTGCAATAAATTTGCAGTCGGGAAGTTGTGAAAGGGTTTCTTTGGTCAGCGGTGTTTTGTTTGTGATTATAATGTCGTAGCCCTTACAGCGCTCGGCGATTTTTTCTGCGGGAGTTCTGTCGTAAACCGTCAGCTCACACTTCTCTTCGAGCCAGTTCCAGCTCAAATCACCGGGGTTGGTTGTAAATCCGTCTAAAATTACAGCTTTCATATAAAAAATTCCTCCGTATCGGTTGACCTGTCACTAAAAATTATATATAATTATATGGAATATGTCAATCGTTTTTGAAAGGGCGGTGAGGCTCTGCTTGGAAAAGGTGTCTAAGCGCAATTCCTATATGAATTTTGCAGGCTTCGGTCTGCTTATATTGGCGGCGGTCTTTATTGCTCTTTGCGTTATTTCCACAAGCGAGGAAATTCAGCGCTGGTACGCAGGTTACGAGGAAATGCTGTATAAGCTGGATATGGCTATTCTCTCTATCGGTACGGAAAGCTACATAGTGCTCATAATCCTCGGCATTTATGCAATCAAGTGCTTCGTGCCCGTCGTTCCCGTTTCGGCGGTGTGTGTTCTTACCGGTATGGTTTTTCCGACCGTACCTGCTCTTATTGTCAATGCCGCAGGAATGTTCTTTATGTTTACGGTAAAATACAAGGTCGGCCGCAACTACACGGGCGGCAGAGCAATGGGAATACTCGCCAAGAACGAGGTTTTCCGAAAGCTCTTCCGTTATCGGGGCAAGGGCAAAGCGTGGCTGCTGTTTTTGTTCAGGCTAATACCTACCTTTCCGATTAATACCATCAGCCAGATTTACGGCTCGATGAAGTTTGATTATAAAAAATTTGCAATTATTTCAATGCTTGGCTATGCACCCAAACTTCTTTCCTACACCTTCATCGGTGTATATGTCTTTGACCCGTTGTCTGTAAAATTCTTTGTTCCGATTATCGTTCTGCTTATTATTTCGGGTGCAACGGTGCTCGGCGTAAACGCTTTGATAAACTATCTTGAGAAAAACTGAAAGGATGATATATAATGTTCAGCTTTGATACAGTAAAAAAAGGTCTTAACGGTGTCGATTTTGATTCGGCTCTTACCAATCTTTACGGTGCGGCGGCATCCGCACAGAAGGAGCGCTACCTGCGTGTGCTCAACGCCTACGGCGACCTTTACGGCACAGCAGGCGAAGTAGGCATTTTCTCCGCACCCGGCAGAAGCGAGGTCTGCGGCAACCATACCGACCACAACCACGGCAAGGTGCTTGCGGCGGCAATCAACCTCGATGCAATTGCAGTTGCCGCAAAGAATAATAAGGATGTTATCCGCCTCAAGTCCGAGGGCTACGATATGGATATGGTTGATATTACCGACCTTACCCCCAACAAGGCGGAGTATTCAAAGTCCAAAGCTCTCATCCGCGGCGTGTGTGCAGGCTTTGTACAGCGCGGCTACGAAATAGGCGGCTTTGATGCCGCAACGGCAAACGACGTGCTTTCCGGCTCGGGTCTTTCATCTTCAGCCGCTTTTGAGGTGCTTGTCGGTACTATCCTCAACCACCTTTATAACGACGGCAAGGTAACTCCCGTTGAAATCGCACAGATTGCCCAGTACGCCGAAAACGAATTCTTCGGAAAGCCCTGCGGTCTGCTTGACCAGATGACCTGCTCTGTAGGCGGTTTCGTGTTTATGGATTTCAGAGACCCGACAAAGCCCTACATCAAGCCCGTCAAGTTTGATTTTGACTCCTGTGCCCACGCTCTGTGTATTGTTAACACAGGCGGCAGCCATTCTAATCTTACCGATGAATATGCGGCGGTAAAAAATGAAATGATAAGTGTAGCACAGCGTCTGGGTCACGATGTTTTGCGTGAGGTTGATGAGGCACAGTTTTACAACTCAATCGACCTTGTAAGAGACGTTGTAGGCGACAGAGCAATTCTTCGTGCAAAGCACTTCTTCAGCGAAAACAGACGTGTTGACGAGCAGGTTAAGGCTCTTGAAGCCAAGCAGTTCGGCGAGTTCAAGAAGCTCGTTGTCAAGAGCGGTCAGTCCTCATATATGTATAATCAGAACGTCTATTCGGTAAAGGACCCCGTTTCGCAGCCCGTCTCCCTCGGCCTCTGCCTTTGTGAGGAGCTGCTTGACGGCAAGGGTGCATGGCGTGTTCACGGCGGCGGCTTCGCAGGTACGATTCAGGCCTTCGTTCCCGTTGATATGCTCGCAGAGTTCAAGCGCAGAATGGAGCTTGTCTTCGGCGAAAAGAGCTGCTACGTTCTTTCAATCAGACCTGTCGGCGGCGTAAATGTAATCTAAAAAAACTTATGGGCGGAAAATCCGCCCTTTTTATCGTTTTTATCAGGAGAAAAAATATGGAACTTTTTGATATGCTCAAAGCTTTGTGCGAGGCAAACGGTACCTCGGGCGATGAAACGGCGGCCGCAAAGGTTGCCGCAGAGTATCTCGGTAAATTTATGCCCGTTGATATTGACGTGCTCGGCAACGTAACGGGTGACACGGGTGTCAAGGGCAGTAAAATCCTGCTCGATGCCCACCTTGACCGTATCGGCTTTGCCGTTACCGCCATTGATGAAAAAGGCTTTCTCAAGCTTGCAAGAGTGGGCGGTATCGACCCTATTGTCCTTGCGGCGGCAGAGGTTACGGTTCACGGTAAGCAGGATGTTTACGGCGTTATTACCTCAACACCTCCTCATCTTTCAAAGGGGTCGGACGGTAAAGCCCCCGAAATTGCCGATATTGCGGTTGATATCGGTATGAGTAAGGATGAAGCGGAAAAAATAATCAGCATCGGCGACAGAATAACAATGAACGGCGATATTGAAAAAATGCTCGGTGAGCGTGTCTGCGGTGCCGCACTTGACGACAGAAGCGGTGTTGCCGCAATTCTTCGCTGTCTGGAAATTCTCGGCGGCAAGGTAAAAGAATTACCGATAGCCGTTATGTTTTCTTCGTGTGAAGAAACGGGCAGTGCCGCTGCAAAGGCAGGCACATTCAACGCCGCGCCCGATGAGGCAATTGCCGTTGACGTGAGCTTTGCAAGGGCACCCGGTATTAAGGAAAGCGTGCGTGCCGAGCTTGGCAAGGGTACTATGATAGGCTATGCGCCTTCACTCAGCTTTGAGCTTTCACGAAAACTCGAAGACCTTGCCAAAGAAAAGAGCATCGCTTACCAGACCGAGGTTATGGGCTCTTCCACAGGGACCAATGCCGACGATATGGTAACCGCAGGCAAGGGTACAAAAATGGCTCTGCTTTCAATTCCTCAGCGCAATATGCACACCCAGGCAGAGGTTGTTGACCTGAGGGATATCGAAGCAACGGCTCAGCTTATGGCGGCTTATATTCTTGAAAGGGAGGGCAGATAAAATGCTTGAAACGATTAAAAAGCTTTCCTCTCTCAGCGGTATATCGGGCAGAGAGGATAAGGTGCGTGAATATATTATCTCCCGTCTTCCCGTAACGGCTGAATACTCGGTTGACAATATGGGTAACCTCATAGTTTGTGTCAAGGGTAAAAATAAAGCAAAGAACAAGGTTATGCTTGCCGCACATATGGATGAGGTAGGTATGATAGTTACCTATATTACCTCCGACGGATTTATAAAGTTTGCCAACGTCGGCGGTGTTGATACCGCAGTACAGCTCGGCAGAAAAGTAAAGGTCGGCGAAAAAGAGCTTACGGGTGTTATCGGTGTAACACCGATTCATCTTCGCAGGGGAGACGATGAGCAGAAGTACCCCAAGAAGGCGGACGAGCTGTATATTGATGTCGGCGCAGAAAGCGACAAGGAGCTGGAAGGCCTTGTTTCTCCCGGCGATAAAATAGTTTTTGACAGCCAAACGGTTGAATTCGGCTCAATGCTCAAGGGCAAGGCTCTTGACGACAGGGCAGGCTGTGCCGTTTTGCTTGATATGATAATCAACGGCGTTGAATACGACACTTACTTTGCTTTTACCGTGCAGGAGGAGGTCGGCTGCAGAGGTGCAGGCTGTGCCGCTTTTGCGGTTGAGCCCGACTATGCCGTGGTTGTTGAAACCACAACAGCCGCAGATATTTCCGGTGTCAGCGGTGAAAAGCAGGTCTGTAAGCTCGGCTCGGGTGCGGTTGTGCCCTTTATGGATGCGGGCACGGTCTATTCGCCCGAGCTCTATAAGAAGGCCAACGAGCTTGCAAAGGAAAAGGGCTTTAAAATTCAGACAAAAACAGTCGTTACAGGCGGTAACGATGCACGAAGCATAAAGACGAACCGCGGCGGCGTAAAAACACTTACGGTGTCTTTTGCAACACGCTATCTCCACTCGCCCTCGTGTGTTATCCATAAGGACGATATAGCTGAAATGAAAAAGGCTGTAACAGCAATTGCGGAGGAATTTGCCAATGCTTAAAATGATAGAAAATGCCGAGGAGGCTGAGCTCCTGCGTGAGTTTTCAACGGACAGCTTCGGTCTTACCGTTGCCTCGCTTGTTACTGCTTATCCGCCCGAGCTCGATATATGCCGAAGCTGGATGCAGATTGTCGGCGACGAAATGACGGCAGGCATCTGCTCTCACGGCGGTGAAATCGTCCTCTGGTCAACACTGCGTGCAGATTATGAGGAGCTTGCCGAATTTATCAAAACAATAGGCTATACCAATATTCTCTGCCGTGCAAGGGATGTTGTA
>JAFXCT010000096.1 GCA_017521365.1 Clostridia bacterium
TTACGCCAATTATTTCAGATTAATGCTGAATAACGACGAGCCGACAACTGAAGCCCCCAACGGCACGCAAGCCCCAACACCGCCGGATAATCTCGACGCATTTATGCTGCCCGAAGCATTGCTCAGCGATGAGTATGAAAAATCTGCCCGAGTAACACAGGATGGTTTATTAACAATTTACTATATTGATATTATTAATAAATCAACCCAAACCAGCGGACAAATTCTGATTACTCAATACAACAGCGCTGATGTTGATATGACAAACGGTTACGGAAACATACCTGATGACACCTACAGATATTATAAAAGAGTTCTGATTGAAGACAAAGAAATAATTGTATTCAATAGCGAAGGAAAATCCTATATCAACTATTCCGACGGTACTGCTAACTATGAAATAACTCTTAACTGTGATTTTGACTCTATGGTTTCAATTGCCGAAACAATAAACGTCAAAGGATGATTAAAAAACTATGAAAAAATTTTTTCTTTCTGCCATTTCCGTCATTATTGCAGTTATCTCCTTCGTACCTACCACTCTTGCGGCAAGCACGGAACTTGCAGAATGTCAGGATTTGATACTGACAGAAGAAAAATTTAATAATGTCTTAGCCAACAACACAACTCACACAACAGAAGAAAACACACGTGCTACCGGATTAATTAGTCTGTATGCAATAGCAATTTCAAAAAGCGGAACAAATACGCTTAACATTGCAGGTAAAACAACAGGAACTTATGAAGTTGTAAAAAGCGGCTTCAAGGAGGTTGTTATCCAGCGCAGAGCAAACAGCAGTTCAGCCTGGAGTGACTATATAGTATATAAAGACATTTATATTGATGAATTTGCCTATGTTTTAGCCAGACAAATAACCGTCACCACGGGCTACCAGTACCGAGTAACCTGCGTACACTACGCAAAGAAAAACTTTTTCTCTGTTCAGAAAATCGATAACGTTTCAAACATTATCCAGTTCTGACCGCCCGACCTTTCGGTGAACAAAACAGCGCTAAAAAAACCTCCTGCATAAGGAGGTTTTTTGAATTTACATATTTTGTTTTATATCAACGAGTCCGGATTACATTAAAAATTCAGCGTTATCGGCTCCGAATAATTGTGGTATGCGCTTTCCGCCGTAACGGTCAGGGTGTAGCTTTTCCCTGCCTCAAGTATGCTTTTGTCAACGGTAAAGCCCTGCGTGTTGTCCCCGTCAATGATATAATAAGCGGCAATAAAGTTGTCGCTGTATACCTCCTTGCCGTCCTCATCAGCTATCGACACCTTGTATTCGTGCACTATATAGCCCTCGGGCACGGAAGCCTCGGTGAATGAAATTCGGTAATCGCCGTTTTCCGTCAGGCTTACTGCCGCCTGCGCATCCGCCGCAAACACGGGTGCCTCATCGTGAGCCTTCATATTCTTATACGTATAGGCAAAGGTGTCGGGATTATTCACGTTTTCAATATAGTATTCGCAGAAAAACGTGTCCGACAAAAGGTCATAACCTCTTATTCTCACGCTTCCGTCGTTATCCGCCTCAACAACGCAGAACTGTGCGGCATCCTCATAGCCCTCGGGGTGCTGTCCGACTATGTAATTCTCGTCAAGCTCAAATCTTGCCATAGCGCCGACTCCGACGGAAGTATACGAGGTCTGGTTTATGCTTCTCGGGTCGTTGAACGGGAAATGCGAGTGACCCGAAAAATTAATCACCTTGCTGTGGCCCGCAAACACGGGGTTGAGCTGCGGCGTGCACCAAATCGAGCTGCCGTACACCGTGCCGAAGGGATGCGGATGCTGGAAAACCAGAACAGGCTTATCCCCTGCCGCCGCTTCCGCTTTGTGAATTTCATCGCTCAGCCATTTCAGACTCGACGGCGTAAAGGTCCATTCGGTCAGGGAACGCTCGCCCGAAAAGCCGATACAGGTAAAGCCGTTTATCTGCGTAACGGTGTTGGTTTCGTGGCCAAAATATTGCTCAAAAAGCTGCTCGTAGCTGTCGTTTTTCATTTCGTGGTTGCCGAGAACGTTTATGCAAACGGTTTCCCGGCGCACGTGCTCACGCAAAACCTTAACGTAAGCCTCATAATCGGGCTCTGTGCCGATACTTGAAAAATCACCGAGCCCGAAAAATCCGTCAACGCCCGCATAAACCCCGTCGTTATCAAACAGAGCGTATGCTGTGTCAATTGCGTCGGCAACGTTTTCGTTTTCGTTGTGGGTATCGGTAAAAACAACCAGCCTTATCGCAGGTGTAAAGTCCGACGGAGTCTGCGGCAGCGCCTCGGTCACCGTGCCCCTCGTCATCTGCGCCACACCCCAGCCGAGCGTTACGGCGCAAAGCAAAGCAAGCACGCCCAAAACCGAGCCAATCGCAACACCGAAAACCTTAACAGCCTTTTTCAAAGCCTTCTTCATACTTCATCACCCTACTCTTTTCTTGCCTTAATTTTGTTTACTATAATTCTGTATGTTTTAATTTTGCTTACCTTAATAATATAATTTTAACCCAACCGTGTCAATGCGTTTTCGGCTTGGATTTGCCGCCCATTAAAAGATTGCGGTCAAAATCCGTGAGCTTCAGTTTGGTTTTCTTATTAAACATAAAAATGACCTCCTTGTATTTGTTAACAGCATTTTACAAGGAGGTTAAGTGTTTTGTCGAATGTGTGGAAACAAAAAGCTCCGCTTACCGAGGTTATCGATAAACGGAGTTAATTATTAGATGTAAAGTTTTACTTCAATATCGTTCCAATTGTGCACACGTCTTTTTGTGGACTTGGAGTAGAGATACTCTTTTGCGTCCTCAACCGTCAATGTGAATTCTGCGAACTTTGTGAAGCAATCAGGAATTACTTCCCACCATTGGCAATAGCGGCCTGAGTTTCTGTTATAGGTACATAAAAAATCCCCACCGATTGCTCGATGGGGATTCGTTTGTTTATTACCGGGTCGTCGGTGAACGCCGACCCCTACTACCTTGTTTCATCTTAAAGTTGACTTTTTGTAGGGACGGATATTATCCGCCCGTGTTAATAACGCTCAATTTGCTGGCGGCTGATAGCCGCCCCTACTGTGAAGTTTTAGGTAAAACAAGGTACTACGTTTTAGTGCTTACTCCGTATGAATAAGTTTAACTTACTTCATCTCAGCGATTGCTGCCTGAGCTGCTGCGAGGCGGGCAATCGGAACACGGAAGGGTGAGCAGGATACATAATCCAAACCAATCTTATGGCAGAATTCAACGGATACAGGGTCACCGCCGTGTTCACCGCAGATACCGCAGTGCATTTCGGGACGAA
>JAFXCT010000097.1 GCA_017521365.1 Clostridia bacterium
AGTTGGTGTTTATGACATTGAGGGTCCACCCGTTCCCATTCCGAACACGGTAGTTAAGCTCAATCGTGCCGAAAATACTTGGTGGGAAGCCGCCCGGGAAAATAGGTCGACGCCAACACAAAAAGCCGGACATTTTTGTCCGGCTGAATTGATAACATCAGTGTTCGCTGATTCTATATAGTTTAGCCTTGGCTAAACGCTTAAAATGCCCTAATAGCTCAGTCGGTAGAGCACGCGGCTGTTAACCGCGGTGTCACAGGTTCGAGTCCTGTTTGGGGCGCCAAAACAAAAGCACTTCTTCGGAAGTGCTTTTAGTTTTGTTATTTCAGATGGCTTGTACTGTAGCACTGTGTTTCGTCAGACGCACGGCTGTTAACTGCTTCTCAGGCTCACGTCGCCGGTGGCGGATAAAGCAGCCGAGAGTAGGAAGAAACAAGAAGATATTCAGCGGCCCTTCAGACTGTCTGAAGGGCGACTGATGCTTCTAACTGTAAGGGTCACTGTTTAGAATCTTGAAAAGATATGTATTGTGTTTTAGTTTTGTAATGTGGTATAATGGCTTCAACAAACAATAATTTGCGGTGATGATTATATGAGAAAAGAAATTGATATAAACAATTGGGAAAGAAAAGAACATTTTGAGTTTTATTCAAATATAGCGACCCCTCATTACTGTGTCGCTTTCAATATTGACATAACAAAGCTTCTTGCTTTCACAAGAAAGAATAAGATTTCATTTTATTATTCGCTGATATATTTATGCACTCAGTCAATAAATGAAATTGATGAGTTCTTGCTTGAAACCGAGGATAATAAAGTATATAAAATTGACCGTCGTGTGCCTTGCTTTACGGATTTAAAAAAAGGTGCAAAAAGCTTTCATATGGTTTCACTTCCGTGCGAGGGTGATATTGTTGAGTTTGCAATCAATGCCCGTAAGGAAAGCGAAGAAAATCCTTTGTCTGTATATTCTCTCGGTGGCATCCGTGAATCGCAGATTATTTATTCTTGTATTCCGTGGGCAGATATTACAATGTGTTCAAATGAGCGTGACTATACTGACCCGAAACTTAAAGATGATACCGCCCCCATTCTTGTATGGGGCAAATATACCGAGCAGAACGGGAAGTACATTATCAATATGACTCTTGATGTGAATCACCGTTTTATTGACGGATATTTTGTAGGTCAGTTTGTTCAGAAACTTGAAGAAAAAATTGTAGAGCTCGAATGAGTTCAATAAATTCCATTTTGTTAAGAGGATGTTTGAGAAAAAACAGGGAATTATCTCATAAATTTTTGGTATGGGGATTCAAAAAAGGGGTGAGGTCGTTAAAGAAGCAGATAAAAAAGCTTCGAATACATAGTCGTTTGTAAAGGCTTCTTCAATATCGGTGTTTAACTCCTTGTTTATGCCGTTGACGGCTGCACGGTAAATAATGTTTTCCGTGCCTAAATATTCACCGGCATTTTTTAAGCAGATTAAGCCTTTTTTCATATCTGCAACTGTGAATTTCCCTTTCTATTCCGTAATGTTTTCACCGCCGAGTAAAATAAAATCAATAGTCGTTTCAAGAATTTTTGCTAAATCGGGCAGCAGCGTAACGTCTGGCAGTGTTTCACCTCGTTCCCATTTGCTTACGGCCTGAAATGATACGCCTATTCTTTCGCCGAGCTCGCTTTGTGTAAGTTTTTTGTTCTTTCGTAATAAAGCAATCTGCTTACCTACTTTTTCCGTATCCATTGTCTTGCCTCCTTTGGTTTTAGTTTATTATAGCAATATAATTGCAAAAGGGAAATAACCGTGTTATTGAATTTTTATTATGATGCTTCAACCGAAATTATATTTAAAACAGTCTTGATTTTTTGATTATTACGTTGTATAATACGAATGAAATAAATACAGGGGAGCTTGTGACGGCAGGCTGAGAGGAAGTAATCCAACTTCGACCCTATAACCTGATGCGGATAATGCCGCCGTAGGAAGTCATATTCAAGGATTTTTTACAGGAGGCGTCCGTCGGGACTGCTCCTGTTTTTTTATTTCATATTTTAAAGTCCGGGGAGCCGTTGTGAACGGCTGAGAGGCAGGTAAACCTGCGACCCGCAAACCTGATCCGGATAATGCCGGCGTAGGAAGCATATCTGAAATACGTTGTGAAGCTGTAGTAAGCAACAGTATTTCTCGTTGCCTTCGCCCGTTTTCCGGCGGAGGCAATTTTTTATATTTTGGAGGTATTTTATGAAAGCAAGTATCGCAATTCAGGTTCTTCCCAAGGCGAAGGACACGGACGACCTTATCCGTATCGTTGATGAGGTTATCGCATTTATCAAAAGCAGCGGCCTTAACTGCCACGTAGGCCCATTTGAAACCACGGTTGAGGGCGAAGACTATGACCAACTGATGGATATTGTAAAGGAATGTCAACAAGTTGCAATAAAAGCAGGTGCAGAAAGTGTTTCGGCATACGTCAAGGTTGTTTACCGCCCCGAGGGTGAAATACTGACCATTGACAAGAAAATCAAGAAGCATGCTCAGGCGTAACATACCGTCCGTTACCGCCGTTGCCGCATTGCTGATAATCTGGCAGACAGTTTCCGCAACGGGTCTGATACCCTCCTTTATGCTGCCGTCACCAAAAGAGGTAATTATAGCTTTTGTGAGCGAGTTTCCCTCGCTGCTTGAGAATTCTGTTATTACCCTGCAGGAGGCTTTTATCGGCCTGTTTTTAGGCGTAAGCGTCGGGTTTTGCGTTGCCGTGCTTATGGACACGTTTGAAGTTCTGTATAAAGCTTTCTATCCGTTGCTTGTTATCACCCAGACGATTCCCTCTGTTGCGATTGCGCCGCTTCTCGTGCTCTGGTTCGGATATGAAATGCTGCCGAAAATTGTTCTGATAGTTATATCAACCTTTTTCCCGGTAACCGTCGGACTGCTGGACGGCTTCAGAAGCGCAGATAAGGACACAATCGGCCTGCTTCGTTCAATGGGTGCAAACCGCACGCAGATTTTCCGATATATCAAATTTCCGTCGGCGTTGCCTCAGCTGTTTTCGGGGCTCAAAATAGCTGCGGCATACAGCGTTGTCGGTGCGGTTATAAGCGAATGGTTAGGCGGCTTCGGCGGTCTCGGAGTTTATATGACAAGGGTTAAAAAAGCCTTCGCTTTTGATAAAATGTTTGCCGTAATTTTTCTTATTTCGGCAATTTCTCTTGCACTTATGGCCTTGGTCGGCTTTGCGGAGAAAAAATGTATGCCTTACCGTAATATAAGTGAAAAGGAGAAAAACAAGTGAAAAAATTAATTTCAATTCTGTTGGCTGTTGCAACTGTTTTCTGCCTGTCGGCTTGCGGAAAAACAGAAAACAGCAAAATCACAATCGTTCTTGACTGGACGCCAAACACCAATCATACGGGTATATTCGTTGCCGAAGCAAACGGATATTTTGAGCAGGCAGGGCTTGACGTTGAAATTGTTCAGTCTGCTGAGGGCAGTGCGGAAACCTTGGTGGCAACGGGCAAAGCACAGTTTGGCGTTTCGTTCCAGGATACTATAGCCCCTGCTTTTGTCGGCGAGGATGCAATACCCGTTACTGCTGTTGCGGCTGTTATTCAGCACAGTACTTCGGGTATAATTTCACGCAAGGGTGAGGGAATGGACACACCAAAAGGCCTTGAAGGCAAGAAGTATGCAACGTGGGACCTTGACGTTGAAAAGGAAACAATCCGTGACGTTATGAAGGCTGACGGCGGCGATTTTGACCTTGTTGAGCTTATTCCATCAACCGTTACCGATGAGGTGTCGGCGTTGAAAAGCGGCTCAGTTGACGCAATATGGATATTCTACGGCTGGGCAGGTGTAGCCTGTCAGACAGCAGGCCTTGCAACGGATTATTTTGAGTTTGCCGACATCAATCCCGTGTTTGACTATTACACTCCCATTATTATCGGCAACAACGGCTGGCTCAAGGAAAACCCAGAAGATGCAAAGGGCTTCGTTGAAGCACTTTCAAAAGGGTACACCTATGCGGCGGAAAATCCCAAGGCTGCGGCGGATATTTTAATGGAAGCCGCACCCGAGCTGAAATCGAACTCCGCTCTTGTATATGCAAGTCAGGAGTACCTTGCAGGTGAGTATATTGCCGATGCCTCCAAATGGGGCGAGTTTGACCCTGAGCGTTGGGCAGCCTTCTATAGCTGGCTGAACGAAAAGGAGCTTCTTGAAGAAAAAATCGACCCCGATTTCGGCTATACGAACGACTATCTTCCGCAGTAATATGAATAAATTAGAAGTAAAGAACGTAGGCAAAAGTTTTGACGGCAAGCCCGTACTGCGCAATGTTTCCGTTGAGCTTAACCGAGGGGAATTGGTTTGTCTGCTCGGTGTCAGCGGCGGCGGTAAAACAACGCTGTTCAATATTATTTCGGGTCTGCTGACACCGGATGAAGGTCAGGTGCTGCTTGACGGCAGGGATATTACCAATCAGCCGGGAAACGTCAGCTATATGCTGCAAAAGGATTTGCTGCTGCCCTACAGGACGATTGAGGACAATGCTGCGCTGCCTCTTTTGCTTAAAGGGGTGAAGAAAAAGCAGGCACGCTTGCAGGTTTCGCCGATGTTCAGCCAATTCGGTCTGGACGGAACGCAAAAGAAATATCCCTCTCAGCTTTCGGGCGGTATGCGCCAGCGTGCGGCGCTGCTGAGAACATATATGTTTTCAAAGGACGTAGCTCTGCTGGATGAGCCGTTCTCGGCGCTGGACACAATCACCAAAAGCTCAATGCATAAATGGTATCTGGACGTTATGGAGAAAATTCAGCTTTCAACGCTTTTTATCACCCACGACATAGACGAGGCTATTCTCATTTCGGACAGGCTCTATCTGCTTTCGGGCTCGCCCGGAGAAATAACGGGGGAAATAGTTATAAAAGAACCAAAACCCCGCCGTGAGGATTTTAACCTTACGGCAGAGTTTATGGAGTATAAACGAAAAATACTTTCCTTGCTTTGACTGAAACAGAAAATCCGCACACATAGCGCTGTGTGCGGATTTTACTTTATGCTGTTTCTACGCTGTTTGCCTTCTGGAGGCCGTATTTTTCAATTGCGTTTTCACGCATTTTGTACTTGAGGATTTTACCTGCGGCATTCATCGGGAAGGCGTCAACAAAGTCAATGTATTTGGGAACCTTATGGCGGGCCATATTGTCCATAATGTATTGCTTCATTTCCTCTATTGTCATTTCCTCGCCCTCCTTAAGGATAACGCAGGCGCAGATTTCTTCACCGTACTGTTCGTCGGGCACACCGATAACCTGAACGTCGTTTACCTTCGGGTGAGTGTAAATGAATTCTTCAATTTCCTTGGGGTAAATGTTTTCACCGCCGCGGATAATCATATCCTTGAGTCTGCCCGTGATGCGGTAGTTGCCGTCAGCCGTTCTGCAGGCAAGGTCGCCCGTGTGAAGCCAGCCGTCCTTATCGATTGTGGAGGCTGTAGCCTTGGGCATCTTGTAGTAGCCCTTCATAATGTTGTAGCCGCGTGCAACGAATTCACCCGTAACCTCGTCGGGACAGTCTTCACCGGTTTCGGGGTTGACAATCTTACATTCAATTTCGGGCAGCGCACGGCCGACTGTTGCAACACGGACCTCAAGCGGGTCGTCGGTTGAGCTCATTGTACAGCCGGGTGAAGCCTCGGTCTGACCGTAAACGATGGTGATTTCCTTCATATTCATCTTGTTAACAACGTCCTGCATAACGGAGATGGGGCAGGGGCTGCCTGCCATAATACCCGTTCTCATATAGGAGAAGTCCGTTTTCGGGAAGTCGGGATGCTCAAGCAGAGCAATGAACATTGTCGGAACGCCGTGGAAGGCGGTAATTCTTTCGTTGTTGATGCAGGCAAGCGACGGCTTGGGCGAGAAGTAGGGCAGGGGGAATATCGTGCCGCCGTGTGTCATTGTTGCGGTCATGGCAAGAACCATACCGAAGCAGTGGAACATAGGCACCTGAATCATCATTCTGTCGGCGGTGGAAAGGTCCATTCTGTCGCCGATGTTTTTGCCGTTGTTTACTATATTGTAGTGGGTGAGCATAACGCCCTTGGGGAAGCCCGTCGTGCCCGAGGTGTACTGCATATTGCATACGTCGTTTACGTCAACTGTAGCGGCAATTCTGTAAACCTCTTCAACGGGAACCTCGGAGGCTCTTGCAATGGCCTCGTCCCAGGTAAGACAGCCCTTTTTCTTGAAGCCGACCGTGATAACGTTACGCAGGAAAGGCAGCCTCTTTGCGTGGAGCGGCTCACCGGGTACGGTGTTTTCAAGCTCGGGGCAGAGCTGGCCGATAATTTCGTTGTAGTTTGAATCTCTCCAGCCGTCAATAAGAATAAGCGTGTGCGTGTCGGACTGCTTGAGAAGATATTCGGCCTCGGCAATTTTGTATGCAGTGTTCATCGTAACGAGGACTGCGCCGATTTTCGTTGCCGCCCAGAAAGCGATATACCATTGGGGAACGTTGGTTGCCCATACGGCAACGTGACTGCCGGGCTTTACGCCGAGCGCAAGGAAGGCTCTGCAGCACTCGTCAACGTCGTCACGGAACTGGGAGTATGTTCTTGTATAATCAAGCGTTGTGTATTTGAAAGCATACTGGTCGGGGAATTCCTCAACCATTTTGTCGAGCACCTGAGAAAAGGTCTTTTCGATAAGGGTTTCCTTTTTCCAGACGTAGTTGCCCGTATGAGACTTGTTCCAGAAAAGGTTCTTCTTGCCCCTCGAGGTGTTGCCGAAGCGTGCCATAAAGCTGACGTAGTGTGAGAAGATGATTTCCATATCGTCAAGCTCGGGCATCCACTTGGGGTCCCATTCAATTGAAGCGTAGCCGTTGTAGTTGACGGAGGTAAGTGAAAGTACAACCTCGTCAATGGGAAGCTCGCCTTCACCGACAAGGCAGTAGGTGAGAGCGCCGTCCTCACGAACAGCATCCTTAACGTGTACGTGCTTTACGTATGCACCAAGGTTTTTGATTGTGGTTTCGGGCTCTTCCTTGGCTATAAAATACGTCGAGTAAACGTCCCACAGGGCGGCAAGACTGTCGCAGGCAAAGGTGTTGAGCACCTCAAGAAGCTTTGCCGTGTCTGCAAAGATGCCTGCCGTTTCAACAATAATCGTAACACCAAGCTTTTCTGCCTTGGGAATTATTGCGGAAAGCACGCTTATGACCTCGTTATTCTGCGTTTCGTATTCTGCACCCGTGTCGGTTGCCTTGATACGCACATAGGGGATATGGAGCGCACAGGCAA
Source organism: Clostridia bacterium (assembly GCA_017521365.1). Lineage (GTDB taxonomy): Bacteria > Bacillota > Clostridia > Oscillospirales > Acutalibacteraceae > UBA8612. Next base: position 7,308 of record JAFXCT010000097.1, read on the forward strand.
TTTCAAGGCACTTGTCAAGCTCCTTGGTGAAAGCCTCTCTGTCCTCAACACAGGCAGGGTTTGCAAGGGTGTCAATACAGGGAATTCTCAGATTCTTCTCGTACATATTCCTTACCGTAGCCTGAGCGGAGGTTGAATAGAAGGCGCCGTTTTTCTCGCTGAAGGAAGAGTTGTTGATATTATGGAGCTCAATACCGTTGAAGCCTTGCTTTTCTGCTATATGGCAGAATTCATCCCATGAATATCCGTGCCAACCCTTGGTTGAAAAAGAAAGCTTCATAGTTATCAGTTCTCCTCAAAAATAATCTTGTTGATGGCGTTGATATAAGCTTTTATGCTTGCGCCGATAATGTCTGTTGAAATGCCCTTGCCTGCGTAAAGCTTGCCGTTTGAGCGGAGCCTTACGATAGCGGAGCCGACAGCCTCTCTGCCTTCGGTTACGGACTGAATCTGGAAGTCGTCAAGCTCGTAGTGGTGGCCTAAAATCTGCTCAACGGCGTTGAAGGCGGCGTCAATCGGGCCGTCGCCGATGGCAATGGCGTTTTTCTCCTGCTCGTCTTTTTCCAGTGTAATCTGAGCAGATGAATTAATAATGTTACCGGAGTTTATAACGTAGTTGATAAGCTTATAGGCAGGAGTTACCTGAAGTGCGCTCGTGGCTACGATTGCGTCAAGCTCCTTATTTGAAACGGGCTTTTTCTTTGCAAGTGCCTTGAATGCCTCGTAAACCTTTGCGTTGTCATCCTCCGAAAGGTCGTAGCCCAGCTTCTTAACGGCATCCGCAACCGTCTGTGCGTCATCATTCTCCGTAAGGCTGAATTCCGAGTAGGGTACGGCAACCGAGGTATCGTTTGCGGCAGGCTTTCCGTCGGTGATGTTGGAAACCTGAGAGATAATTCTTGAAAACTCCGTGTAGTTAAGGTCGGCGTTGAGTCCGAGTCTGTCGCCGCTGTTTCTGACAATGTTGGAAACGGTAAGAAGCTCTGCAATTCCCATATTGCTGCCGCTTGCCGCCTTGATTTCGTCTGCACCTGCGGCAAGAGCCATCATTGATGCGGCTGCCGAGCAGCCGTTCTTGTTGTCGCACATTACACCGAGCTTAACGTCTGCCAATGCGGGAACGCTTTCTTTTATATCCATAATAAAGCTTACAAAGGTGTCGGGCAGCATAGAGGCTTCGTCATCGCAGATGGTGACGGTCTTTGCGCCGGCATTTATTGCGGCGTTGATTGCCTCGCAAAGGAAATCCTTTTCTGCTCTTGTTGCGTCAAGCGCAACGAACTCAACGTCCTCACACAGAGAAGCAGCCTTTGCAACAAGCGAGGTGATAAGCTCAAGCATTTTGGGCGCCTTCTTGTGGCAGACGTATTCCATCTGAACAGGGGAAAGGGGAAGCGCAACGGAAAGACGGGGCTTGTTTGCGGCGGAAATTGCGTTCCATGCGTTGTCAACGCCCTGCTCAGTCATACCCGTGCAAACGCTCATAGTGCTGTTCTTAAGAAAAGCACATACAGTCTTTAAAAGAAGCGTATCAATTTTAACGTTTTCAATTACGGGGAATTCCACAACCTGAACCTTTGCGCTTTCAAGCAGTCTTGCAATTTCAACCTTTTCTTTAAAACTTAAGGAGGAGTCCTTGGACTGTGCTTTAAGAACAACGGTACGGTCTGCAATAATGATTTTTCTCATATTACTTAATCCTTTCGTAAAATACATTTGTGTGGGTGCTTAAAGGAAATAAAAAAGCCTGAGGTCAATAAACTATGACCTCAGGGACGAATTTCAAAATCCGTGGTACCACCCCGGTTACTGCAAAAGCAGTCACTCATTAAGGCTCTAAAAAGCCTGTAGCCATGATAACGGGGCATCCGTAGCTCCTTACGTGCCGTAAGCGGTTGGGGAGCTCTGCTCCGGAACGAGACCGAATTTTTGTAACAGATTGACTTGCACCTGCCGTCAACTCTCTGAACTGCCGTACCAAAAAGACGTAATTCCTTCGTAGCATTTAACAAATATCTTGGAAATAGTATCATAAAAGCGGGCGTTTGTCAACAGCTTTTTGCAATTTTTTTCTTGGTTGTTGCGGCGTGAGAGATTTTTTGAAACATTTTTTCATAAAAACTATTGACAGGGGATTTGCGTTGTGATAATATAATCGAAAAATAATATCGCAAATAAAAACTGTGACGAAGACGGTTGAAGCTATGGACATTCAGAGAGTTGGCGGTTGCTGCGAGCCAATTGTACCTTGTTTTAATAACCTATCCCTTCCGAGTTGAAGAACCGAACGATTTTTCCAGTAGGCTTCTTTCGAGTATGCTGCGTTAGTGCAAAGGGGTTGTTTGACCCTTAGAGAGGCAAGTTTTCTTGCAATTTGAGTGGTACCGCGGATTTTATAATTCGTCTCAAAAAGAAACGTAAAGGTTTCTTTTTGGGGCTTTTTTTATTTGCGGTTTTTATTTACTATTTTTCCTGAAAGGGTGAGATTATGAACAACAATTCTTATGAAAACAAATTAGTAGAGGTGTCCGAACGAATTAAAGAGCTTCGTGATATTTACAATTTATCCGACGCTGAAATGGCTGAAAAAACAGGCGTAAGCCTTGAGGAATACCTTGCATACGAAAACGGTATGGAGGATATGCCGTTCTCGTTTGTTCATAAGTGTGCATTGGCATTCGGTGTTGAGATTACAGACCTTCTTGAGGGTCAGAGCGCAAAGCTTACCACCTATACCGTTACAAGATGCGGACAGGGTCAGGTGACAGCTAACGAAGAGGGCATTCTCATTCAGAACCTTGCCCCCAAGTTCAAAAACAAGCTTGCCAACCCCTATTGGGTAAAGTACGAATACTCAAGCGAGCTTCAGAATAAGCCGATTGAGGTTACAACCCACTCCGGTCAGGAATTTGACTTTGTTGTCAAGGGCTCTCTTAAGGTTCGTGTCGGCGACCACGTTGAAATTCTCCACGAGGGCGACAGCATTTTTTACAAAAGCTCAATGCCTCACGGTATGATAGCCGTTGACGGTGAGGATTGCCTTTTCCTTGCTATGGTTATGGCGGAGGACGAGCAGCTTGCGGATAACCATATGAGCACCGTCAACACGGGTAAATCCACCGCAGAGGAAAAGCTCATCTGCGATAAATTTATCACGACAACGGTTGATGAAAACGGTGTCTGCAACAGCATAAAGTTCCAGAATGAGGATAAGTTCAACTTTGCGTTTGACGTTGTTGACAATATCGGCAGAAACTATCCCGATAAGCTTGCTATGATTCATATCTCGGAGGATATGACGGAGCGTAAATTCACGTTCAAGGATATCAAGGAGTATTCCTCGCAGGCGGCAAACTATTTCAAATCCCTCGGCATCAAAAAAGGCGACAGAGTCCTTCTTGTGCTTAAGCGTAACTATCAGTTCTGGTTTGCTATACTTGGTCTTCATAAGCTCGGTGCAATTGCAATTCCCGCAACTAACCAACTTGTTGTTCACGATTATGAATACCGCTTCAATGCAGCCGGCGTAAGCGCAGTTATTGTTACTGCAGACGGCAAAGCAACCGATTATATTGACGAGGCACAGAAAAATTCTCCCACACTTAAGACTAAAATCGTTGCTAACGGCTCAAAAGAAGGCTGGCATAATTTCGACGAAGAGTTCGGTCTGTTCAGCAGAAGATTTGTGCGCGAGGCAGACGCTGCCTGCGGCGACGACCCGATGATTATGCTCTTTACCTCGGGTACGACGGGCTATCCGAAAATTGCGGCTCACAGCCATAAGTATCCGCTGGGTCATTTTATTACGGCTAAATACTGGCACTGCGTACAGCGTGACGGTGTTCACTTCACAATTTCTGAAACGGGCTGGGGCAAGGCACTCTGGGGCAAGCTCTACGGTCAGTGGCTTTGTGAGGGCTGCGTATTCGTATATGACTTTGAGCGCTTTGACGCTTCAAAAATTCTTCCGATGTTTGCAAAGTACAACATCACAACCTTCTGTGCACCGCCCACGATGTACAGAATGCTTATCAAGCAGGATATTTCGCAGTACGATTTGTCCTCGATAAAGCACGCAACTACTGCCGGCGAAGCCCTTAACCCCGAGGTTTTCAAGCAGTTTGAAAAGACTACGGGCCTGAGAATTCACGAGGGCTTCGGTCAGACGGAAACGACTCTTTCCATTGCAAACCTCAACGGTACGAAAATCAAAATCGGTGCTATGGGCAAGCCTACACCGCTTTATGATATTGATATTGTTGACCCGGACGGCAATTCCGTTGCTGACGGCGAAACGGGCGAAATCGTTGTAAGATTGGGCGATAAGAATCCGTGCGGACTCTACCTCGGCTACTATAAGGGCGCTGAAGTGGATGCTGAAAAAACTGCCGAGGCTATGCACGACGGCCTTTATCATACGGGCGATACTGCCTGGAGAGATGAGGACGGCTACCTCTGGTATGTCGGCCGTGTGGACGACGTTATCAAGTCCTCCGGCTACCGCATTGGCCCGTTTGAAATAGAAAACGTTATTATGGAGCTTCCCTACGTTCTTGAATGCGGCGTTTCCGCTGCGCCCGATGAGGTACGCGGTCAGGTTGTCAAGGCAAGCATCGTTCTTACCAAGGGCACGGAGCCTACGGAGGAGCTCAAGAAAGAAATTCAGGAATACGTCAAGAAAAACACGGCTCCTTACAAGTATCCGAGAATCGTTGTTTTCAGAGATGAGCTTCCGAAGACAATCAGCGGAAAAATTATGAGAAACAAGCTTTGATTTTTCCTTAATATATTAAAATAAAAATAACTATTGACTTTTCAGTTCAAGTGTGGTATCTTTGAGTGAGTTGAATATTGATTAAAGGCGTTGAAGAAAAGGGCACGGTATACCGAGCTTTCAGAGAAATGGCGGTCGGTGCAAGCCATAGCAGGGTTTCCGTTGTTTGTAGTTTCCGAGCCGGGAGGAAGAAAGGCGTTTTCGCTCAGTAGAACCTCTCCGTGATTGCTGCGTAAATGCATAGAGGTTGACAGACCTTGAGAGTGGCAGTTCTTACTGCAATTTGAGTGGTACCGCGGGTTAGCTATAACTCGTCTCAAAGAATATCTTTGGGACGGGTTTTTACGTTTTGTCCCATAAAACAGGAGGATGAATCAATGGAGAAAATGACGGGTCTTGATTATAAAATCAAGGAAATGGCCGCCAGAATCAGGGAGCTTCGTGAAATTGAAGGCTATACCGCTGCACAGATGGCGGAAAAAACGGGCGTATCCGAAAGCGATTACATTGCTTGTGAAAACGGTGAAAGCGACCTTAACTTTGCTTTTATTTACCGCTGTGCGTTGGCGTTCAATGTTGATGTTTCAAGCATTATCGAGGGCAGCACGCCCAAGCTTACAAACTACGTTTTCACAAAGTCGGGCAAGGGTCAGAAAATTGAAAAAGCGCACGGTATGACCTATTTCAACCTTGCCGCCAAGTTCAAAAATAAAATTGCCGAGCCTCTTTTTGTTGAAGCTACATACAGCGAGGAAAACCAGAACAAGGATATTGAGCTGACCTCACACGACGGTCAGGAGCTCGATATAGTTATTGACGGTAAGCTCAAGGTTCAGGTCGGTGAGCACTCCGAAATCCTCGGCCCCGGCGACAGTATTTATTACGATTCGCTTACCCCTCACGGTATGATTGCCGTTGACGGTAAGGACTGTACCTTCTACGCTATCGTTCTCAATCCCTCGGGCGAGCCTATCCCCGAGCTTCAGCCTGCAAAGGCCGTTAAGGATACGAAGCCTGCGACGGTCAAGGACACGAAGGAGCGTATTTATAAGAAGTACGTTGACGTTGCTGAAAACGAAAACGGAACACCGACTTCAATTAAATTTAAAAACACCGAAAACTTCAACTTTGCTTTTGACCTTGTGGATGAGCTTGCGGACAAGGAGCCCGAAAAGCTTGCAATGCTCCACATTTCACGTGATAAAACCGAAAGACGCATTACCTTCAAGGATATGAAAAAGGGCTCTGCCCAGGCAGCCAACTATTTCAAATCCCTCGGTATCAAAAAGGGCGACAGAGTTATGCTCGTGCTCAAGCGCCACTATCAGTACTGGTTTGCAATGATTGGCCTTAATAAGCTCGGTGCAATTGCAATTCCCGCACCCAATCAGCTTCAGGAGCACGATTTTGAGTACCGCTTTCAGGCGGCTGGCGTCAAAGCCATCCTCTGTACTGCCGACGGCGACACCGCTCACCAGGTAGAGCTGGCTGCAAGAACCTGTCCTTCGCTTGAACACAAGATTATTGTCAACGGCGAAAGAGAAGGCTGGAGAAACTTCGATGAGGAGAGAGTTCTCTACAGCACTCACTTCGAGAGAGGCGAGAATGCTCCCGGCGGAGACGACCTTATGCTGATGTTCTTCACCTCGGGCACGACGGGCTACCCCAAAATTGCGGCTCACAATTACAAATATGCTCTTGGTCATTTCCATACAGCAAAGTATTGGCACAATGTTGACCCCGAGGGTCTGCATTTCACAATTTCCGATACGGGCTGGGCAAAGTCAATGTGGGGCAAGCTTTACGGCCAGTGGCTTTGTGAGGCGGCAACCTTTGTTTATGACTTTGACAGATTTGATGCGGCAGATATCTTGCCGATGTTTGCAAAGCACCATATCACAACTTTCTGTGCACCGCCCACGATGCTCAGAATGATGATAAAGCAGGATATTTCAAACTATGATTTCTCCTCCGTCAAGCATATGACGACGGCAGGTGAGGCACTCAACCCCGAGGTTTACCGTCAATTTGAAAAAGCAACGGGTCTCCAGATTCTCGAAGGCTTCGGTCAGACCGAAAGCACAATGATTATCGGTAATATGACGGGTGCCGACCATAAAATCGGCTCAATGGGTAAGCCTGCACCGATTTACGATGTCAGACTCGTTGATAATGACGGCAACGAGGTTCCCGTCGGCGAAAACGGCGAAATCGTTGTTAGTGTTGAAAACGGTGCTCCCTGCGGTCTGTTTACCGGCTACTATAACGACGAGGCAAAGACCAAAGAGGTATGGCACGACGGCTACTATCATACGGGCGACGTTGCCTGGCGTGATGAGGACGGCTTCTATTGGTACGTCGGCCGTGTGGACGACGTTATCAAGTCCTCCGGCTACCGTATAGGCCCGTTTGAAATTGAAAGCGTTATTATGGAGCTTCCCTACGTTCTGGAGTGCGGTGTTTCCGCCGCTCCCGATGAGGTAAGAGGTCAGGTTGTCAAGGCAAGCATCGTTCTTGTCAAGGGCACGGAGCCGACCGAAGAACTCAAAAAGGAAATTCAGCAGTACGTCAAGGAGAAAACCGCTCCCTACAAATATCCGAGAATTGTTGTATTCAGAGATGAGCTTCCGAAAACAACAAGCGGCAAGATTATGAGAAACAAATTATAATTTGTAAAGAGGTGATTAAGGTGGAAAGCAAAAGAATTACGTTACTTGCCGGCCATTACGGCTCGGGTAAAACAAACATAGCGGTCAACTACGCTTTTTACCTTAAAAATCTCGGCAAGGACGTTGTCGTTGCAGACCTCGATATAGTTAACCCCTATTTCCGCACGAGGGACAGTGTTGACGAGCTGAACGAAGCCGGCATACGCCTCATATCCTCGGCCTTTGCTTCCTCAAACGTAGACCTGCCTGCACTGCCGCAGGACGTCTACTCGATTTTTGACAATCGCAGCGAAAGTGCTATAATGGATATCGGCGGCGATGACAGAGGCGCTTATGCCCTTGGCCGCTATGCCGACTTTATAAAAGACGAAAACGACTATGAAATGCTTTTCGTTTTCAATAAGTACAGACCGCTTACCCCCACGGCAGAGGATGCTGTAGAAATTATGCGGGAGATAGAAGCGGCGTGCAAAATCGGCTTTACCGCAATCGTTAACAACTCAAACCTCGGTGAAATCACAACGCCTGAAGACGTTTTGGCTTCTGTTGCTGAGGCGGAGCGGTTAAGTGAATTTTCGGGGCTTCCCTTAAAAATGACAACGGTAACCGAAAACTTAGTTAATAATCTCAACGGAAAGATTCCCAATCTGTTTCCGCTGACTTTACAAAAAAAGATAGTATAACAGATTTTTCCTGAATGGAGGCAGAAAAATGGCAAAAGTAACATTCGCAGAAAATGTGTGCAAGGGCTGCGGCCTTTGCGTAACGGTTTGCCCTAAAAAAATAGTGGAGCTTGACTCTGCAAAGCTTAACGCAAAAGGGCATCATCCTGCTCATTGTATTGATGAGAGTCAGTGTATCGGTTGTGCTTTCTGTGCAACAATGTGCCCTGACTGTGCAATCACGGTTGAAAGGTAAGGTGAAAATAAATGGGTGAGAAAGTATTAATGAAAGGTAACGAGGCTATTGCCGAGGCCGCTATCAGAGCCGGCTGTATGCACTACTTCGGTTATCCTATCACTCCTCAGACAGAAATCGCCGCTTATATGGCAAAGCGTATGCCGAAAATCGGCGGCGTGTTCCTTCAGGCAGAAAGTGAAATTGCTGCCGTAAATATGGTGCTTGGTGTTGCCGCAACGGGCAAGCGTGTTATGACGTCTTCATCAAGCCCCGGAGTTTCCCTTAAGAGTGAGGGCATCTCCTATCTTGCAGGCTCGGACCTTCCTGCTCTTATAGTCAACGTTCAGCGCGGCGGCCCCGGCCTCGGCGGCATCCAGCCCTCACAGTCCGACTATTTCCAGGCTGTCAAGGGCGGCAGCCACGGCGACTTCAAGAAAATTGTTCTTGCACCGTCATCCGTTCAGGAAATGGCTTCGCTTACTTCAACGGCATTTGACCTTGCTGACAAGTACAGAATGCCTGCAATGATTCTTGCAGACGGTACAATGGGTCAGATGATGGAGCCTGTTGAGCTTCCTGAGCCCAACGCAAAAACATTTGACAAGCCCTGGGCACTTACGGGCACGAAGGGCGAAAGAAAGCACAACATCGTCAACTCTCTTTACCTCAAGCCCGAGGAGCTCGAAAAGACAAACTTCGAGCGTTACGAGCGCTATAAGGAAATCGAAGAGAACGAAGTTCTTTTTGAAGAGTACCTTATGGACGATGCTGAAATCTGCGTAGTTTCCTTCGGTATCACAGCCCGTGTTGCCAAGAACGCTATCGTAGAAGCAAGAGCAAAGGGCATCAAGGTCGGTATGATTCGACCTATCACACTCTGGCCGTTCCCCAACAAGGTTCTCAGAGCGGCTGCGGACAAGTGCAAGGCATTTATTTCCGTAGAAATGAATATGGGCCAGATGATGGAGGACGTTCAGCTTGCAATCGAATGCAAGAAGCCCGTATATCTTTGCAACCGTGTAGGCGGTATGATTCCCTCTCCCGAAGAGGTTCTTGCAAAGATTGAAAGTGTCAATGAAGGAGGCGACAAATAATGGCTGTTGTATTTGAAAAACCCAAGTCATTAACTGATGCAACTCTTCACTATTGCCCCGGTTGCACACACGGTATTATTCACCGTCTTGTTGCCGAAGCAATTGATGAGCTCGGTATTCAGGGCAGAACAATCGGTGTAGCACCCGTTGGCTGCTCGGTTATGGCATACGATTATTTTGACGTAGATTTTGTTCAGGCGCCTCACGGCAGAGCACCGGCAGTTGCAACGGGTGTTAAGCGTGCAGACCCCGAAAACAACATTGTATTTACATACCAGGGCGACGGTGACCTTGCCGCTATCGGTACTGCAGAAACAGTTCACGCAGCAGCAAGAAGAGAAAATATTACCGTTATTTTCGTCAACAACGCCATTTACGGTATGACGGGCGGCCAGATGGCTCCCACAACTCTTCCCGGTCAGGTAACACAGACCTCTCCCTACGGCAGAGACGTTGAAACCGTCGGTTATCCCGTTAAGGTCTGCGAGCTGCTTTCCCAGGTTGACGGCGCAGCTTACCTTGAAAGAGTTGCAGTCAACAGCCCCGCAAACATCAAAAAGGCAAAGAAGGCTATCAAAAAGGCTTTCCAGAACCAGATTGAGGGCAAGGGCTTCTCACTTATCGAGGTTGTTTCAACCTGCCCCACAAACTGGGGTATGACACCGGTCAAGGCACTTGAGTGGCTTGAGGAGAATATGCTTCCTTACTATCCTCTCGGTGTTTATAAAGATATCTATGCAGAAGAGGAGGCAAAATAATATGAACTGTAATATTCTTTTTGCCGGCTTCGGCGGTCAGGGTATCCTTTTTGCAGGTAAGTTCGTTGCGTACAAGGGTCTTCTTGAAAACAAGCAGGTTTCCTGGCTTCCGTCCTACGGCCCCGAAATGCGCGGCGGTACGGCTAACTGCAGCGTTATCGTCAGCGATGAGCCCATCGGCTCTCCGATTGTCAGCAATCCCGACGTTCTCGTTGCAATGAATCTTCCCTCGCTTGACAGATACGAAAACGAGGTTGTTTCCGGCGGTAAGATTTTCGTTGATTCAACACTTATTTCCCGTAAGGTTGAAAGAACGGACGTTGACGTTTACTACATTCCCGCAACGGAAATTGCAAACGAAAAGGGCATCAGCACACTTGCAAATATGATTATAACCGGTAAGCTTCTCAAGGAAGTTCCGTCACTCGGCTTTGACGGCATTGATGCACCCTTGGCAAAGGTTGTTTCCGCCCGCCACCAGAATCTTCTTGAGGTCAACAAAACAGCACTCAAGCTCGGTTACGATTATTAAGAAAAATTGAAAAGAGGTATTTTTCAATGAGCTACGATTTTAAAATAGAAAGAACAACTGCTCCCAAGGCAAAGCCTGCAGACGAAAGCAAGCTCGGCTTCGGCAAAATCTTTACAGACCATATGTTTGTAATGAATTACGACGAGGGTCAGGGCTGGCACGACGGCAGAGTAGTTCCCTACGGTCCGCTTTCTCTCGACCCGTCCTCAATGGTTTTCCACTATGCACAGGAGCTTTTCGAGGGCCTTAAGGCATACAGAGTTGCCGACGGCAGCATTCAGCTTTTCCGTCCCCAGAAGAACATCGAAAGAATGAACAATACCTGTGACCGCCTTTGCGTTCCCCGTATTGACCCCGACCTTGCACTTGAAGCTATCAAGACTGTTGTTGACGTTGATAAGGACTGGGTACCCCATAACGACGGTACATCTCTCTACATCCGTCCGTTTATCATCGCAACAGACGCTTTCCTCGGCGTTCACGCTTCCCACAGCTATATTTTCTGCATTATTCTTTCACCTGTCGGCTCATACTACGCTAACGGTATGGACCCGGTTAAGATTTACATTGAAAGAGAATATGTCCGCTGCGTAAAGGGCGGTACGGGTATGGCAAAGGCAGGCGGTAACTACGCCGCATCCCTTATCGGCCAGGAGAAGGCAGATAAGATGGGCTACGCTCAGGTTCTCTGGCTTGACGGCGTTGAAAGAAAGTATATCGACGAAGTCGGCGCAATGAACGTTTTCTTTGTAATTGATGATGTTGTAATCACTCCCAGCCTTGAGGATGGCAACATCCTTCCCGGTGTTACAAGAGCTTCCTGTATCGAGGTTCTTAAGGCAAACGGCTACAAGGTTGAAGAAAGAAAGCTTTCCGTTGACGAAGTCAAGGAGGCTTACAAGGCAGGCAAGCTCACCGAGTCCTTCGGTACGGGTACAGCCGCTGTTATTTCACCCGTCGGCGAGTATATCGACGGTGACGAGCACCTCGTTATAAACGAGTCCAAAATCGGTCCCGTTGCTCAGTTCCTTTATGACGAGCTCACAGGTATTCAGTGGGGCAAGAAGGAAGATAAGCTCGGCTGGATTGTCAAGGTTAACTGATTTAAGCAAAAATCCTCACTCGTAGGCGTTGTGTTCGTAAGGACACAACGCCAGTTTTATTCGCCATACGGCGAGTTGTATTGCTTTGCAGTTTTATTGTGCTTCGCACAGTTTTATTCGCTTTGCGAGTTTTTTTGCGAATAAAATACCACTGAAACCATAGGTTTCAATAACACTATTGTCTATGGACAATAATATCACTCTGCCGCAAGGCAGAATAACACTTGAAAAAATTTGCAATTTAAAATATAATTTATATAGAGGTGATATTTATGGCGAATAGTATTTTAAGAGAAAAAGCAAAAGAGTTTGCAAAAGATATTATATTTCTTTGCAGAACAATGAAAGCTGACCGAAAAGAAACAGTTTTAATAAATCAGATTCTTCGTTCTGCAACCTCTATCGGTGCAAATATACACGAAGCACAATATGCACAAGGAACAAAAGATTTTATATCAAAGTTAGAAATTGCACAAAAAGAATCCTATGAAACAGAATATTGGTTGGAGCTTCTTTTTGAAACAGACTGTATAACCGAAGAAAAATACAAAAAGTTACATAACGATTGCGGTGCAATCAGAAGGATGTTGATTTCTTCTCTAAAAACAGTTAAGGCAAATCACGCATAAGGAAAAAATTTAAATGAACGGTTACAGTTTTAAATGAGAACATTTATTTTATACATTTCTCAAAAAGCATTATTGTCCGTATTACCTCTTTTTCTGTCTTTAGCAATCCTCACTCTTACGAGTGGGGATTTTTATATCTGTTGTTTTATTTTTAATTTTGTTGACATTTATATATGAGTGATATATAATATTTCCGATAAATTATTAATAGGAGCGTGTAAAACTATGGCATTAGTAAATGCAAAAGAAATGCTTAACAAAGCAAAGGCCGGCCACTACGCTGTCGGTCAGTTCAATATCAATAACCTTGAGTGGACAAAGGCTATCCTTCTCACCGCACAGGAAATGAACTCTCCTGTTATCCTTGGTGTTTCCGAGGGCGCAGGTAAGTATATGTGCGGCTACAATACCGTTGTCGGTATGGTTAAGGGTATGATTGAAACTCTCAACATCACTGTTCCCGTTGCTCTTCACCTTGACCACGGCTCATACGAGGGCGCAAAGGCTTGCATCGAAGCAGGCTTCAGCTCAATTATGTTCGACGGCTCTCACTACCCGATCGATGAGAACATCGCAAAGACCAAGGAACTCGTTGCAATCTGCGAGGAAAAGGGTCTCTCCATTGAAGCAGAGGTTGGCTCAATCGGCGGTGAGGAAGACGGTGTTGTCGGTGCAGGCGAGTGTGCAGACCCCGACGAGTGCAAGATGATTGCTGACCTCGGCGTTACAATGCTTGCAGCAGGTATCGGTAACATCCACGGTAAGTACCCCGCAAACTGGGCAGGTCTCTCCTTTGAAACTCTTGCAGCTGTTCAGGAGAAGACAGGCACAATGCCTCTCGTTCTTCACGGCGGTACAGGTATCCCCGCTGATATGATCAAGAAGGCTATCTCTCTCGGCGTTTCAAAGATTAACGTTAACACAGAGTGCCAGCTTGCATTCCAGGAAGCAACAAGAAAGTATATCGAAGCAGGTAAGGACCTTGAAGGCAAGGGCTTTGACCCGAGAAAGCTTCTTGCTCCCGGCGTAGAGGCTATCAAGGCTACCGTTAAGGAAAAAATCGAGCTCTTCGGTTCTGCTAACAAGGCATAATTTCTGTTATACAGATGAAAATTCCGTACACTCAGGTGTGCGGAATTTTTTTCTTTTGTTTTATTATATATTGTGATATAATCATATTAATAATTGTGATTTACGAAAATTAGTTTACTTGCGGAGGTTACTTTATGCAATACCGTTTGGATAAATACGGCAATGAGCTGTCCGTGCTCGGCTTCGGTTGTATGCGCTTTAAAAAGAAGCTGGGCAGAATTGAGCTGGCGGATGCCGAGCGTCAGGTTATGTCGGCATATAATAACGGCGTCAATTACTTTGATACCGCCTTTATATACCCCGGCAGCGAAGCGGCGATAGGCGAAATTTTTGAAAAGAACAACATCCGTGACAAGGTTTATATTGCCACAAAGTTACCTCCTCAGCTTATGAGAACTACGGAAATTCTCGACAAGCTTCTGGGTGAGCAGCTCAAAAGACTGCGTACCGACCACGTGGATTTCTTCCTTTTCCATATGATGGCGGATATCAAGGTTTGGGAACGCCTTAAAACTATCGGTATCGAAAAATGGATAGAAGATAAAAGGGCGAGCGGTACAATCCGCCAGTTCGGCTTTTCTTACCACGGTAAATCGGATATGTTCTGTAAAATTGTGGACGCTTACGATTGGGATATGTGCCTTATTCAGTACAACTATATGGACGAGCACACCCAGGCAGGGCGTAAGGGCTTGAACCACGCCCACGAAAAGGGTATTCCCGTTATGATTATGGAGCCTCTCCGAGGCGGTAAGCTTGTAAATAACCTTCCGCAGGAAGCAAAGGATATTTTTGCAAAGCACTCTGTGCAGCACACTCCTGCGCAGTGGGCTTTCCGCTGGCTCTACAATCAGCCCGAGGTTACCGTTGTGCTTTCGGGTATGAATTCCGACGAAATGGTAGCAGATAATATCAAAACAGCATCCGAAACTCAGATCGGTGAGCTTACTGCCGATGATGAAGCAATGCTCAAAAAAGTTGCCAACGCTATCAATTCCAAAATGAAGGTCGGCTGTACGGGCTGTGAATACTGTATGCCGTGCCCAAAAAATATCAATATAAGCGGCACCTTTTCCGCTTATAACCGCTACTCTGCCGACGGTAATTTTGCAGGCTTTAAGGAATACGTCAAGTGTACCGGAAAATATGCACCTGCCTCTGCTTGCATAGGCTGCGGAAAATGCGAAACTCACTGTCCGCAGAGTATTGAAATCAGAAAAGAGCTTGAATCAGCCGTAAAAGTGCTCGAAACCCCTACCTACAAAGCGGTTTATAAGGTTAAGTCAGTGTTTAAAAAGAGGTAGTATATGAACGAGGTTGCAAAGCATTACGATAATCTTATTTACGAGGGGCAGGACCCTGTTCACGACCCGAAGCCGTTGAAGGAATATATGAACAAGTGGGACGGTCAGCTTTTTATTGACAAAATGCAGCTCGATAAAACCAAAGCCGTGCTTGAAATCGGTGTCGGTACGGGCAGAATTGCGGTTAATGTTGCACCAAGGTGTAAGGATTTCACGGGAATTGATATATCCGAAAAGACAATTGCACAAGCCAAGAAAAACATCAAAAGCGGTTTGCTCAGAAAGCCTGAATTGATATGTGCCGACTTTCTTGAATATAATTTTGAAAAAACCTTTGACGTGGTTTATTCAAGCCTTACCTTTATGCATATCAATGAAAAGCAAAAGGCGTTTGATATCGTTTCCAAAATTCTGAACCCCAACGGCAGATTTGTTTTGTCAATTGACAAAAACAGAGATGAGTTTATTGATATGGGTACATATAAGGTTAAGGTGTTCCCGGATAATGTAAGCGATATAAAGATGTATGCCCAAAATGCGAAATTGAATCTGCTTGAAGAATTTGAAACGGAATTTGCGGCCATTTTTATTTTTGAAAAAGAGATATAAGACTATGAGTAATGAATTAAAGCGCACTTATGTGCCGTTTACAGAGTGGAAGGAAAAATCCAGGCAAACAGAATACACCGAAAAAACGCCGTTGTTAGCTTCTGACGGTACCCTGCTTGCAAAGGGCTGGGCAAGAAAAAACGTTTTTGAGTATAACCGCAACTATGTAAAAAAGGGTATCATCAGCCGAAAAGAGTGGGATTTTTATACCATTTTCGATGATGAAATGCAGATTCTAGTCAGCTTTGCAAATATCAATATCGGCGGCTACGTTGCGGCAAAGCTCGTCAACCTTAAAACGGGAGAGGTTATTTGCGACTCCATTCAGTATTTTGTCGGCGCAAACAAGCACGTTTCCCACTCAATACCCGATGCCCCGAGCCGTTTTAAAGATAAAATCGGCAGAACCGAGTTCGACTTCAATACCAAGGAAACCGAGCGTACCCTTTGGTACAAGGGAGTTTACAAGGGTAAGCCCGTTGAGGTTACCGCCCTAATGGATATACCCGAGGGGCTTGAAAGCATTACTACGGTTTTTCCGTTTGACGGTGACGAAACAAAGTACTTTATGACCACCAAACAGCTCTGTATGCCCTGCGGCGGTAAGTTCGTTTTCGGCGACTACGTGTACGAATTCAAAAAGGAAAAAGCGTTCTGTTCACTCGACTGGGGCAGGGTGAATACGCCGCACGAAATGGTGTGGTACTGGGGCAGCGGCAGTCAGTATATCACCGATTCTGCGGGCGAAAAGCACCTTTTCGGCTTTGAAATAACCTGGGCAATAGGCGATGAAAGCAACGCCACCGAAACCTGCATTTTCTATGACGGAAAAATTCATAAATTCGGTGCGGTGGACGTTGAAAAATTCCCCAAGGGCAGGTTTATGGAGCCGTGGAAATTCATATCCGAGGACGGCCGCTTCAATATGACTATGCTACCTACTCTCGACAACCATTCCGATGTGGATTTCAAGGTCGGCAGAATGAACTGCCACCAGATTTACGGAATATGGAACGGCAGCGTTATCCTCGATGACGGTACAAAACTTGAAATAAAAGACCTGTTTACCTTCTGCGAATACGCGGAAAACAGGTGGTAAAATAACACTTGCATTTTATTTTTATTGTAGTATAATCAACTAAAATCTTATCGGAGGAAAATTATATGTTCTTTATCTCTGTTCGACGCAGACGAATTTAGCTTGTATTCGGCTTTCGGGTACAGGCTTATAATGCTGTGTGCCCGACGTAAGAGTAACAGAGATTAACCTTTTACTGTCAGCGGCGCATAAGCTGTTGACAGTTTTTTATTATTTATTAAGGAGATTTTAAAATGAACAGTAACTTTAAATATTCGTCTTTATTCAAAGTTATTTCGGAGCAGACAGATTTACCCGACAATGCCACGGTTGCCGATTTGGGCTGTAAGGATGCTGCCTTTCTTTTGGCATTTCTGGAAGCGTTTCCCGGTAAAATCAAATCAGCTACGGGTGTGGATATAACCGACAAGCGGTTTAATGACATTGAGTATGATAAGCCGATTGAGCTGAAGGTTATGGACTGCTCAAAAAAGCTGGGCTTTGCCGACTGCAGCCTTGATTTGGTTTTTACAAAGGATATGTTTGAGTGCGTGTCGGACAAGGACTTTCTGGTAAGCGAAATCTATCGTGTTTTAAAGCCGGGCGGAACGGTGGTTTCCGTAAACTGCGATTGGGACAGCGTTTGCTATAACGGAAAAAACAAGGAGCTGATTTACAAAGCAGTTCACGCCTACGCAAAAACGAAACAGCCGTGGATGGATGACCTGGACAGCTGGATTGGCAGGAGAATGTACGGCTTTTTCAATAAGACGGGTCTGTTTGAAAGCACGGTAAGCGTCCATAGCGAGGTCGAAACCGAATATAAAGAAGGCACCTTCGGCTATGATTTAAGCCTTGATATTGCGTGGTTATATGAAAATAACACAGGCGCATTAAGCAAAAAAGAATATGCCGAATTTATTGAAAACCTGAAAACGGCGCAAAAGCAAAACCAATACGTTTTCTCAAAGCCCTATTATATTTATAAAGGAATAAAATAGTGAGTTTTGGCCTTTGCTACGAAAAGTATCACGGCCGCTACGGGAAAAAGCTTTATATCCGTTCAGCTTTCTGTTAACCTTTTCTTATCACTAAGGCGAAAACAGAAAGGATTTGAAAAAATGAAAGCAAAAAAATTACCGGTTACGGGAGCGGTGTTTTTAAGTGCGTTTGCCGTATGGACGGTGTTGATTAAAACTCTTGACGTTCAAAGCGTCGGCGTTAACGGAACGGATATCGGCTTTGCGGTGCTCAACACACGGTTTCATTCTCTGACGGGTGTGAATATGTCCCTTTATACGTTGACGGATTGGCTGGGGCTTGTGCCGCTTGCGGCGTGTGCCTTTTTCGGTGTGGTCGGCTTTGCTCAGCTTGTGAAACGGAAAAGTGTATTGAGGGTTGATTATGATATATTGGTTTCGGGCGTGTATTATGTTATAGTATTACTGTGCTATCTGGCTTTTGAAATGATACCGATTAATTACCGCCCCGTGCTGATTAACGGCTTGGCGGAGGCTTCTTATCCCTCGTCAACAACCCTGCTCGTGCTGTGTGTTATGCCCTCGTTTGCCTTCCTTTGTAACCGCAGGCTGAAAAGCAAGAGAATAATAAGAGCAATAAACATATTTACGCTTTTGTTTGCTGCCCTTATGGTTGCAGGCAGGCTGATTTCGGGCGTGCATTGGCTGAGCGATATTATCGGCTCAATTCTGTTGAGTGCGGGACTGTTTGCACTTTATAAATCAGCCGTTGCTTTTTATCAGAACAAGGAGAACAGCGCTTATGGAGTTCAATGAAAAATTACAGGAATTGAGAAAAAACCGTGGACTTACCCAAGAGGAATTGGCAGAGCTTCTTTTTGTTTCAAGGGCTGCCGTTTCAAAATGGGAATCGGGCAAGGGATACCCCAACATAGAGTCTTTAAAAGAAATTGCAAAATTTTTTTCAGTTTCAATCGACGAGCTTCTCTCGGGCGAAAAACTGCTGTCAATTGCCGAAAGTGAGAAAAAGGCAGACGTCAGAAGAATTTGCAATTTGCTTTTCGGGTTTGCCGATTTGCTGTTCCTTTTGCTTGTTATCCTGCCACTTTATCCCAATACCGTCAACGGCTTCGTTTATTCGGTGAATCTGTTCGGCGTTTCCGACGTTTCAACAGTGAGCAAGGCTGTTTACGCCGTTATGTTTGCCGTGCTAATTCTCTCGGGGCTTGTTAAACTGATATTCACAAGAATGAATGCGGAAAAGCCAAATAAAATCCTGACGGAAATATCCGTTATGCTGAATATTCTTGCCGTGCTTTTTCTCACCGTAACAAGAGCGGTCTATGCCGCCGTCGTAGCTTTTTTCATACTTGTAATAAAAGCCGTGTTATTGAAAAGGTGAATTACAGTTTGTCGGGCTCTTTTGAACACCTCATCCACCGCCGTTCGGCGGTCCCCCTCTGACGGAGCCGTCCCCCTTTGTCACTTTGTGACATTTCCCCCACACCGTGGGGGAATCTTCCCCTCAAGGGGAAGTCAAGAAAAGTTCCTGCTATATCTAAAGGCTTCCCCTTTGAGGGGAAGCTGTCACCGCAGGTGACTGATGAGGTGTATGCGGAGCATTAACCTCCTTTGCAAAGGAGGTGGATTTTGCGAAGCAAAAGACGGAGGATTGCAAGATTTTATGTTCATTAAATTGTTTACAAGCAACCCTCA
>JAFXCT010000098.1 GCA_017521365.1 Clostridia bacterium
CTTCTTTATCGCTTGATTTGACGTTATCAACAGTGAGAACATCAACGCCTGTTGTATCGGGAGCAATTTCATAAAGAGCGGTTGTTTCACCAGCGAAGTTGCCGTTGCCTGTGATTGTGAGTTCGTAAACACCGACGTTTGTTGCTTTGTTGCCGCTTACGGTATATGTTACTTCAAGACCGTCAACGGTTACGGCTGCAACTGTCTGTGTCTGCTCTGCACCATTGTAAACAAGAGCATCGCCGAGAGTGATTTCTGCGTTTGCAATATCTCTCGGAAGAACTCTGCCCGTTGCCTGAACACCGTAGTTGGGAGCAATCCAATCGCCGTATTCGGGGAACTGATAGTTTCCTGCATCCGTACCGTTTATATTGTAAACGACTTGAACGGGAGCATTATCTGTAACGGTATGTACGTGATAATAAGCATCAATTACAGCATAACCGACATCATCGCCGTCAACAATGCCGTCAAAGGTAATAACAACCTTTGAAATATCAACACGGTAATCGTCACCGTAAATTCTGTCGGGTACAGTTGCCGCAACTGTTACGGGCTTCTTGCCGATTGTTACTGTAACCGTTGCAGGCTCGGTGTCATTGTGGTTTGCATCACCGGCGACTTTATAATACACGGTATAATCGCCTGCATCCGTGCCTTGGGGGATTGTTTCGGAATATTCTGTACCGTCAAGGCTGTAAACCATTGTGCCGTACATTGCTTCGCCTGCGGAAATAAGATTATGTGCTTTGCCGTTATATGTAGGGGTGTTGGGCACAGGTGCGGCAGTAACGGAGTTATCTGCCTTTACGATTGTAAACTCTTTTGTTGCTTCGCCCGTGTAATCTCCTGTACCCTTTACAGTTACTGTTGCCGTGCCTGCGTTAACATTGTTTGCGAAAGTGAGAGTGTAGTCCTTACCCTCCGTGAGAGTCTTGCCGCCGACTGTTACGATAACCGTGGGCTTGATTTCGCTGCCGTTATAGGTGAATTCTGTTGAATCAAGAGTAACAACCGCGTCTGCAAGGTCAGCACCCTTGCTTACCTTTACATAGCCGTTAATGATTTTTGCATCATCTGCAACATCAATAAGCTTACCGTCGGCATCTTTGTAGTAATAATCCTCTGCAAGGAATGTGTTTGCGGTTGTATAAGCAACAACAAAGCCGTTGGGGAATTCGCCGCCCTTGAGGGTGAGGGTTGCATCTTCACCATAGTAAACAGTCCATTCGCCGTAAGGTGTGCCGCTGTAATAACCGCTTGCAAAGTCTGTTCCCGTGAAGCGGCCGCCGGTTACCTCAACAGTACCGCTGTAGAGATTAAACGCAGCATAGGAGTTACCCTTGAATTCGCCGCCTTCAATATAGGCTGTGCCACTATTGCTAATGCCGCAAAAGCCGCTGAACTCACCGCCATAGATATAGGCAGTTCCGTCGGTGTCAACGTTTATTGCACCTGCATCAATAGATGTAAAGCTGCCGTTGTAAATATAGACTGTGCCTGAATTTCTGATTGCATCATAAGTATCGGCTTCAATTTTGCCGTTTTTAAAGTTGAGTGTGCCGGAAGTGACAATACCTGCGGCACCCTTAAAAAGGCCGTTTTCAATGGTAAGCGTACCACAATTGAAGATTGTCTGAGAAGTTGCACCGTTTGTCTGAACGGTGCCGCCTTCGCAGCTGTCCTTGATTGTTATATTTGCATGGTAATAAACCATTAAAACATCATCAGTTTTGTTAAGAATGGTTTTGCCGTTAAGATCAAGAATAAACTTGCCCGAAGAGATTATGGCGGTTTCGGTAAGCGTAATATCATCGAGCAGAGTAAGTGTGCTGTCTTCGCTGCTTTGTGCCGCTGTTATTGCATCTGCAAAGGTTTTGTAAGTACCGACAGCGTTGCCGTCTTTATCGGTTACGGAAGCTACAAAATGTTCCTTGACCTGAACATAGCCGTCGATAATTTTTGCATCATCTGCAACGGTTATCTTGTTGCCGTCGGCATCGTAAAATTTATAACCCTCTGCGAGGAATGAATTTAAAGTGTCCTCGGTATTCTCGGATTTAAGGACAAAACCGTTTGTGAACTCACCGCCTGCGAGCGATACGGTGCCTGCTAAAATCCTTATTTCATCAATATCAAGCGTGCCGCCGTTTACTGTGAGAATACCGTCCTCATAATTAATGCTGATACGTGGTGCCGTGAAATCGCCGCCGTTTACGGTACAGGAAGCAAAGACACATACGATTCCGTTAAATTCGCCGTCTTCAATTACGGTTTCCCCTGATGAAATATAAAGTGAATATTCCGCTTCAAATTTACCGCCGTTTACGGTAAGCGTTCCTGAACTGTTAACCGCTTGTTTTTTGCCGATTATGTTTCCCGCGTCAACGGTGAGTGTGCCAAGGTTGGAAATTGCAGGTGTGTTTGTGCCGCCCGTTTTGACCGTGCCGCCCTCGCCGCTGTTCTTAACGGTTACGTTAGCCTCCTTATTTATCTGAAGTGTAACGCCGGTTTCATTGAGCAGGGTTTTGCCGTTGAGGTCAAGGGTGAACTTGCCGGAGTAGATAATCTGTGTAGAAGTAAGAGTGATGTTATCAAGCAGGGTAAGCGTGCTGCCCTCGTTGTCCTGTGCTGCTGTAATTGCATCTGCAAAGGTCTTGTACGGTGAGCCTGAAAGCTCGTTGCCGTCTTTGTCGGTTACCTTTGCGGCATAGTTGAGCAGAGTGAACTCAACCGTTGCCGTTGCACCGCCGACTGTTACGCTTGCGGTGTAAGTGCCTGCATCTTTGGGAGGCAAGCCGTAAGGGGCTGAATATGTAATATCACTGACTTCAACCGAAGTATCAACAAGATTGTTTTCAATGGTTGCTTCCTTTGCTGTGCCGTCAACATAAAGGTCTGCAGGGGCAAGAATTGTGAGTGTGCCCTCAGAATCCGGGCAGTTGCCGTCCGTATTTTCGCAAACAGCGGTAATTGTATCACCCGAAGCGGTATATTCAAATGAGTGAGTATGAAGATTTATTCCGCAAAAATCGCAAGCGCTGTCGCTGTCTGTTTCGCTGTCGTAATGCCAGGGATAGTTGAGATTTATTGCAGAGTTTGTATAAACCTTCTCTGCATCGACATCGCAGGAAATATATCCGTAGTTAACCTTGTATGCACTTAAAATAACGGGTATGGGATCTGTGCCGAGCTTCTGTCCCCAACCGTTGCCGAGAGCATAGGCGATTTCACCTGTTGAGAGCTTTGAAGCGGGCATTCCCTCGCTGTCATATATTTCAAAGTGTGTTGCCAATGCATAATCCGAATCGTAAACGGCGCCGTTATATCTGTCGGTAATGTAAATTGTTTTCTGAATCAGTACGGGGTTGTCTTTGTCACCTGTACAGATAATGCCGCCGATATAATTTCTTACAGACAGACCCGAAACGGTAAAATCCGAGGGATCGTCAACCTTGAGAGCTACGTCTGCAAGACAGTTAAGAATTTCAGTTCTGCTGTGGCCGAATACTGCAGCACAAATACCTGCGGCAGCCGCACCGGCATCTTTGGCATAAATCGAGCCTTGTGCATAGCAGTTGGTAATGGTTGAGCCAGCAGCATATGAAGCAATACCTGCAACAAGACCGTATCTGCTTTCAAAATAGAAATTGGTTACCGCAACGTTGGCTATAATTGCTTTTACAGAGTGAGCCACAAGTGACAGATAGGGGCTGTCTTCAGGGTCCTTGCAGTAAAGACCGCTTATGGTGTAGCCGTTACCGTTAAAGATACCTGTAAACGGATTATCGCGTGTTCCGACAGGAGTCCACACACGGGCACCCGTGGTAGAAGCCGACATAGTGCCGCTGTTATAAGTAATATTTTTAGTAAGCGAGGCATTGATTGCGGTGTTACCGCTGTTTACTTGAGCGGCAAACCAATCAAGGTCATCTGCCGAGTCAATCTCGTAATAGGTTTTACCGCCGATTTCAACTGTCGGCGGAGCTGCTGCCGCAAACGCCGAAATCGGCGTCATTGACAAAAGCATTGCAACAGCGATTAAAATGCTTATGAGTTTGTTTGTTTTTTTCATAGGGTTTCCTCCTTTGTATGTGAATACAAATTAAATATGTAAATAAAAGCCTTTCGGCACGATTGCCTTTCCGTTAACCTCCTTTGAAAAGGAGGTGGCAGACCGCAGGTCTGACGGAGGATTGATTTACCGTTTTTTCTTTTCCAATCCTCAGTCTCGCTTTGCTCGACAGCTCCTTTGATAAAGGAGCTTGTTTCCTTTCGGCCCGGTTGCCTACCAAAGGCTTCTCCTTGAGGAGAAGCTGTCACGGAGTGACTGATGAGGTGCAATATAAAGTATTGTATTTTCTCCCACCTCATCCACCGCAAGCGGTCCCCCTTCCCCTCAAGGGGAAGGCTATATCTGCGTTCGTCATTCTGCGCTTAAAATGTATTCGCTTTTTCAACATATTCCTTAAACTCGTTAAAAATGCGTTTGCCGATTGAAGGGTAATCCATTGCAAGAACCTTATCAATCTTTATCCTGCGGATTTCTTCGGGCACATTATAAATTGTCATAATAGCATTCAACGCTCCCGAAATACGTGTTTCAAGCGGCACGGTTTTATCAATGGCATTCAGCGTTGCGTGTTCAATGCCTGCAACAAGAATTTCCGCTTCTCTGAACTGCTCGTCTGTCCAATCGGGACAATACTCCGCAAAAACCTCTTTTGCACGGGCGGTGTCGTTGTTGTGGATAATCTCAAGGCATTTCGGGCTTTGATAGGTCGAAATAAAAAAGTCTTTCGCAACCTCGCTTTCTTCGCAAGCCGCCGCCATTGTCATCAGCTCAAAGCAAAGAGCAAGCAGCGAACTTATGCCGTCATCTGCTTCTTCCTTTATCATCTTCCACTGATATTTGCACAGCAAATCCGTGAGCACCGCAAGAATGTTGTCCTTCGAGTGAAAATAAAATGTGTAGTTGCCCTTGCTTATTCCTAACTCATCGCAGACCATTTTAACGCTTGATGCCGAATATCCGTAATCAAGAAACATTCGGGTTGAAACTCGGATTATTTTATCTTTTGTTGTTTCTTTCTTCGCCATAGTGCCTCCTCAAAAGCAATATTCGCACTCGTACTATACATAATTTAGCACGAGTACAAATTTTTGTCAACAGTTTTTTAAAGTTTTTCAAAATCGCTCCAAAACAATCTAATCTCTGCCTTGTGTGCAAACTGAATATTAAAATAACGTTAACTTTCAGCAGTTTACTAATCCTGCGGATTGGATAAAAAAAGAAGCAAGTCGATGACTTGCTTCTTTTTTGGTGGAGACGGAGAGGATCGAACTCTTGACCTCTTGAATGCCATTCAAGCGCTCTCCCAGCTGAGCTACGCCCCCAAGTGCTTGAATATAATAGCACAAGAAACAATGAAAAGTCAAGAGAAATATTAAAAAAACTGAAAAATTGAATTATTTTACAAGCAAGAAATAGCCAAGCACGAGTGCGCCGAGAACAATTCGGTAAACGCCGAAGACCTTGAAATCCTTTTTCTTGATATAGCTCATAAGGAACTTTACCACACCGAGAGAGACGGCAAAGGCCGTAACGCAGCCGACAAGCAGGATTACCAATTCATCCCCTGTGAAGCTGAAGCCGAAATCGAGGAGCTTCAGCGCACTCAGGCCGAACATTACGGGCACGGCAAGGAAGAACGTGAACTCTGCCGCCGCAACACGAGAAACACCTATAAGAAGTGCTCCGATTATCGTTGAGCCCGAACGTGAGGTACCCGGAATTATTGAAAGCACCTGAAACAGGCCGATTAAAAGCGCTTGCTTATAGCTTATCATTTCAAGCTGATTTGTTTTCGGTGTTTTGTTTTTAGCCGCATTTTCTATGATTATGAACGCAACACCGTAGATAATCAAAGTCAGGGCAATTACAACGGGCGTATGCAGGCGTGATTCGATAAAATCGTCAAACAGCAATGTTACAATTGCACCGGGTATGCAGGCTATAACAACCTTTAACCATAGTGAAAAAGTATCCTTTTTTAGTTTAAGTCCGTTATTCAGTTCAAAGGGTATCATCCGCTTAAAGAACACACTTACAACGGCTAAAATTGCACCGAGCTGGATTACGACGAAGAACATTTCTTTAAATTCTTCACTCATATTCATCTGTAAAAACTCATCGACAAGCAGCATATGACCCGTACTGCTTATGGGCAGCCATTCGGTTATGCCCTCGACTATGCCGAGGAAAACCGCTTTGAGAATTTCAAAAAAATTCATATCATTTCTCCTGTAAAAAACGCTCCTGCTTATATAGTATGAAACAGGAGCGTTCAATATTAATTATGTATCAGATTCTGAATTCTGCGGTGAGGCTGTTGGCTGATTTGTTGTTCCAGAAGCCTCTTGCCGTTACGCTGAGGACGTATTCGCCATCGGGAAGGCTTTCAATTTTGTAGCCTGCCGTTTCGGGCATATTCTTAACGTAATACTTTGACCAGAAGCAAAGCTGACGGACAATTGCGTTGTCACTCTTGCGGCGGACGGTTACCTTATAATCGTTAACTCTGTCCTCGTCAATTTTTGCCTGAGTGAATTCAACCGTTGCGTCGCTGCCCTCTACCTTGACTTCAATTTTTGCATCATCGGCAAAATAAGGCTTTACGCTCGTATTATAGCGTGCGTCCGTATAGGTGAAGTTGTCAGGCTCCCACGGTGTTTCAACGAGCCATTCGTAGCCGAAAAAGCTCTCTGTGAGCACGTCGTAGGGTCTGAGCAGTACCCTGCCCTTTTCGTCTGCCTCGACAAGCACAAACTGTGCGGCCTCCGGCTCGTTGGGCGGTACCGTGCCGTAAATCTTGTCAAACTCATCAAGCTCGAAGTACTTGAAGCTGCCGGTGCCGACGCTTGTAAAATGCTGCTGATGAATTGAACGGGGATCGTTTACGGGGGCGTGAGAGTGACCCGAAAAATCGATAATCTGCGGATAGTTCATAAGAATATCGGTGATTTCGTCCTCGCCCCAGTAAACGTTGCCGTAAACCGTGCCCTGGATATGGGGATGCTGGAAGAAAAATACCGGCTTGAAGGGGTCGTCCGCAACCGCCTTGTCAAGCTCTGCCTTAATCCACGCACGCTTTTCGTCGTTGAAGCGGCAGCCGTTTGTTGTGGTAACGGAAATGAAGTGAAAGCCGTTGATTACGTTGTGGTTATCGCAGGGAACGCCGAAAATTCTGCCGAATTTTTCAAGCGCTGCGGCCTCGCCGCCCTCGCAGAAAAACTCGTGGCTTGCCATAGTCAGAATCCACTTTGTTTCGGGCTTAAGGCAATCGTCAAAGGCGTCCTTAACGTCCTGCATCTGCTCGTCTGAGCCGCCGTCGGCAAAGTCGCCGTTGATTATAACTGCATCGAGGTTTTTGTAATCACAGCCCTCGGCATATTTGTACATAAGGTCAAGACCCTTGCGGAAGTATTCAACTCTTGAAGGGTGCTCACGGTTTGCGTGAAGGTCACTTGAAGCGACAAATCTTAAAACGGGTGTAAAGTTTTCCATTTTATGTAAATCCCCTTTCGGTGTTTTTCGTCCATTTGATTTTAACATATCAGGTACTTTTAGGCAACCGTTTTATTGTTAATTTTTATTAATTAATTTGACATTGGTTTACAGCAGGTGTATAATTCAGTATTATAAAAATATGCTTCAGATAGGTGAATTACTATGAAAAAATTACGCACTCCCCTTTCGGTGTTACTCGCCGCACTTATTTTGCTTTCAGGTGCTGTTTGCTTCAATGCTTCTGCGCTCGACAAGGCAGCTTGGGACACTAACTGGGCAGAAAACTCGGCTGAAATTTCCGCCGCCGTTACAATGACACCTGCAAGCAACGATTCGGACAGATATATTTCCTGGTATTCCGCCGCTGGCAGCGGTGCGGTTACCGTAAAAAATGCTGACGGCTCAGCCTTCGGCACGTTTGATGCCCAAGCCGTTGCAACGCCTCAGGGCGACTACCGCCTTGTTTCTTACATCAGCGGACTTGAAGCAGGTAAGACCTACTCCTACACCTGCGCTTCAGGTGAATGGACGAGCGAAACCTATACTATTGACGCTTACGGCACGGATTCCTTTACAGCCGTTTACGTTTCCGATATTCACGTAAGCCACGATGACAACAACGCCGACTCCATCAGGGACAACGCCTACACGCTCGGCGAAACGCTTGAAGTTGCACAAGCCAAGGCAGCAGCAAACGGCACAACGCTTGAGCTTATCCTTTCGGGCGGCGACCAGGCATCCGAGGGTATGAGAACGGAATATGTGGGTGTTGCCGCAAACAGCTTTATGAAGTCTATCCCCTTTGCACCCTGTATAGGCAACCACGACCGCAAGAGCGTTGACTACAGATACTTCAACGCCATTCAGTACGGCACGGTCAATATGGCGGTTAAATCCTACGTCGGCACGGACTATTATTTCGTCAAGGGTGACGTACTGTTCCTCGTTATGGACTCCAACAACATCAGTATGGGCGACCACGAAAAGCTCGTTAAAAAGGCTGTAAACGAAAACCCCGACGTCAAGTGGAGGGTTGCAATCTTTCACCATGACCTTTACAGCGGCAGAAAGCCCAACAGAGAAAGCGAAAACAAGTGGCTCCGCCTTATGTGGGCACCGCTTGCAGACAAGTACGGCTTTGACCTTTGCCTGCTCGGCCACAGCCACTACTACACGATTTCCAACGTACTTTACAACAACGAGCCCGTTGCAACGGTTGAAAACAACGCCACAATCACAGACCCCAACGGCACGATTTATATGGTTACGGGCTCAATCAACAGACCCCGCGGCGCAGAAGATGAAATAGGCCTGAGAGAAAGCGACATCGGCCACGCAGTACTCACGCAGGAAAAAATTTACAACCTCATTGATTTCTCCGAGGACAGCATTGTGCTCAAGTCCTACACGGTTGAAAGCGACGAGTGCATAGGCGCAATTACGATTAAAAAGACCACCAACGAGGGCGGCCACAGCTACACAACACCTGCACAGTGGTACTATCCTCTGGTTAAGGTTATAAGCGCAATTGCAGGCATTATAAACAACATCGGCAGATATTACGACAATACACAGCTTGGATTTGATATTCCGCTGTTTGAGGGTATATTCGGTTAATTATGAAAAAACAACTTAAATTTGACAATAACGGAAAATTCAGAATGCTTCTGTTCGGTGATTTGCACGAGCCCTGTGTATTTGACACACCGAATGACAGAGCAAGGTTTCACGATATGCAGCTGCTTATGGAAACGGCTGTAAAAACGCTCAAGCCCGACCTTTGCGTGCTTATGGGTGATACATATACCGACGGCAACAGAGACCCCAAGGGCAATATTGCGCTTATCACAAAGCCGATTACGGATGCGGGTATTCCTTTTGCTGCCGTGCTCGGCAACCACGAGCACGACCAGGGCACGGAGGACAAAATTGTTGAAGCTTACGTCAGCAACCCGAACTGCCTTTGCTTTAATGACGACCCCGAAATTACGGGTGATATGAATTTCAACCTCACCATTCAGGCAAGTGACAGCGACAAAACCGCATTCAACCTGTGGTTTATCGACTCCAACAACTGCTGTGAGGACAGAAGCGTATCAATATACGACTGGGTACACGAGGACCAGATTGCGTGGTACGAGCGCAAGGCAAATGAGCTCAAGGAGCAAAACGGCGGTAAGCCCGTGCCCGCAATTCTTTTCCAGCACACACCCGTTTACGAGGAAAGAAACGCTTACAGATTAGCTAAGCCGTGGGAGCTTTATCCCTCCGTAAAGGGTCACGGCAAACGAGCCAACAAGCGTTACGTCGGCAACGAGTGTGTGACTGACGGCTACGTCGGCGAAGACCCCTGCGCACCCGAATACAACCCCGGCCAATTTGAAAGCTGGAAAAAGACGGGTGACGTTATCGGCGCATTTTTCGGCCACGACCACCTCAACGATTTCACCTGCGTGGTTGACGGAATTACGATGGGTCAATGCAAAACCGCAGGCTTCCGCTGTTTTACCGACGGCGCAAGAAGCTGTGTGAGAATTGTTGACATTGACGAACGCGACCTTACGAAGCTCGAAACGAAGGTTGTTCACTACAAAGAATTGGGTCTCAAGTGCACCTGCCTTGGTCCCCTGCTTCGCAACTTCAACGATAAGCAGTACATTACCTTCGTAACAACGGCACACATTGCCGCCGCTGCCGCAACGGCAGGCGCAGTTGCACTTGCAATAAAGAAATTCAAAAAGAAATAAGGCAAATTTTTAAGGTCTGTACCGCTTGGTACAGACCTTAATTTTTTATCGCTTTTCGTTTCAGATAACAACCTGATAATCGACCGCCGAGCGGATATTCGTGATACGTGCCGATATGCCCTTCAAGGAGCCGACGACGTCGCCGACGTGAATATCAACCGTATACTTCCACGTGCCGCTTGTAATCTTGCCCGTTTCCTCGCTTATATTTGCGGTGAGGGAGGCGTTCTTATAGGTGAGAGCAACCGTTTCCCTGCCCTCGTCAATGGTAATACCGAGCTGGCTGAGAGCCTCGTCAATACTGCCGAGTGTGCCTATACCCCTTGCAACGGGGCCGCCGTTATGAGGGTCGCCGTCCGAGCCGTCAACCTGTGATTTCAGCTTGATTTTAACCGTTACAACGCCGTTTTTCGCTGTTGCGGAGATTGATTCGCAGTCGGAAAGCCTGAGGTCACCCTCGCCGGGCACCCAATCGGTTTCGGAAGAGTTGTTATTCAGCACCAGCTTTGCAATAGGAGTAACCATCTTTACAAACATACCGACAAGAGCGCCGTCGCCCGTAATGTCGCGGCTGAGCTTCATCGTCTGCTGACCCTTTGGCCAATCCTTATCGGTCTTTCTGACCGCCGCATTGTAATAATCGAGAACAGCCTGCTTATCATTAAGGTCAAGTCCTTGAGCCTCGGAGGTTTCTTCTTCGGAAACAGCTTCATCTGTAACGGCTTCTTCCGTTGTGGTTTCTTCGGCTGTAACCGACTCGGTATTGTCAACAGAATGATTTTCGGTTATATTCACGCTTTCTGTTGTTTCCGCAGTATCTGGCGCAGTTGTAGTTGTTTCCGGCTCATCATTACCGCCGCAGGCAGCAAGAGAAAAAGCAAGAACAACAGCCATAAGTAAAGCCGATATCTTTTTCATAGTAAAACACCCTTTGCAGAAAGATTATTTTATTTCATTATACACCAAAATACAAAATTATTTTTCTTTGCAAGAACTATTACAGTATAAAAAATTACCTGTGCTCCGTTTGGAGCACAGGCTAATTTTCTTGTATTAAAACTGATTAATAGTTGATGTTGGAGAATGTGCCGTTTGTAACAGCAGCACCTGAACCGTTGATCTTGATACCGGCCTTAAGAGTAAGCTGTGCATCAAAAGCATAAGAATACTTGATTGATGTAATCTTGCCATTAGCAACCTTAACCTCAACCTTGATGTTCTTGTAGTTAACAGTTGTGCTGTCAACCTTGATAGCTGTTGTGAAGCCAGCGATACCGTCAACAACTTCTTCGTGTGTGATGAAGTCATTTGTGAATCTGTTGAAAGGAGTAGCACCTGTCTTCTTGGGGTTGGTTTCGTTCTTGAGTGTGAAGGTGTAAACGCCATCCTTAACCGCGAAGGAACCGAGATCTTCAGGCTTGAGAGATGTAGCCTTAACCTTGTAATCACCGTCAACATCTTCCTTGGGAAGTGTACCCTTCTTTGTGCCGATACCGAGGAAGTCACCGACAACTGTGTCGAGGTTGGAGTTTTCATCAATAGCGCTGATGATACCGTTAAGGATACCGGTTGCACCGCCGACATCGATGTTCTTTGTGTATTCACATACTCTGTTGTAGGAGTACTTGCCGCTCTTTGCAATCTTAGCTGTTTCAGCGTTCATAAATGCAGCGAACTCAGCAGCTGTCATATCGCCTGCGGGAGCAGCCTCTGTTTCCTCTTCGGAAGCAGCCTCTGTGGACTCTGCTTCGGATGCAGCTTCTGTGGATTCAGCCTCGGAAGCGGCCTCTGTGGACTCAACCTCGGAGGGAGCTTCTGTTGCGTCAACAGCCTCTGTTGAGTCTGCTGCGGGTGCTTCTGTTGTGGTTTCGGGCTCGTCGTTACCGCCGCAAGCAGCGAGGGTGAATACCATTGCGAGAGCCATAAGGAGAGCTAAAAGCTTTTTCATAGTGAAAATTTCCTTTCGTTTGGTTAGTTTTAATATATTTTTAATCGGTTTCGCGCCCGACTAAAAGTACGGATTAATATGCGAAGTTAGCAAACTTAGCTGTTGTATAGATTGTACCGGTTGCCTGCTTAACTGTAAGAACGTAGTTAACCTTCTCAAGAAGTGCATCAATCTTAACTGTGTAATCAAGTGTGCTGAAGGACTTGTCAGCAACAGCAATCTTAGCCTTGATTGTAGCTGTCTTTACCGTGCAGGTAATCTTTTCAGCGGAAGCACCCTCGCTCTGGAGGCCTTCGTGCATTTCGTTAACGTCCTTGTAATCGTTTGTGAACTTGTTGAGAGCGCTCTTACCCTTGAGGGGGTTTGTTTCGTTCTTAACTGTGATTGCTACTTCGTAATACTTGCCGTCAGCGGAAAGCTTGCAGGTAGCTGCAGTAACGTCTGCTGCGGAAAGTGTGCTCTTAACGATTTCGTTTGAAGCCTTACCCTTTGTAGCTGTGATTGTTTCTGTACCTTCGCCAAGGAAGCCGCCGACAGCGTCACGAACCATATCGAGCTTGCCGATAGCGCCCATTTCGAGGTTCTGGAGCTCTGTTGTAACGGTCTTCTTGAAGCCGGGCTTTGCGGAAACAGCCTTTGCTGTAGCCTCGTTGTAAAGAGCAACGATTTCAGCCTTGTCTGTGGGAACAACTACTTCTGCTGCCTCGGTGGACTCTGCTTCGGAAGCAGCCTCTGTTGCATCAACAGCCTCTGTAGCTTCCTCGGAAGCAGCTTCTGTTGCATCTTCTGTAGCGGCCTCTGTTGCGTCTTCTGTAGCAGCTTCTGTTGCGTCAACTGCATCCGTTGACTCTGCTACGGGAGCTTCTGTTGTGGTTTCGGGTTCGTCGTTGCCGCCGCAAGCTGCAAATGTGAGAACCATAATTGCTGCCATAAGCAGTGCGAGAACTGAGGTAAGTACTTTTTTCATTAGAAATATCCCTCTCATTTCAAAAATTTTATGGGACCTGTTTCGGGTCTCTTTGTACACTATACCAAAAAAGCTATATATTAGTCAATAATAAAATGATAACAAAATCGTAAATTTTTGTTTATTTCAGAAAGAAACATACGGCAATTGGCAAAAACACCGCCGGAAGACTGTTCATAACCTTGATATTTGTAATCTTGAGCATATTGAGGCCTATGGCAATAATCAGCAACGAGCCCACGCAGGTCATATGGGCAACCGTATAGTCGTTGAGCAGAGGTGCTATTACGCCCGAAAGCATAGTAATCGTGCCCTGATAAAGGAAAACCGGCACTACGCTTGCAAGCACACCCCAACCGAGAGTGGATGCCAGCACGATTGAGGTTACGCAGTCGATAACGGATTTTGTGATGAGAGTTTCGTGGTCACCCGATATACCGCTGTCAAGCGAGCCGACTATAGCCATTGCACCGATACAGAAAAGCAGGGTTGCTGAAATACAGCCCTCGGCAAACTGTGCCTTTTCGCCGGGCTTCGTGAGTTTCTTTTCTATTTTTGAAGCGGCGTTATTAATGTGCTTGTCCAGGTCAAGCCAACTGCCGATTATTGTGCCGATTGCCATTGAAATAACGGCAACGAGGGCGTTCGTGCCTTCAAGCGCACCGTCAATTCCGATAAACAGCACGCAAAGACCCATTGCCTTCATCACGGCATCGGACACCCTTTCGGGCAGACCCTTTTTGAGCAGCAGGCCTATTGAGCCGCCGACGAGAACGAGAACGACGTTGACAAAGCTGCCCGTGAGCGCAAGTATTTTTTCCACGAATAACATCTCCAAACAAAAGATAGCTGTGATTATAACATTTTATATAAGAACTTTCAACCGACAATTTCATAAAATGCGGTATAGGATTTTATGAAGGAGGTTTTACCCGATGTTTGTTACAAAAGAATACAACCGCGACAAGGCACTTGCCTACGCAAAGCGCTGGGCACTTGACCGCAACCCGTTGTTTTTCAGCTTCAACGGCATAGGCGGAGACTGCACGAACTTCGTTTCGCAGTGCATATTCGCAGGCGGCTGCGTTATGAATTACACGCCGACCTACGGCTGGTACTATATTTCGTCAAGCGACCGCACGCCCTCCTGGAGCGGAGTTCAGTTTTTTTACGATTTTATTGTAAACAACAAGGAGCAGGGACCGTTTGCAACGGAAGTGACAGCAGACAGAATAGAAAGAGGCGACGTCATTCAGCTTGGCAACGAGGAGGGGCTGTTTTACCACTCACTTATCGTTATTGACAAGCAGGATAACGAAATATATATCGCCTCACATTCGGATGACTACTATAACCGAAAGCTCAGCAGTTACGACTACGCCTACATCCGCTACCTGCACATTGAGGGCATACGCTTTGAAATTCAGGGCAGAGACACCTGCTTTGAAACGCTTATTTCGGGCGGTGTAGAGCCGTTTGAAGATGAATAATAAAACGGCTGCCAAAAAATATGCAATTTATAATAAAAGTCTTGAAATAAAAATGTTTTTATTATAAAATATAACCATTAATATCCTCAACGGAGCATAATGCATCGGCTGCTCAAAGCCCCAGCTTGATTTCAAGCTCAATAAGCTCTTTCAGAAACTCACTCGTTTTCCTGAGGTATTCCGCTGTTTCAGCATCCTTAAGCAGATATTTGCCCGAGCGTCTTACCGCTCTCGTAAACCGACGGTCAAGCCTTACCCTTTCGCTTGCCAGAGGACAGGCACGGGAGGCTCTCGGGTCGTAAATGACACGGATTTTTTCTTCGCCGTTCTCATTGACCACCAGCGGAAACAGCGGATATATACGGCAGGCAAGCGGTCTGTGCTCTCTGTCACAGCTTCCGTGACATTTCACGAGCGGAACCTCGCCGTCGATAACCTCAAAGCCTTCCAACAGGGAAAATATTTCCTTTTCGCCCGGAAAGAGCTCCATACTGTCGCCCGTTTTATCAGTGCAGCACACCGCACCGCAGGCAAGACCGCAATCGGCTCTGCCCAGAGGAGTTGCTTTTTCAAGCAGAGCATATGCCTCTCTTAAAGCTTTGCTTCGTATTTTCAAATCGAATCACACCTTTCTTTTAATATATTAATTGAGTGATTTAATCTTGTCAATAAAGGAGAATAAAATGAACACTATCAAACTGCGCACAACGCTCAACCGCTTCTGCAGTTTTTACGCAAAGGATGATGCGGCAATTCCGCAGCAGCTCTTTACGGCAAAGGCTGAGGTGCCTGACCTTTCGGGCATACGCTATCCCCTGCCCTCACGCAAAAAGGATTACACCTGCTCGGCAGTAAGTGCCGACGGCGTGCTCTGGCTCGGCTCAAACGGCGGTGTCACCCGCTGGGATGCAGCTGCCCTTGAGGACGACGACAAGGCAATGCATTTCACGGCAAACCGCTACCTTTACGACAACAAGGTCGTTTCAATGATACCCGACGGCGACAAGGGCGTATGGGTACAGACCGAAACGGGCGTTACGCACATTGAAATGAAGCCGCTTTCAACGAGAGAAAAGGCTGAAATGCTGCTCAACGAATCCCTTGAAATTGTCAACAGAAGAGGTATGATGAGCCAGAAGCGCCTTGCCAAGGCACGTGACCTTTCCTCAAAGGTACCCTACGGCCATTCCGACAACGACGGCGGCTTTACATCCTGGTTCTCTGTCGGCACGCTTTTCCGTTTTGCAACGCTGCGCAGAGAGCTCGGCGACGAAGCACCCGAAACAGTTGCCGCAAAGGAGCTTGCGATCAGAACCTGCGAAACCTGCCTTCTTCACCTTTATGTTTCAAAGAGAGGCAACGGCTTCGTTGCAAGAAGCTACCTTGCACCCGATGAGCCCGTTCCGGACGACGGACTTTTCTACCGCATACAGGGTGACAAGGCTGTCGGCGTAGAAACGACCGACACGGTTAAAAAAGGCATATTCGGCCTTGAAATTGATGCAAGCGCACCCATTCCCGAAAGACTGCGCCGCTGCTTTACGGAAGCGGGCTATACAGAGGAAGGCCTCGTTTACAAGGGTGACACCAGCAGCGACGAAATCACGGGTCACTTTATGAATATGCTGTTCTCACATATGTTCCTGCAGGACGTTGACCCCGACCTTGACGAGCTTATCAAGCAGTCCGCAAAGAACCTTATGAGCCACATCGTTGACAACGGCTACCAGCTTATGGAATGCAACGGCAAGCCGACAACGTGGGCAAAGTGGAACACGGATTACTTCAACACATATTTCGGCTGGGCAGACGCCTGTCTCAACTCCGCAGAGCTTCTCGCTTATCTTAAGGTAACGGAGTTTATCACCGGTGAAAAGAGATGGACGGATGAATACAACAAGCTCCTTGATATGGGCTATGCTGACCTGACGCTCAAGCACTACGACAGAGCATACCAGACCTCTCTGCTTGAGGGCGGCGACATTGCTACAGAGCTTATGTACGGCGACAATATGCTTGCCGTTTCATCCTTCTGGATGCTTTCCATTCTTGAAAAGGACGAAAAGCTGCTTGACATTTATACACGTGCATTCAACACCTGGAGAGGCACCGTCTGCCGTGAAAACAACCCCGGCTACGAATATCCGTTTGCTTTGAGCGTAGGCTGTGAAGGACTTGACCTTGAGCAGAACGCAAAATGGTTTGAGCGCTTCAACGTCAGCCGTCTTGCCGCAGGCGTTTCAATGGACACGAGATACGACGTTGCAAAGAAGCACCGCTGGAATTACGATTACTGTGAAACCTCGTTCAAGCTTCAGCCCGACGAGCACTTTATTGCAAAATATGACCGTAATCCCTGGGAATACAAGGACGAGGATTCGGGCGGAATTTACGTTGTTGAAAGCTGTTACGTTTATACCTTTGCCTACTGGATAGGCAAATATTACGGATTTATAGAGGACTAAGGAGGAAACAAAGATGCCGAAACACACAATTCATCTCATAGGCAACGCTCACCTTGACCCCATTTGGCTTTGGCGCTGGCAGGAGGGCTGCAACGAGGTTATGCAGACCTTCCGCAGTGCACTTGACAGACTCAAGGAGTACGACGACCTCGTTTTCACCTGCTCCTCTGCCGCTTATTACCGCTGGGTTGAAGAAATTGACCCCGAGATGTTTGCGGAAATTCAGCAAATGGTAAAAGAAGAGCGCTGGTTTATCGTCAACGGCTGGTGGGTACAGCCCGACTGCAATATGCCAAGCGGCGAAAGCTTTGCAAGACAGGCACTCTACAGCCAGCTTTACTACTACGAAAAATTCGGTAAAATCTGCAAAACCGGCTATAACGTAGACTCCTTCGGCCACAACCTTATGCTGCCCCAGCTTCTGCGTCAGGGCGGTATGAGCGCCTACGTTATGATGCGCCCCGGCAAGCACGAAAACGCCGAAATTCCCGAGAATATGTTCTGGTGGGAAAGCCCCGATTCAAGCCGTGTGCTCACCTATCACATACCAGAAAGCTATGCACACAACGGCAAGGAGGACCTTGACCGCACGATAGCCGATTATTCCGAGCGTGCAAACGAAAGCGGCCACGGTATGATGCTCTTCTACGGCATCGGCAACCACGGCGGCGGCCCCACAAGAGGCGATATCGAACACTTACAGAACAAGATGGAGGAGGACGGCTTCTGTGAGCTTGAATTCTCCACACCCGATGAATTCTTCCGTCAGATGCTTATTACTCCGCTTGATATACCCGTATGGACCGACGACCTTCAGCACCACGCAAGCGGCTGTTATTCGGCAACATCTATGGTAAAGCAGCTCAACAGAAAGGCCGAAAACCGCCTTGCTGCGGCAGAAAAGTTCAATACTGTTGCTTCAAAGGTTGCAGGTGCAATGCCCGCAACAAAGGAATTTGCCGAAGCCTGGAGAAACGTCTGCTTCAACCAGTTCCACGATATACTCTGCGGCTGTTCGATTATGGAGGCATACGAGGACGTAAACGAGAGCACGGGCTACGCACTTGACGTAGCATCCAAAATCTACAACACCGCTCTTATTAAAATCGCAAGACAGATTGACACCTGGGTTGAGGGCGTTTCCGACCCGGTATGCACTGAGGTACGCAACCTCGGTGCACGTGCGGAATTCCCGCGTCCGATTGTTGTTTTCAACCCCCATTCATTCGAGGTTGAAATGCCGATAAGGGTTTACCACCTTTCCGAAAGGGTTACGGACAGCGAGGGCAATGACGTTCTCTTCCAGAACGTTCGCTCCTCACGCTCCAACGACAGCCACCTTGACACGCTGTTTATGGCAAAGGTGCCTGCACTCGGCTACGCAACCTACTGGCTGTACTTCGACGCAGACGACGAGCCCGAGCTTAAAACGAAGCTTAGCTG
Organism: Clostridia bacterium; assembly: GCA_017521365.1. Taxonomy (GTDB): domain Bacteria; phylum Bacillota; class Clostridia; order Oscillospirales; family Acutalibacteraceae; genus UBA8612. Next base: position 18,631 of record JAFXCT010000098.1, read on the forward strand.
CGGCGACAAAGACGTTGTATTTATGGAAAACGAGCTTGTCAGAGTTGAGTTTGACAAAACTGTAGGCGGAATTTCAAAGTTCATTGACAAGACAAGCGGCAACGATTTTGCGGCTGCTGCTCCGCTTGCTGTACCTACCGTTATTGACGACCATAAGACAGACACGTGGGCACACAACGTATTCAAGTTCCACGATATCAAGGGCACGATGGCTGTCAGCAGCATTGAGCTTGTTGAAAAGGGTCCGCTTCGTGCAAGCGTTAGAATAAAGTACACCTTCAACACCTCTACCCTCACACAGGAATTCTGCCTGACCGAGGGTAAGAAGACCGTCCGTGTCAAGTGTAAGGCTAACTGGAGCGAGCAGTTCACGATGCTCAAAATTCCGTTTGACATCGGCGGCGAAAACGAAATTTCAACCTACGAAATCCCCTGCGGCTACATCAAGCGACCCTGCAACGGCGAGGAAGAACCCACACAGCAATGGGCTGACATCACCTCAACCGTAAACGGCAAAAGAGTCGGTCTTGCAGTTATCAACGACAGCAAGTACAGCTACGACTGCCCCGGCACTATGCTCCGTATGACGGCTATAAGAAACGTTATTTTTGCCGACCACTACTCACCCAGACCTGCCGCAGACTTCAACTTCACAGACGAAGGTATGCAGAGATTTGAGTATGCTATATTCCCCCACGAGGGCGAGGTTGAGGAAACGGAGATTATGAATCTTGCCGCAAAGTTCAACTGCCGTCCCGTTGCAATAGCAGAAAGCTACCACAAGGGCAAGGGTGCACCGCAGAAGGCAAGCTTCCTTGAAATCAGCGCAGACAATATTATCGCAACCGCTTTCAAATTCAGCGAGGACGGCTCGGGTGCCGCAATACTGCGCTGCTTTGAGGCAAAGGGAAAGAAGACAAGAACGAACATTCTGTGCGATATGCTTGATGCTGCGTTCAAGGTTGATTTCCTGCCGCATCAGATTAAAACCTTCCGCATAAACCCCGACGGTAAGGTTGAAGAAGTAAACTTCCTTGAAGGAATTGTACAGGAATGAAAATTTACACAAGCGAAAGAATGAAACTCATCGAGGCGGCAGCCAATGAAAAGGGCTACGCATACCTTGATATGATGGAAAAAGCCGGTATTGCCTGCGCCGATGAGGTATACAGAAGAATTAACCTTGACAGCAAAAAAATTGCCGTAATATGCGGCAAGGGCAAAAACGGCGGCGACGGCTTTGTCGTTGCACGCAGGCTGAAAGAGCTGGGCTGCCAAGCAATAAGCGTTATCCTTGTCGGCGGTATTCCGTCGGCAGAGGATTCCGTCACAATGTTCAGCCGTATGCCGAGCATACCCGTTTTTGTAAGCGAACAGCCCGAGGCTGAAAGCCGCATTAACGGCGCTGACATCATTATTGACGCAGTATTCGGCTTCGGCTTCAAGGGTGAGCCCGATGAGGCTACGGCGGAAATTTTCCGTTCAATAAACGCTTCGGATGCCAAAACCGTAGCAATAGACCTGCCAAGCGGCGCAGAGTGTGACACGGCAAAGGTCTGCAAGGACTGCATAAGGGCTGACCTTACGCTTGCAATAAGCTGCAGAAAGCCGGCGCACGTACTCAACCCTGCAAATAAATATTGCGGTAAGGTCATAACCGTTGATATCGGACTTGACAATGAAGCCGTGTCCGAAGAATTTTTCACCTTTACCGATAAACCCGTGCCCGTACTTCCGAAAAGGGAGGAAAACGCACACAAGGGCGATTTCGGCAAGGTGCTGAGCATCTGTGGCAGTATGAAATATCCCGGTGCGGCTGTGCTTGCGGCAACGGGTGCGGTTAAAATCGGCGCAGGACTCGTTTTTGCCGCTTTCCCCGAAAAAGCATATCCTGCTGTTGCTTCAAAGCTCACCGAGCCGGTTATGCTTCCCCTGCCCTGCTGTGAGGACGGATTTTTTTCAAGAGGTGCTCTTGAAAAATTAGTACCCGAAATTGAAAAGGCAGACACGGTGCTTATCGGCTGCGGTCTCGGACAGACACTCGGCACGGCAAGCGTATTTGAAGAGGCACTCGCCACCTGTAAAGGCAACGTCGTTATAGATGCGGACGGAATAAATCTTTTAAGCACGAATATAAATATTCCGGAAGCAATAAAGGGACGCGCGGTCATAACGCCCCATCCGGGCGAAATGGCAAGGCTTGTCGGACTTACCGCCGAACAGGTCAATAACAACCGCCTTGCGCTGACTAAAGCAGTTGCAAGGGAATACGGCATAGTTGTCGTATTAAAGGGTGCAAACACCGTGGTTTCTGACGGCGTGAGGACTTACGTCAACCGCACGGGCAACCCCGGTATGGCAAGAGGCGGCTGCGGCGACCTGCTTGCAGGTATGGCGGCAGGCTTGCTGGCACAGGGCTTTGAGCCGTTTGAATCGGCTGTTGCGGCAGTTTACCTGCACGGTAAGGTCGGTGATGAAGCGGCAAAAAGACTCTCCGTTCACGGTATGACACCCACCGATATGGCGGCAATACTCCCCGAACTGCTTTCAGACTACGAGCAGTAAGGTGATTTGATTTGAAAAAGCTTTTGTCCGTTATATTTGCGTTTGTTTTTCTGTTCTGCGGCTGTACGGTTCAGCCGTCAGAAATCAAGGTAAACCGTTGCTTTACGGCAAAAGCGGAAATACAGTACCAATCAACAGCGTTTACAGCCGATTTCACGAGTGATGAAAGCGGCTGCAGCGCTGTTTTTTCCTTGCCCGAGGATATTTCGGGGCTGAAAATCAGCTACAACGGCACGGGTTATACATACACCCTCGGTGAACTTAGCTTTACTTCTCCGATAAAAAAAGAAAACGAGCAGTTTCTGAAAATATTTTTTGAGGCTGTGCGTGACCCGAATATGACAGTAACCGAAAGCGAAACGGGCTACACCTGCACAGGCATGGTTGCGGTAGGCTCTTATTATTTAAACATTAATAATGCACAGCTCACGCCTACTTATTTTGAGGTTGAAAAAATCGGTCTGGCTGTAAGTTTCGTTTAACACAAGCCGAGCATATTATAAAACGAACGCAAAAAACTGCTCCCCGATGTTTAATTGCGTTGCCGAAAGGCAAAAATAACTGTAACAGGTTAAACATAGGAGAGTGACTTATAATATGAACGTTAAGCGCGGAGAAATCTACTACGCTGATTTAAGCCCCGTTGTCGGCTTTGAGCAGGGCGGCATAAGACCGGTGCTTATAGTACAGAACGATGTCGGCAACAAATACAGCCCGACTGTAATTGCCGCAGCAATCACAAGCCAGAAATACAAAACGGGTCTGCCCACGCATATCCGGGTTAATGCAGACGGCTGCGGACTTGCCAAGGACTCAATCGTACTGCTTGAGCAGGTACGCACGATTGACAAGCGCAGACTAAAAGAAAAAATGGGCAACCTCGGTGAGAGCGATATGGGCAGAATTGACAGAGCGCTGAGCGTAAGCTTCGGCCTTGATTCGGGCGCATTTACCGTTTAAACGCACCGTTATATTTCTAAAACAGCAACAAATCCATACCGGCTGAAAAAAATTCGGCCGGTTTTTAAATATATTTTACATTAGGTATTGAAATGTGAGTAATTTTAGTGTAAAATGTACAAGAAATCTCAAAAAAGCGCATTTTTTTGAAACAAATTTGGAGGTTTTGTATGAATTATACACTTTCCGCAGCTCAAGCAAAAGAGCTCATCGAAACTAAACTTTCTCACAATCTCGGTGTTACACCCGAGGAAGCAAGCTATGAGCATTACTATAAAGCAGTTGCTATGATTATCAGAGATATGCTCCAGGCAGGCAGAAGAGAATTCAAAAATGAAGCCTGTGCAACGGACACTAAAAACGTTTACTACCTTTCAATGGAATTTCTTATGGGCCGTTCGCTCAAGAACAACCTTTTCAACCTCAACCTTACTTCCTCGGTAGAAAAGGCTCTCGCCTCTTTCGGCATAAAGCTCGAAAAGCTTTTTGAGTGCGAGCCCGACGCAGGTCTCGGAAACGGCGGCCTCGGCAGACTTGCAGCCTGCTACCTTGACGGACTTGCAAACCAGGGCTACAACGGTATGGGCTACTCCATACTTTATGAGTTCGGTATTTTCAAACAGAAGATTATTGACGGCTGGCAGACAGAGCTGCCCGATTTCTGGCTTCCGGGCGGCAGCGCATGGCTTCTCGAACGTCCGCAGGATGCTCAGGAAATCCGCTTTGAGGGCTGGGTTGAAGATTTTTGGGATACCCATTATCACCACGTTGAGCTCAAGGATTACACACCTATTAAGGCTGTTCCCTACGATCTATTTGTTCCCGGTAAGGACGGTAAGGCAGTCAGCGTGCTTCGCCTTTGGTCTGCAAAGGCACCGGGTCTTGATATGGAAAACTTCAACCAGGGCAACTACCTCAAGGCTGTTGAGCAGAACGCAATGGCAGAGGTTATCAGCAAGGTGCTCTACCCCTCCGACAACCATCCCGAGGGCAAGAGCCTCCGCCTTAAACAGCAGTATTTCCTCGTTTCCGCTTCAATCCAGGATATTGTAAGCCGCCACCTGCGCCGTTTCGGCACGATTGAGAATTTCGCCGAAAAGAACGCAGTACACATCAACGACACTCATCCCACACTCGCTATTCCCGAGCTTATGAGAATCTTCCTCGACGAATGCGGCTACGGCTGGGACGATGCCTGGAGAATTGTCAGCCGGACCTGTGCTTACACAAACCATACGGTTATGAAGGAAGCACTCGAATGCTGGGGTGAAGACCTGTTCAAGCGTCTGCTACCCAGAATCTATCAGATTACAAAGGAAATTGACAACCGTTTCCGCTCTTACGTGTGGGACTCCACCTACGATGCCGATTATGTTGAGCGCACGGCAGTTATTTCGGGCGGCTCGGTGAGAATGGCAAACCTCTGCGTTGCCGCAGGCCACCACGTCAACGGCGTTTCCGCCCTGCACAGCCAGATTCTCAAGGACACGGTGTTCAACGACTACTACAGGCTGATGCCCGAAAAGTTTACAAACGTTACCAACGGTATTGCTCACCGCCGCTGGCTCAACCAGTCCAACCCCGAGCTTACCAAGTACCTCACCTCCCTTATCGGCAACGGCTTCACCTACAACGCCGCAGAGCTTTCAAAGCTGCGTGAATACAAGGACAACAAGGAAGTTCTTGAAACTCTTGAGAAAATTAAGCTTGCCAACAAGCAGCGTTTTGCAAAGTATATCAAGCAAAAGCAGGGTGTTGACATTGACCCGAACTCAATTTTCGACGTTCAGGTAAAGCGTCTGCACGAGTATAAGCGCCAGCACCTCAACGCACTTCATATCGTTTCCAGATACCTTGCAATCAAGGAAAATCCCGACGGCGATTTCATTCCCCACACCTATATTTTCGCCGCAAAGGCAGCTTCAGGATACATTGTGGCAAAGAGAATCATCAACTTCATCTGCGAACTCGGCAAGCTTATTGATGCCGACCCCGATGTAAGAGGCAGACTTAAGGTTGTTTTCGTTGAGGATTACAACGTTTCAGTTGCCGAAATGCTTATGCCTGCCGCCGATATAAGCGAGCAGATTTCCCTTGCAGGCACAGAGGCAAGCGGCACGGGCAATATGAAGCTTATGCTTAACGGTGCAATCACACTCGGCACAATGGACGGCGCAAATATTGAAATTCACGAGGCTGTCGGCGAAGAAAACATTATAATCTTCGGTATGAAGACACCCGAGGTAAATGCGCTTAAAGCAAACTACAATCCCCGCACCTACTACGAAAACAACTCCGAGATTCACAAGGTTATTGATTTCATAAACAAGGGTATCAACGGCAAGTCCTTCCCCGATGTAAGTGCATCAATCATCTATCACGACCCGTATATGGTACTTGCAGATTTTGCCGATTACCGAAAGGCACAGCAGAGAATTGACGAGCTGTGGAAGGACCGTGAGGGCTGGAACAGAATGTCCCTTATGAACATTTCAGGTGCAGGCAGATTTGCCGCTGACAGAGCAATCAACGAATATGCCGCAAACATCTGGAACACCGCTCCTGCTGTAAAGCCTGCCGCAAAAGAGGAAAAGAAAACCGCAAAGAAGACAGAAGCCAAGACAACCAAAAGCCGGCGGCAAAAAAGTCTGCAGCAAAAAGCAAATAATTCTTGACAAAACTATTATAAAAGCCTAAAATTTAATAAATGGGTTTTTGACCCATAATTCTCTTAAAAGGAGGCAAACTGTTTTGGACAGTAAGGACAGCATACCTTTATGTTGCTCAGGTTTTAAAACAAAACAGCAGTCGCTGAACTGTGAAAACGGCAGCTGTCAGCCTCCGTGTGCATTTAAAGCACTTTGAGAGCTGATTAGCTTACTTTGCCCTTTCCGCACAGCACGGCTGCGGAAAGGGTGTTTTTTATGGATGAAATGAATTTCGATATGCTCAACGAGCTGCTTGCCGCAGGCAAATTCGGCACGCTCAAATCAGAGCTCAATGAGCTCAATGAAGTTGATATAGCCGAATTCTTCGGCAGCCTTGAGCCTAAGCAGCAGCTTCTCGTATTCCGTATTCTTTCAAAGGATATGTCGGCAGAGGTTTTTGCTTACCTTGAGCCCGACGACCAGATAAATATTGTTAACCTAATCACGGACCGAGAGCTCAGCGAGCTTGTTGACGAGCTTTTCCTTGACGACACGGTGGACTTTCTTGAGGAAGTGCCAGCCAACGTTGTTACCCGTGTTTTAAAGGCGGCAGACAAGGAAACCAGACAGCTTATCAACCGCTTTTTAAGCTACCCCGAAAACAGTGCAGGCAGCATTATGACCATTGAAATGGTTCAGCTGCACGATTATCTTACGGTTGAAGAGGCAATTGAAAACATAAGGCGCACGGGTATTGATAAGGAAACGATTTATACCTGTTACTGTATCGACAAGGCACGCCACCTCGTAGGTACGATTGACCTGAGTGAGCTGATATTCAACGACGGCAACACACTTCTCAGCGACATCATGGAAGAGGATGCCTCTCTTATAAGCGTAAACACTCACGATGACCAGGAATACGTTGCCGATATCGTAACAAAATACGACCTGTTGAGCGTTCCCGTAACCGATAAGGAAAACCGCCTTGTCGGTATCGTCACAATCGACGACGTTATTGACGTTATTGAAGAAGAGGTCACCGAAGACTTTGAAAAGATGGCAGCTATGACCCCGTCGGATGACGAATACCTTAAAACCGGTGTTTTCAAGCTGGCTAAAAACAGAATAGTCTGGCTTCTCATTCTTATGATTTCGGGCACGTTTACGGGCAAAATAATTGAAGGCTACGAAACCCTGCTTGCCGGCTTTGTTGCACTTACAGCCTCTATGCCTATGCTTATGGGTACGGGCGGTAACGCAGGCAGTCAGGCTTCAACGCTTATCATCCGCGGTCTTGCAGTAGGCGAAATTGAAATAAAGGACTATTTCAAAATCGTAATGAAGGAGCTGCGTGTTGCCGCAGTCTGCGGTGTTGTGCTCGGTGCGGCGAACATTTTGCGTATGTACCTTTTCAGCGAGGGTACAATTGAGGTTTTCCTCGTGGTTTCGCTTGCAATGTTTATAGCAATTGTCGTTGCAAAGCTCATCGGCTGTTCTCTGCCCATTTTTGCTAAAATCGTAAAGCTTGACCCTGCGCTTATGGCAGGCCCGATGATTGCAACACTTGTTGACATCGTAACTCTCGTTATCTACTTTGCACTTGCAAAGGTATTCTTGTTATAAGGATTAAATCCCCTATGCACTATATCCCCTACAATTCAAGACTTCAGTTTCATAAAAACAAATTCGGTGCAATTCCTTCGGACTGCACCGTTTGTTTGCGTGTAATACTTCCGCGTGAAATACGCTGCAGCGCAGTTAGGCTGTGCGTAAAGAAGGACGGCGAGGACGAGGTAAAGTATTCCTTTGAGTGGGACTGTATGGAGGGACTTGGCGAGGAATGGTGGAAAATTGATTTCACACCCCACTCCCCCGGTCTTTACTGGTATCACTTCGAATACGACATTCCCTTCGGCAGCGGTAAAATTTACCACAGGGGCAACGGTATCGGTGCACTGTGTGCAGAGGGCAAGGAATGGCAGTTAACGGTATATGATAAGGATTTCAAAACTCCCGACCGCTTTAAGGGCGGAATAATTTACCAGATTTTTCCCGACCGCTTCAACAAGGCGGAAATTGAATATAAGGATATACCAGAGGACAGAGAAATACGCACCGACTGGGGTGAGCTTCCCCGATGGGAGCCGAACAAAAACGGCAAGGTAACCAACAGCGACTATTTCTGCGGAAACCTCAAAGGTATTGAAGAAAAGCTCGGCTATATTGCCTCACTCGGAGTTACCTGCATATATTTAAACCCGATTTTTGAGGCGCACTCCAACCACCGCTACAACACGGCGGATTACACGAAAATTGACCCGCTTCTCGGCACGGAAGAGGATTTTGCCGACCTTTGCAAAGCCGCAAAGGAAAAAGGAATAGACATAATCCTTGACGGTGTTTTCAATCACACAGGCTCGGACAGCGTTTATTTCAACAAATCAGGACGATACAATTCTGTCGGAGCTTACCAGAGCAAGGAATCGCCGTATTATTCGTGGTATTCCTTCCGCAAATGGCCAAAGGAATATGACAGTTGGTGGGATTTTGACACCCTGCCCGACACCAGCGAAACTGACGAAGGCTTCCGAAGCTTCCTTTTCGGCGACGGCGGAGTAATAAAAAAGTGGCTCAGACTCGGTGCCTCCGGCTGGAGGCTGGACGTTGCGGACGAATTGCCCGACAGCTTTCTTGACGAGCTTTGTGCCTGTGTAAAAGCCGAAAAGCCCGACGCACTTATTCTGGGCGAGGTATGGGAGGACGCATCCAACAAATGCGCCTATAACAAGCGCAGGCGATACCTTCTCGGCGGTCAGCTTGACAGCGTTATGAACTACCCGTTTGCGGATGCCGTAATGTATTTTATGAGGACGGGCATTGCCAACGGCTTTACAGAAAAAATTACAACTATACTCGAAAACTATCCGCCGCAATGCATAAGCCTGCTTATGAATCATATCGGAACGCACGACACCGTAAGGGCAATCACCGCAATGGTGGGAGAAAGCGTATCCGGCAAGGACCGCAGGTGGCAGGCAGAGCGCAGACTGACAGACGAACAGCGCGAAATCGGCATAAAAATGATGAAAACCGCCGCCGCAATACAGTTCACCCTGCCGGGTATACCGAGTATTTATTACGGCGACGAGGTCGGACTTGAGGGCTGCCGTGACCCGTTCAACAGAGGCTGTTTCCCGTGGGGCAGCGAAAACGGTGAGCTGCTTGACTGGTACAGAAAGCTCGGCAAAATACGCCGCAGCTCCCCTGCACTTGCAAACGGCAGCTTTGTTCCTGTTTCCGAAGCGGCGGGCTGTATAGCCTACGCAAGGGAAGACGGCGTGAGCAAGCTTCTGACAATTGCCAACCGCAACGTTCACCCCATAACCTATTATTTGCCCGAAGAGTGGCACGGTGCAAGACTGCTGCTGGGCGGTACGGATATAAAGTACACAAGCGTGGATATTCCTGCCTACGGAGCAGTAATTTTGCGAAAATGATTGACAAAACGGCTTTAAAATGGGATAATATAAGTTATAAAATTTAAACAGGAGGCACAAAAATGAAAGCTAAAAAATTTATTGCACTTATCCTGTCAGCACTTATGATTATGTCTGTATCCGTTATCGGTGCAGGCGCAGCAAACGCAGAATACACAATCGTTTCACCCTACAAGGACGTTATCTGGGAGGGTGACGGTGCCTGGGGTGCATACAAAGGCACACTCCACACCCACACAACCTACAGCGACGCTGAGCTCGACCTGCCCACAATGATTAAGGGCTATTACAACGAAGATTTTGATTTCGTTGCAAATGCTGACCACGGCGTTACGGGCGTTGAATGGAACAAGGAGCCTGCACGCCCCATTCTCTATCTCTACCAGTACCTTCTCGGCAAAAAGGTATGCCACCTCACAGACGAGGAATATGAGGCAATTACCACCGGTACATATCCCCTTGAGGACGGTACAATCAGAAACAAGAAGATGGTCTGCGTTACGGGCGCAAACGAATTCGGCTACATCACACTCACAAAGAGCCACACAAACGGCTATTTCCTGCCCGCTGATGTCGGCAACACATGGGACGGCGGCGAAAACAGCTTCGAGGGCGCAATCAAGTTCATCGAAGAAAACGGCGGTCTTTCCCACATCAACCATCCCGGTGACTGGCTCAACTCCAACAGCAACCCCGAAATAGTAAATGACCCCGAAAGCATCAAGTATTTCGGTGACCTTCTTCTCAAGTACGACTCCTGCCTCGGCACGGAAATCTTCAACGAGAGAAACGGTACGACAGGCTACGACAGAATTCTCTGGGACAACCTGCTGATGTACTGCCTGCCCTACGGCAAGAACGTATGGGGCTACAGCAACACGGATGCTCACTGGCTGAGCACTATCGACACCTCTTTCAGCGTATTTATGATGGAAGAGAACGATATGGACCACGTTAAGGAAACAATGCAGTCCGGTGCTTTCTTCGCAGTTACAAGAAAGCTTCGCGGCAACAACTTTGAAATCGGCCCCAAGGAAGAATTTGACGTTTGCGGCTCTGACCTTCCTTACCCGATGTTTACAAAGCTCACCGTTGACGGCCACAAGATTACCGCCGGTGCAAAGGACGCACAGCACATCCAGTTCATTGCGAACGGCGAGGTTATTTTCGAGCAGACAGTCAACGGCAACGGCGAATTCACACTTGACCTTGACACAATTGAAAACGCAGAGGAGCTTCTCTACGTCAGAGTTGAGCTTCTCGGCGAAGGTGGTATGTGCGCTTCACAGCCTCTCGTTATCGACAACGGCAGCGAGCCTCTCACCTTTGAGGAAGAAGAAATCAGCCTTGTTGACCAAATCATCAGCTGGTTCAAGGACACAAGACTCTACGTAATCTTCCAGGAAATTGCAAGAGCAATTGGCTAAGCGAGCCTAAGAACTCCCCTTCAAAATTTCACTTTTAAAATCAACTTTTAGTTGAAGAAAAAAGGCACGGCAAGTATACCGTGCCTTTTAATTATTCGTTTGAATAAGATTTATGCTTCGGCCTCGCAGCAGGAGCAGGAAACGTAGCACTCTTCGTCGTTAGCCTTGGCAGCCTTCTTTTCCTGGAACTTTTTGATTGCGAAGTAAACGCCTGCAACAACTGCGGCGATAGCAGCGATAATGCCGATAACCTTAAGAACCTTCATGAAACATTTCATTTTGGTAATCCTCCTTAAATTTCAATAATAAATACCAATAAAAGTATAACCTTTACACAAGGCAATGTCAAGATAAAACCTGCAAATAAAAATAAAAAAATTTGCGGTCTACCTCTGCTTCCGACTGATTTCGGAAACACAGGTAGACCGCAGGCTTTGCGTGAGGTCGGGCAGGAAAGCCCAACCTCAAATAACACGCCTTAAGCCTTGTTTGCCTTGAGTACAAGAGCGGACTTCTTTCTCGCAGCGTTGTTCTTGTGGATGATACCCTTTGCTGCAGCCTGGTCGATCTTTTTGACTGCTGCTGTTACAAGAGCATCCTTGTCTGCGGAATTAGCCTCGATTGCGGCGTTAGCCTTCTTGATAGCTGTCTTGAGAGCGGAGTTAGCAGACTTGTTGCGAGCTGCCTTTGTCTTGTTGACGAGAACTCTCTTCTTTGCAGATTTAATGTTCGGCACGGAATACACCTCCTTTTACTATCACACAGATATGTATATTATCATTTTTTCAAGGAAAATGCAAGCAATTTTTAAAATTTAAGTGTAAAATTTTCGTTATTTTCCAATACTTAATATAGTAATTTATACAATAAGATGAAAGGAAAGTCAAGTTATGAATTTAAGAACGGACCTTGCGCTTGAACAAAGGGAAATTTCAGCCCCCGAAGAGACTGACGGAATTGAGTGCGAAGAGGTAAAAAAGGGCGAGGCAAAAATTACAAGAATTGAAATAACAAACGAAAACGGCGAAAAGAAACTGAACAGAAAAAGAGGCACATATATAACCGTTGAGCTGCCGAATTTAAGCCGCTTTGCCGATTTCAGCCAAAGCGCAAAAACGATAGCCGACGAGCTTATTCCGCTGCTGCCGCAAGAAGGGCTTATACTCGTTGCAGGACTCGGCAACGACCAAATTACACCCGATGCGTTAGGTCCGGGCTGTGCATCGCTTATATTTTCGACACGGCACATCGGAAAGGAATTACAGAAAAGCATAGGCTTTGAGCACCTGCGCCCCGTTGCCAGAGTTATACCCGGTGTGCTCGGACAAAACGGACTTGAAACGGTGGAAATATTGGAGGGAATTATCCGCCGTGTCTCCCCTGCCGCACTTATTACGGTTGATGCACTTGCTTCACGCAGGCTGTCAAGACTCGGCTGCACGGTACAAATCTGCAACACGGGCATTTCGCCCGGCTCGGGTGTAGGCAACGCAAGGGCTGAAATAAGCCCCGAAACGGTAGGTGTGCCCGTAATATCAATCGGTGTGCCGACAGTGGTTGATGCGGTTACGCTTGCGTGCGACCTTATAGGAGAAGCCGCAGGCGAAAGAATGGAAAAGGACGGCGAAAAAATGATGGTTACACCGAGGGAAATCGACCTGCTGATTGAGCACGCCTCAAAGCTCGTTGCCGCTTCGATAAACTCTGCATTACAGCCGCATATGGATATTGAGGAGCTTATGGCACTTGTTTCGTAATAAATAAAACGTACTCCGCATATATTTTAACGAAAATTTTAAAATATTACGGAGGACTTGCCCCGTGAAAAAGCATTTCAGGTTTTCTTACGATACTGCGGCAATAATAACCGCTGTTGCCGTTATTGCAGGTATGATGGGCCTTTCCTCGCCCTCAGCCGCACACACGGCGTTCGCCCTTGCCGAAAAAGCAGTAAAAAGCGCCGAAAAAGTGTCCGCTACGCCGTTTTCGGCTATACTCGGTGATATTTCAGCCGCCGACACGTCAGAGGCGGAAAGGACGGTTTTTGCGGAGAATCCGCTAAGCCAGCTTACCGAAACACCCGACGATATTTTACAGCTTATAAAATCCGCCGAAGATAACGCAAAGAACGATATAGAGGACGGCAAAATTGAGGAAAGAAAATACGGAGCAATAAGCACGAGCACGCTTATAGGCAACATTGCCGTGCGCAACAACACGGACACACAGCAGAACATCAACCTGCTCAAATACTATGAAGCCGACCCCGAAATCAAAATAACGGACAAGGCACAGCCGACCGTGCTGATTTTCCACACCCACACCACGGAGTGCTACGAGCTTTTGGACAGAAGCTGGTACGCACAGGACTATATCACACGCAGTAATTCCTCCGACAGAAATATGGTGAGGGTCGGAATGGAGATAAAAGAGCAGCTTGAAAAGGCTGGTTACTCGGTAATACACGACACCGAAATACACGACACCAAATATACGGGCGCTTACGCACATTCGAGAAAAAGCGTTGAAAAGTACCTTGAGCAATACCCGAGCATTCAGGTTGTGCTCGACATTCACCGTGATGCTATAGAGCAAAGCGGCGGCGTGAGAATAAAGCCGACGGCAGAAATCCTCGGCAAAAAAGCAGCACAGCTTATGATAATAACGGGCTGTGAGGAAGGAAAAGTTACGGATTTCCCCGACTGGGAGCAAAACCTTACCTTTGCCTTGCGCCTGCAGAGCATTTGCGAAGAAAAATTCCCCGGTCTGATGAGACCCGTATATTTCTGTCAGCGCAAATACAATATGGATTTATCGCCCAACAATCTGCTTGTTGAGGTGGGAAGCTGCGCAAACACGCTTGAAGAAGCGGCTTACGCAGGCAGGCTGCTCGGAAGCTCGCTTGCAACGCTTTTAGACAGGAGTATTGATGAAAAAACTGCTTAAGTATTATTCGATTATATCTGCCCTGCTGATACTTCTTACGGCAGGCACAGCCGCCTTTATCACCGCAGGCGAAGAGAGTGCGGCAATGACAAAGGGCATACAAATAAAAAAGCACAAGCTCACCGCAGAAGCTTTCGGCGATGAGCTTGAAAAAATTGAAGACGTTATTTTTTCTTTTCTTCCCTTTCGTGAATAACGAACTTTGTGGGCGTACCCTCAAGGCCGAAAACCTCACGAATCTGGTTGTCGAGATATCTCTGATAGCTGTAATGGAACAAATCCTTACGGTTTACGAAGCAGACAAACGTCGGCGGACGGGTTGAAGCCTGGGTCATATAGTAAATCTTGAGTCTTCTGCCCTTATCCGTAGGCGGCTGTACCCTTGCGGTAGCATCTGCAAGGACTGCGTTGAGCTTACCCGTTGAAATACGCATAGCGTTCTGTGCATCAACAAAATTAATAAGCTCAAAAAGCCTGTCGATACGCTGACCCGTTTTTGCAGAAATGAAGATAATCGGAGCGTAGGACATAAACGAGAAATCGTTCATCAGCTTTTTACGGTAGGCGTCCATAGTCTTGCCGTCTTTTTCGACTATATCCCACTTATTGACCGCAATGATACAGGCTTTACCCATTTCGTGGGCTATGCCCGCAACCTTGGAATCCTGCTCGGTAAAGCCTTCCTTGGCATCAATCATAATAACGCAGACGGTTGCTCTTTCAACAGCCATTCGTGCACGGATTACGCTGTACTTTTCAATAGCGTCGTCAACCTTGCTCTTGCGGCGAAGGCCAGCGGTATCAATCAGCACGTATTTGCCGTGCTCGTTTTCGATTACGGTATCCGTTGCGTCACGCGTTGTGCCTGCAATATCGGAAACAATGGCTCTTTCTTCACCCGAAACGCTGTTGACAAGTGAGGATTTACCGACGTTGGGTTTACCGATTATAGCAACCTTAATCGTATCGTCGTCCTCTTCCTCCTCGGGCTCCTCGGGGCAGTAGGAAAGGATTTCATCGAGCAAATCACCCGTGCCGTGGCCGTGAACCGAAGAAACGGCAATCGGGTCGCCGAGGCCGAGATTATAAAACTCGTAGAATTCAAGCGGAGGCTCACCTATTGAGTCGCACTTATTGACGGCGAGAACAATGGGCTTGCCGCTTTTCTGAAGCATTGCGGCAACCTCCTGGTCGGCGGCAACAACACCCGTACGCACGTCGCAGACCAACACGATAACATCTGCGCTGTCAATGGCAAGCTGAGCCTGACGGCGCATCTGCGAGAGGATTATATCGTCCGAATACGGCTCTATACCGCCCGTATCGACAAGAATCATATTTCTGTTGAGCCATTCGCACTCGCCGTAAATTCTGTCACGGGTGACACCGGGGGTATCATCCACAATAGACAGCCTTTTACCGCAGAGCTTATTGAACAGCGTTGATTTGCCGACGTTGGGTCTGCCGACAACGGCAACTATCGGTTTTGCCATATCAATCACACCTTCCCAAAAATTTATCAAGCAGCTCATAGCCGTCCGCCTTGCAGGAGGTAACAGGTACTCCCAGAGCTTGGCTTAACTGAGCCACGGTCATATCGTCGAGAAAAACATCTTCGCCGTCACGCAAGGAATTGTCGGGAATGATAAGCTCACTGCCCAACGCCTTGTCCTTTAACTGCTCAAGAATATCCTGACCGGTCAGAAGACCCGAAACTGTAACGCTTTCGCCGAAGAAAGTATTTTTCACTTCATATACGTTTATTTTTACATTATACCTTATTTCAAGGGAATTTGCCAGCTCTTTTATCAAAGGATATGCAGCCGCACCGGTAACGGCTGAAATTTCCCTGCCCTTTTCGGGTGTATAGTCGTTCATTTCAAGCGCAGAGGTAAATTCCTCTTTAAGCAGGCGCCACATACCGACACCGTTTTCAAGCTGCGGATAATCGCCGTAATAATCGGCTGAGGGTATATCCCTTTGGGCGGCAAGATAAAACTCATCCGCCGCATAGGCTATGGTTTCGTTGTTGTAATATTTAAAATGAATATTGAAATCGTCCACCGTATCAATTACCCTTGATGCGGTTTCTTTGTTATAAGCATCAAGATGCGGCAGACCGTCACGGTGCTTTGTAAGACCTACGGGCACGCAGGCTATACTCTGCACGGCAGGATAGAGCTTGCCGAGCTCGCTGAGCGAATATTCAAGCTCCTTGCCGTCGTTTATACCGGGACACAGCACAAGCTGAGTGTTAAGCTTTATTCCTGCCTCGGCAAGGCGGTTGAGGTAACGCAGAGATGTACCCGAATTGGGGTTTTTCATCATTTCAACACGGAGCGCAGGATTCATCGTGTGCACCGAAACGTTGACAGGGCTTATGTGCATTTCAATAATGCGGTCAATGTCCTTATCGGTAAGGTTTGTCAGCGTGACATAATTGCCGAAAAGAAAGGAAAGACGGGAATCATCATCCTTGAAATAGAGGCTTTCACGCATTCCCTTTGGCATCTGGTCGATAAAGCAAAAAATGCACTTGTTTTTGCAGGAGTGGTGCTTGTCCATAAGGTAAGTTTCAAAGCACAGCCCCAAATCGTCGTACTCGCCTTTTTTGACCTTAACGGTGCGGCGTTTACCCTTTTCTGTTTCGATTTCGAGCTTTAATTTGCAGGCACTCGTGTAAAAGCGGTAATCAAGCACATCGTTGATTTCGTGGGAATTTACGGCAACCAATGTATCACCTGCGGATATTTTTTTGTTGAGAATTGAATCGTGCTCCACGCCTGAAATTTTAACCGACATACACGTCACCTGCCTTTATTTTTTTGTTATAAATAATGCTTACATATAATCTTCAAACAGAGCTATATACTCTTCGTGCCTCGGTTCTGCATTATCCTGTAGCCATTCGTAAACAGCATTGAGCATATGTTCTTCATCGTAAACATCTCTGTCACGGAATATCCTACCGTACATTCTGCTGATATCGTCGTAACAATCGACTCCACGCAGAAAATGCTTTAAATTGGCAACAAACACCTTCAAGGTATGGTCGTAAAGATTATTGAGAGCTGAGAGCTGTTGCTTCGATACCGTATCGCAATGCGGATTTGCGGTACAAGCCACATCGACCATCATAAACGGGTTGTCCGTATTCATAGCCAAAGACACAACATACTTGTCCGGTGCAAGACTGGGTGCAAAATCATAAAAAATCACGTCGAATTTTTTCGATAATATTTTGGGAATTTGAGTTGCAAACCAACCGTTATCGACACCCGAAACATCAATATCTATATCAATATCGGAATATTCGTCGTATGAGTCGGTGCTTACACTGCCGTACAAGCCGCACGATTTTACTTCGGGTAAATTATGCAAAAAAGAGCAAACTTCTTGAGCAAATGCTTTAATCATTATATTGCACCCTGCTTTCACATAATTGAAATTATATCGGTTAAGTTATCAAAGCAATAATCCGCATTTTTGTCGAAGCCTTTATGGACCAAAACTGTTGTCATACCGGCTGCTTTGCCGCCGAGGACATCAGCTGTCGGATTATCGCCTATCATAACGAAGTTTTCGTTTTTATAAAAGGATTTTGCAATATCGAATATTTCTTTTCTCGGCTTTTCGTAGCCGACTAAACCCGAAACAACGAGCCTGTCAAAATATTTTGTGATGCCGAGAAAATCGGTTATCACTTCAAGCTCAGGATAATTATTGGATAGAATTATATTTGTGTGTCCCTTTTCATTTGCTGCCTTTAACACGGCAGCCGCATCGGCAAACAAGGTATAGTTTTCGGGCAGCAGTATATGTGCCCTCACCCTTTCGCTTGCCAAGCGTGCCTCGCTTTCGCTGATACCGAGCGAAATAAAGCTGTTATAAAAGTGGGTATTCATAAGCTCCCACCATTTTTCGCCGACAAAGGCGGTAAAATCCCTTTCGGGTGTGTGCCAGGTAAAGCCCGTTTGGTTACAGCGGCGAATATCCTGAAACGTTACCGTGTGGTTTTCAACGGTTTCGTTTAGAGCACGGAAAACGCTGTTGCTCCAGAGGTGGTCGGAATAAGCCAGGGTACCGTCAAAATCCCAACAAAAAACGCTCACCGTAACACCTCTTTTGTTTTATAGCTTTTTAAAAATAAATAATAACTTTTGCGTGGTTATTTTTGTGTATTTCAAGGCGTAAAGGCGAAGGAATACAAAGGTATTTCGAGCCTGAAGCAACGCAGAAATACGCAAAAAGAGCCCGCAAAAGCAAAAGGCAGGGAGGATACAAAATCACCTCTCTGCCTTAAAGCCTAAAGCTTATGCCTCTGTTTCAACTACCTGTCTGCCATTGTAGTAACCACAATTAGCACACAGTCTGTGCGGTCTCTTGTATTCGCCGCACTTGGGGCACTTGACCAGCTCAGGTGCATTAAGCTTCCATACGCTGCTGCGTCTCTTGTCTCTTCTTGCCTTAGAGACTCTTCTCTTCGGAACTGCCATTTCGCAAACCTCCTTGCTGCGTGTAACTTCTACTCATCGTTATTATCCAACAGCTGCTTTAAAACCGCAAGACGGGGGTCAAGCGGAGCAGAACAGCTGCATGAGTCGTGATTAAGGTTTTTGCCGCAATACTGACAAACACCCTTGCAATCTTCCTTGCACAGATGCCTTGTCGGCAAGCCGAGCAAAATATCCTCCGTCACCAGCTCGTC
>JAFXCT010000099.1 GCA_017521365.1 Clostridia bacterium
GGTATATCTCTGTTGCACTTTCCCTAAGGTCACCCTCGGCGGCCGTTAGCCGTTATCCTGCTCTGTGAAGCCCGGACTTTCCTCAGCGCAGGGGTGATAAGTCCCTGCTGCCGCAGCTGCCCAATCCGCTTGTGCTGTGCTTTTATAAAAAAGCACTTATATTTTATATTATTTTTTTGTATATGTCAATTATTTAGCCGTCTGGCTGTCCTTGTATTTCTCTGCCTGTAGGCGGAACATATAGGCATACTTTCCGTTTTTCGCCATAAGCTCCTCGTGGCTGCCGCTTTCGACAATTTCGCCGTTTTCAAGCATATAAATCACGTCCGCCATAACCGTGGTTGAAAGGCGGTGGGAAATGAAGATAACCGTCTTGTCACGGGCAGCTCTTGACATTGCTTCGTTGAGCGAATATTCCGAAACGGGGTCAAGGTTTGCGCTGGGCTCGTCAAGAATTGCAAAGGGACAGTCCTTATAAAACGCTCTTGCTACGGCAACCTTCTGCCCTTCGCCGCCCGAAAGCGAAAGTCCGTCTTCGTCAAACTCACGCAGTAAAACTGTATCCGTGCCGTCGGGCAGCTTTTTGGTGAAGCTGCTTTCCTCAAGCGCCTTGAGCACCCTTTCGCTGTCGGGATTGCCGTTCATTGCAACGTTTTCGCCGACGGTTGCGCCAAAGAGCGAAAAATCCTGAAATACTGCGGCATAGTTTTCGTGGTAGGACTTGATTTTCCAATCCCTTATATCCGTACCGCCTACGGTAATTTTACCCTCCGTTACGTCGTACAGCCTTAACAGCAGGTTTGTCAGCGTTGTTTTGCCTGCGCCGTTGTAGCCGACGAGTGCTATTTTCTGATACGGCTTTATTTCAAGGTTAATGTTTTTGAGTGTAGGCTCCGTGTTGCCGGGATAGGTAAACGAAACGTTTTCAAGCCTGATTGTTTCGGGCTTACCGAGCTTTGCTTCAAGCGTGCCGTCCTTGATTTTTTCCTCCGCATTCATAAACTTCCTGAACTTTTCAACGTAAAGCCCGTTTTCACGGAAGGTTACGGCAAACCAGGTTGTAATCGCAAAGGCGCTGTTGCTGACAACGGTAACGCCGTTGAAGGTTGCGGCAAAATCGCCAAGGCTTACTTCTTTGGTAACTATTGCCTGATAGCCCATATAAACGGTTACGCCGAAGCTTATCAGAAGCGTCAGCGGCAGACTTTCCTGCGAAAAATAGAGCATACATTGCTTCCACAGGTAGGGATTAATCGTTTTGAGTCTGTCGTAAATATTTCTGACGTACCTGCGCTCTAACATTTCGCCCGCAGGATTAAGGCGCAGCTCCTTTGCGTAATCCTGCAGATAGAACACACGGGAGAAATAAAGATTCTTTCTGTCAAGCGGTGTCATTGCCTGTTTTTTATCCACGTTGACCTTGCCTATAAGCCTGCCCGTAGGTATCATTATCGCAACGCAGGCAATAACGAACAGGAAGCTTACGGGGTCAATGGTGGCTATAACGGCGGTGATGGTAAATATTGAAAAAAGGTTGCTGACGATACGCTGTGTGCTGTTGATAACGCTTTCCGTTCTGTCGCTCATCGTGTTCATTGCAAGCACGAAATCGTTATAGAATTTCGGGTCGTCGTAGGACGAAAAGTCCATTCTTGACGCCTTTTCGTAAATATCGGAATAGAGCTTATAATAAAGCTTTTCCTTCTGCTTGGGCAGATAAATTTCATAGACAAGCGTGTTGAAAAGGTTGCCCAGAACTATCGCCGCCGCAAAAATTCCGAGCGCAGCGGCTATCCTGCCATAGTCCCTGCCTTGGGTTACAACGTCGATAATATATTTGAGAAGCACGACGTTTGAAAGCAGCCAGGGCAGATTTGTCAGTATATCGGCAAGGATATAGGTGACGAGCAGAAACGGTGAATTTTTAGTGATAAAGCGGAGCATAAAAATATAGTTTCTTATGCTGTGCGCCTTTTCTTTTTCCTTGTTCTTTTTAAGCCTTTTATTCATCGCCCTCACCCTCCTCTCTGTAGCCAGAGGCCTGAAGCGTGAACATTCTGCAGTATTCTCCGTCCCGTGACATAAGCTGTTCGTGCGTGCCCTGCTCAATCAGCTCACCGTCGGCAAAGACGAGAATATTGTCGCTTCGTGTGGCACTTGAAAGGCGGTGTGAAATATAAATAACGGTTTTGCCCCTCGTGCCCTCCATCAGATTATCGTACATCTTCGATTCGGCAACGGGGTCAAGCGCAGACGAGGGCTCGTCGAGAATTGCAACGTCAAACTGCTTTGCGAGCATTCTTGCAATAGTCACCTTCTGGCTTTCGCCGCCCGAAAGCGAGGCACCGTTTTCGTCAAACTCCTTGGTAAGTATGTTGTTTATTCCGTCGGGCAGTTCCGCAATTTTATCCGCAACGCCGCTCATTTCAAGTGCCCTTTGCGCAACGGAAATATTGCTTTCATCCACCTCACGTATGAGCACGTTTTCCGCAACGGTCATTGCAAAAATGCGGTAATCCTGAAAAACGCTTGCAAATTTTTCACGGTATCTGAGCAAATCGTATTCCTTTATGTTGACGCCGTTGTAAAGAATTTCGCCCTCGGTAACGTCGTAAAGGCGCATCATCAGCTTTGAAAGGGTTGTTTTACCTGCGCCGTTGTGGCCGACAACGGCTATGCTTTCACCCTTGCTGATTTTAAAGGAAACGTTTTTGAGGGTATAGTCCTTTTTCTCGGAATAGCGGAAGGAAACGTTGCAAAATTCAAGGCTCTCAAATTCGCCGGGTATAATTTCGCCGCCCTTGATTTTCGGCTCGTATTCAAGAAACTCACGCAGATTCTGTACCCAAAGGCAATGCTTCTGCTGCATTGTAAAATAGTGCGCCAATTGGTTGAGCTTATTTCGGCAGTTTGTAATTGCCGCAACGAGCACGGAAAAATCCGAAACCGCAAGGTTTTCAAGCACGATAAGGCGGTAACAGCCGTAGCCGAAGCCGCCGCCCACGGGAATAACCTCGCCGAAAAAGTCGCTCAAGGCTTCAAGCACGGCTATGCGCCAGCCGTATTTTTTTATCACACGGATATTGTCCTCAATAGCCTGCTTAAAGCGGCGCTTGACAACGGTAAAAATATCGGTTGTTTTGATTTCCTTTGCAAAATCCTTGAGAAGCACCGTTCTCCTCGTGTAATCCTTCTGCCTTTCAAAGGGTGTCATTTCCTTTTCACGGGCAAATTCAACGGCATTTCGCTTAACACGGAAAAACATAACCAGCAAGGGACACGCAACAAAGGCGAGCAGAAACGGGTCAAGCTGATACAGATAAACCGCAAGCACGACAATGCTCACAACAGAGCCTAAAGTCCAGCCCGTACCCTCGATAATCCGCTTGTAGCCGCCCCTTTCGACAAGCCAGGTGGCACGGTTGTAGTTATCGAAAAAGTCGGGGTCCTCGTAGCAGGCAAGCTCAACCTGCTGAGCCTTTTTGAATATCATATTGTTTATGTAGCCCTCGCACTTGATTTCAAACCGCTCCCTGACGGGGTGAAAATCAATATAGGCGTATAGGTCAATAAGCAGCTTGCCCAGAATAATAAGACCGATTTTAATAACAAATTCCTTAAAGCTGCCGTTACCCTCGATTATTTCAAGTGCGGTCTGCAGAAACATAACGCTGACCACAACCGAATAATAAACGTTTTCGGCTATATATGCAGAAAGAATAAGAAACATTGATATGGGTGCGCACTTAAGACCGCATTTTAGCATAAACGCCGTGTTGCGGAATATATGCGCCTTCGCCTTGAAGTCAACGCTTCCTCTCATCCTCTCTCCCCCTTTTTATAACGCTAATTTCTTATTATACATTATAGTATAAAAATGTCAAACAACTTATAATTAGTGCAGAGTGCAAAATGCAAAGTGCAAAGTTAAGGGTCGCTTCGCTCCGTTTTTATAATTATTATCTATTTAATATTAACTCTTATCTATTATCTAAACGATATAGGAGCAACGCAAGATAAGAGATAAAAGATAATAAATATGAGATAATAGTTTTTACAAATGGGTGAGGGCGGAGCCCTCCCACAATTTTGCATTTTGAACTTTGCATTTTGCATTTAAAAAACCGCTGAAAACTCAGCGGTTTTTTTAAGGTTATCTCTTCTGTTTTATATCGTCTTTTTTCTTTTCGGGCTTTAGTCTGTCCTTGCCTGCAACAAACCTGTCGAGGCTGCCGAGCATACCGGGCAGGACGACCAGAATAAGCAGCACGGCGCTGCAGCTACCGATGGAAATTGTTGTACAAATCTGACCTATCGTCGGGTTTTCAAAGAATTTACCGACGATTGCGGTGACGAAAATCATAATAAGTCCCGAGGTCATAATCGTGTGCATTGAGCCTGCGTATGCCGCTTCAAGCGATTCCTTTTTGGGCAGCTTGCGGCGGTTTTCACGGTAGTAGTTGGTGAACAGAATACCGTAGTCAATAGTTGAGCCCATAAGAATACACTCAACAATCAGCAAGGCAAGATAGTAAATCGAGCTGCCCTGCAGGCCGAGGAAGGCAACCGTGATATAAACACCGCACTGTACGAGCAGCACGAGCACGGCAGGCACGGCAAGCGAGCGGAAGGTAATTGCAACAACCGTGAAGATGGCAATTACAGTAAGCGCCGTAATCAGAAGAAGCTCCTTGTCAAAGGTCTGCTGCATTTCATAGTTCATTGCGCTGTTGCCGATAAGGTAATATTCACCGCTCAATTTTTCTTCAAGCGTTGCGTGAAGCTTATCGAAAAATGCGGTAGTCTCCTCTGATTCGTCGGGGTAGATATTGTTGATTACTATACGGGAATAATCGGGTGAAACGAGCTGAAGCTTACCGTCGGAAAGCTGGGTCTGTGCGGAGGAGAGCATATCCCTCGTTGACGCATCAATAACCGCATCAAAGCGGGGGTCCTTGACCATATCGTTTACAAGGTGGTTGAACATCTGCTCGATTGACATAGTCCACTCGGGGTCGCTCGACTCAATGCCGGCCTTGAAGATATAGGCTAACTCCATCATTTCGGGGGTAAGCATATCGCTCATACCGCCGAGCAATTCAGCCATTTCAGCGGCGGAATATTCTTTCACTTCAATAACGGCTGAAATAACCGTTTGGGCAGAAGCAATCATTGAAGCGGTTTCGCTGTCGAGCATACTTGCGTAATCGGGGTTGGTAAGCACGTCGGAATTGAGGAAGGAGATGAACTGCTGAACACTCATTTTCCACGAGGATGTGTCGCCGTGGTTGGCTGTATAAAGCAGGTAAAGCTGCTCAGCCTGAGCCTTTTCCATACCCGTGAGCTTTGCGAGCTCGGCAGGCTTGAACTCAGTGCCGTCAACGCAGGCATTGACCATTGTCTTCGCCGTGGAAATCTGTGCCGCCTGAGAGTCGTCCATCATATCGGAAAGGCTATCCTTATTATCGGCAAGGAAGTTTACAACCGTGTGCACGGACAGCTTGTAATCCTGCGCCGTTTCAGCCTTGATTGCGTTCATCATTGAAAGCAGACGGACTGTGTTGAGCCTGCCGTTTTCAAAGGCGTGGTAATAGGCAAAGAGCATTCTTGCCGTTTCCTCGTCCTGACCGAGAAACTCTGCAATTTCCGCATAGGTCACGGGCTTTGTCAGCTCGTCGGGCTTTGTGAACATTTCAAGCGAGGAAAGCTGGGCCTTTGTTTCCTCGTCAAAAAATGCGCTGTAGGTTTCGTTCTTTGAAACCTCGTTGAGCACGAAATCGGCAAAGGTCGGCACGGACATAGTGCCCGTTTCAACACCGCCGTTGGTGGTGAAACAGAACAGATACAAGTCCTTTATATCCTTTTCGGGCATACCGAAAAGAGCGGAAATTTCACGGCTGTTCATAGGCGTTGTGAGTGACTTGGCATCGGTGAATTTTCCAATCATATCAAGGCTGCTGCCCATTTTTTCCGTATCGATATACGAGGCAAAAAGCTCGTTGCCGACAACGTTTTCGCTGACGAATTTCAGGAAATCGCCGACGGTCATCTTTCCTGCTTCGCCGCCCGTATAGTAGTCGTAATAGAGCATTTTTATAACGCTTTCGTCAAGCGGTACGTCACCTGCCATTGACGAAACGGCTGTAAGAAGCTTATCGGAGGTGTAGGGTCTGTTGAGCACGGTCGAATAGCCCATAACAGACACCACGTTTTCGTCCTTTTCAAATTCGGAAACAAGCTGTGCCATAGCCTCCTCGTCCTTGGTTTCATAAACCACGACGAGCTGGCTTTCAAGCGGAAATACATCCGCAATCGGGTCTTCATCCTTGAGAGTATAGGCAATATCCGTCATACCCTGCAGGATATAGCTGCCGACGAAAAGCACGACGAAAACAGCCGCAACTATGTGGCGCAGACGGTAGCTGAGCCTGCCGGCACCGCCCGTAGGAATATGCAGCTCCTTTTTGGCGGTTTTAACAATCAGCTTGTCGCAGGCAAGTATAACGCCGGGCAGAATTGTGACAACGCAGAGCATACTAATTGCAACGCCCTTTGCGAGTACAACGCCCAAATCCATACCGATTTTAAAGCTCATAAACACGAGCGCAAGCAAGCCCACAACGGTAGTCATTGCGCTGGAAGCAACCGACGGAAAGGCACGGCGCAAAGCCTTTTTCATCGCCTTTATGTTGTCGTTGCTCTTTTTCTTCTCCTGCCTGTAGCGGTTTATGAGAATAATTGAATAGTCCATTGACAGAACGAGCTGTAAAATGGATGCAACGGAAAAGGTTATTGTAGAAACGCTGCCGAGCACAATATTCGTACCCATATTTATAAGCACGGCAACGCCGATTACGGCAAGGAAGAGCAAGGGCTCAATCCACGAGCCGCACATAACGAACAGAATTATAAGCAGAATTGCCACGGCAGCAAGAAGAATCCACACCGGCAAATCCGGCATAGCGGCTATTTCGTTGCTTTGCCATTGGTAATCGTAGCCCGAAACACCGTCTTCGAGCGCCGTTTCAATGGCGGCAAATTCCTCGCTGTCGTAAGCGTAATCCGTGTTTAATACGTAAAGCGTGTACCCGTCGTTGTTATGAAACCTGCTGTTTTCATCGTAAGTAACGCTTGAGACAAACTCCATTTTTTCAAGCCGTCCGAGCACGGTTGCCCATTCCCCCTCGGGCAGATTCTCGAACATCACTCTTACCGACTGCGTGGTAGGTGCGGCAGGAAATTCCTCGTTCATTATATCCAGACCGATTTTCATCGGCGAATCATCGGCGAGGTATTTCGTCATATCCTCATTGACCTCTACCTGCGTGAGCAGCACGGCGCTGATTACGCAGATAACTGCAGCGGCAACAAGCAGCAGCTTTCGTCTGTCAACAATAAAGCCTGCTAATTTCTTGAGCATTTCCCTTTTTATCCTTTCTGTAAAATTTCCCTTTCATACCAGTTTAGTATTATACCAAATTACAACAACAGTTTCAACACCGTCAAATAAATTTGTTAAATATTTGTTAACAAATTTCCGTATAAGGAGCACAACTTGTTGAGATTGACAAATCATATTCCGATAATGTAATATAAAGGTATACAAAACCATATTAATTGCTGTTTCAAAAAGTACATAATATATCGGAGGCGGCACTATGTTTCAGTCAATAATTGCGGCATTTATGGCGGTCATCACGTTTTTCAGCGGTCTTTTGGGACTGCAGAAAAAGGAAATCAACCTTGACGATTTCGTGCTTGAATGGAGCGATGAATTCGACGGCGACACCCTTGACACGACAAAATGGCAGGGCCTTAACGGTCATTCGGACAAAGCTCTTGTCCGCAAGGGCGGTTACCTGCACAAGAGTATGGCCGAGGTAAAGGACGGCAACCTTTATATTTACACAAAATATCTTGAAGAGGGCGCAGGCGGTCAGCCGGCAGGCTATTATTCGCAGATTTTGTTCACCAAGAACATTTACGACCAGACCTACGGCTACTTTGAGTGCCGCTGTATTCTGCCCAAGGGCACGGGACTGTGGTCTGCCTTCTGGATGAATTCGTACACTATGGAAAACGTTGACGGCTCGGGCAGAGACGGTGCGGAAATTGATATAATGGAATCCCCCTACTACGGCAACAAGTTATTCCGCCGTGACTGCATAACCTCTAACGTGCACTACGACGGCTACGGCGAAGACCTTAAGAGCAAGCGTGTGGGCAACTTCAAGGCGAACAACCCCTACGAGGAATTCAACACCTACGGCGTTGAGTGGAACGAGGAAGAATATATCTTCTACATAAACGGCGTGGAAACGGGCAGAACCTCCTTCGGCGGCACGTCGCAGGTTCCAGAATATCTCATCCTTTCCGTTGAGGTAGGCGGCTCCAACGGCACACCCGACCCCAACTCCTGGGCAGGCGATATCAGCAAAAACGACACCCCTCCCACCGCATTTGTGATAGATTACGTCAGAGCGTACAGTTACAAATAAAAGCTTGGCTTTTATTATTTATTATTTCTTCTTTATTCTTTACAGAAAAACAGCCCAACCGTTCGGTTGAGCTGTTTTTAGTTTAGAGTTATATTATTGCTTTTCGCAATAGTTATATTCGCCCTTAAAAACTGCCAACGGCAATACAACTATGCGAAGCATAATATAACTACGCAGTAATATCACTCGCCGCAAGGCGAATATAACTTGCTGAGTTGTTTCAACTCAGCAAATCTCGCCCATCATACCGGGTGTGCAGCCTGCTGCGTTAGCCTCATCGGTATCGATGTGCATAGCAAGGCTGAAGTTGGGGTTAAGGCGGACAACAACATCGCCGAATACAAGGCTTCTGCCGTTGGACTCAACCTTGACGGAAACGATTTCCTTGTCCTTGATGCCGTACTTCTCGCCGTCCTCGGGAGTTGCGTGGATGTGACGCTTTGCAACGATAACACCCTCTGCAATCTCAACCTCGCCCTTGGGGCCGACAAGCTTGCAGGCACCGCTGCCTGCGATATCGCCGCTCTCACGTACGGGAGCAGCTATGCCGAGTGAACGAGCGTCAGAAGCGGAAATTTCAAGCTGTGTTGCAGGTCTTACGGGGCCGAGGATTGAAACAGCGGGGAAGCTGCCCTTGGGGCCGATAACTGCTACACGCTCTTCACAAGCGTACTGACCGGGCTGAGAAAGGTCCTTCTTGCGGGTGAGCTCGTAGCCCTCGCCGAAAAGGATATCAAGATGCTCACGTGAAACATGAACGTGACGTGCGGAGGTTTCCAAAAGAACTGTTTTGTTCATAGCTCTATTTCCTTTCTGTTTTTATCGGGCGTCTCGGAAAACTCAGTGTGCAAAAATTGTGTAGTTATTTTTTCGTCAGAGAAGTTTCAAAAGCACAGGTAATACTCTGTGTATTGCCGAGCATTTTGGAACGATATGGCGGAAAAAGGACACGCAAGATTTGTGCGATGAGTTTTTTGAGATGCCCTTTTAGTTGAAAAACTTTGCTGTTTTTTCATTCTTCTTGAGTGCCTTGATGATAAAGTGCACAACAACTACGCCGATGATGCCGTAAACGATACCGAGCACTGCGCCTGCAAGAACGTCGGTGCAGTAGTGAACGCCGAGGTAAATGCGGGAATAGCCGACGACTGCGGCAAATACATAAGCGGGAATGCCCCACTTCTTGTTAACGGAGAACACAGCCGTTGCAGCTGCGAAGGAGGACGAGGTGTGGCCCGAGGGGAAGGACCAGCTTGTGGGCATATGGTCAACACCGGGGAAGGTGTAGTTTGCAACCCACTTTGCAGCCATTTCGGGGTAAGCGGCAATATTTGCCTTTACACGCTCGTAAATTTCGTTGAACATATCTTCCTTGCCTGCATCGAAAAACGCATCCTGACGGCTCATAAGAGCTTCAAGGTCGAATATGTAGCAGGGGCGGATTCTGGCAATGATGGGCTTGAGAATTTCGTTGTTGATAACGAGCATTACGCCAAGCGCACCGAGGATAACCATACCGAGCTTGCGTGTCTTCTTGAAAAGAAGAAGAATAACAGCGATAAGCGGAAATACCCAGCCGTCACCGATAGTTGTGATGATGTTGAGAATAACATCCCAAAGACCTGTTCGGGTTGAGAAAACCGCGCTGAAAACGGAGAGGTCGAAATTTAAAACGCTTTCGAGGAAAGCACTCATTGATTTTCACCGCTCTTTCTTAATATTTTTGTACCTTTGTGGTTGATTTAAGCTTACAGATGTGCAAGTGTGTAAACGAGCTTGAGGAAGCCCTCTGCAAGTGCCGGACCGATTTCGGGAATGAACTCAAGAACCTTTGCAACGTACCACCAGCCGATTTCTCTTGAGAAATAGGACATAATGCGTGTTTCTTCAGTATCGCCCATAACGTCGAAGAAGGTGAAAGACTCTGTCTTGTAGGTCCATGTGTCCTTCTCGCTGATGTCGATGATACGACAGCCTCTCATCTGCTCGTTGCCATAGGAGGAGAAGGTTGCGCCGGGTGTGTTGACAAGGTCAATGCTCTCGCCCTTTGCGTTCTTGAGAGTTGTGTTGACTATGTAGTCGTTGACGTGGTCGTGGCCGAAGAATACGCCGAGAACGTCACCCTGCTGAGCAAAAAGCTCCATCTGCATGCTGTCAACAGTACCGGGGCAGGGTCTCTCCTGAAGAACGGAGCCCTTTTCTGCGTACTCGGGGTCAAGAGCATAGTGGTGTGTCTCACCGGTTTCTTTGTTTGTGGTTGTAAAACCGTTGGGGTCAGCCGTTTCGGTTTCGATAACGTAGTCCATAATCTCGTTGGGAACGATGTGCTGGAATGCAATTGAGGGAACGGGCTCGCCGCCGTTCTGCTCTTTAAGAACGTTGGAAGCATCTACGTACCACTGGAGCTGGTCCTCGTGGATGTGGTCGTAACCGCCAAGCTCCTCGTTGTACATATTGGAGTCAAACATCCAGAGGTTGAAAACAACCTTGCTGTTGTCGGAAGCGTAGATGGGAAGGTTGTGTGTGCCCATACCGTACATATCGGGGTCAGCATCGTATGCCATACAGTTGGAGAAGGACTGGTAAATGCTGTAGTGGTATTCCTTGGAAACGTTTTCAGCGTCGTGGTTACCGAAAACGAAGGTGAAGGGAACGCCTGCAGCTTCTACGGGCTCGACAATAGCCTCGATAGCAAGCTTTGCCTCGAACTCTGTGCCGATAGCACCCGTGTTGTCGCCTGTGAAAACAACAAGGTCGGGCTTATACTTTTCAAGAGCCTTCTTGATGAACTCAATCATACCGTAGCGGGGAAGCATACCGTCCTGGCAGTCAGCAAGCTGGAGGATACGGAAGTTGCCCTTGGAGTCAAACTTAAGTCTGTCCATTGAGGGCGTTGAATAATCGGAGCCTGCAAAAGCCGTGCAGGTAAGGGAAAGAACCATAACGAGAGAAAGAACTACTGCGAGAACTCTCTTAAATGTCTTCATTTTAATATCTCCTTAATAGTATCAACTCATTGGGCAGCAAAAACCACTACCCAATGAGCATAGATTTTGTTTTAAATTATTCTTTACCGGTGACTCTTCAGCGACTCTGAAAAATCAGCAATGATTTTGAAGAATTGCTTACTTTGCGGACTGTGCTACTGCAACTGCGCAGGCAACTGTAGCGCCGACCATCGGGTTGTTACCCATACCGATGAGACCCATCATCTCAACGTGAGCGGGAACAGAGGAAGAACCTGCAAACTGAGCGTCGCCGTGCATTCTGCCCATAGAGTCTGTAAGACCGTAGGAAGCAGGGCCTGCAGCAACGTTGTCGGGGTGAAGAGTTCTGCCTGTGCCGCCGCCGGAAGCAACGGAGAAGTAGCTCTTGCCGTTTTCGATTGCCCACTTCTTGTAGGTGCCTGCAACAAGGTGCTGGA
>JAFXCT010000100.1 GCA_017521365.1 Clostridia bacterium
CTAACCACAATATCGATACAGTTGACGTAGGTGTTCCTGTACTTTCAATGCACGCTCCTTTTGAGCTTATCTCCAAGTCTGACCTTTACGAGGCTCATCGCGCATTTGCCGCATTCTGCAAATAATAATAAGTAAGATGATAGACGATATTCCGGTGCAACAGTCTTGCCCGGAGTATCGTTTTAATGAGAATTATAATATATTACATTTTAACGGAAGAATAATTTATGCTTGAGAGACTTAATGAAGTCGAAAAAAGATTCGAAGCTATTGAATCTGACTTGCTTGATCCCGCTGTAATGAGCGACATTGAAAAATACACGGCACTTCTCAAAGAAAGAGCTAACCTAGAGCCTGTTGTTGAGAAATTCCGCGAATATAAGACGACTGAGGCTAATGCTGAGGGTGCTCGGGAGATTCTTGAGACAGAGGATGATCCCGAGATGCGCGAGATGGCTGACGAAGAGTATAAAGCTGCCAAAGCAGATCTTGTTCGTATTGAAGAGGAACTGAAGATACTTCTGCTTCCCAAGGACCCGCTTGACGACAAAAACGTTATGATCGAAATTCGTGCAGGTGCGGGTGGAGACGAAGCTGCTTTGTTTGCCGGTGTTCTTTATAGAATGTATTCTATGTACGCGGATACAAAGCGATACAAAACGGAAATCGTCAGCACCAATGAAACAGGACTCGGCGGATACCGGGAGATCACCTTCATGGTAACCGGTCAAGGGGCGTATTCCAGATTCAAGTACGAGAGCGGTGTTCACAGAGTGCAGAGAGTACCGGAGACAGAAGCGTCTGGACGTATCCATACATCCACTGCGACTGTCGCAGTTCTCCCGGAAGCTGAAGATGTAGAAATTGAGATCAACCAGAGCGATCTTGAAATCGAAACAATTAAATCAAGCGGAGCAGGCGGTCAGCACGTTAATAAAACAGAATCCGCGATCCGTATGATCCACAAGCCTACCGGTATTGTTATCGAGTGTCAGGACGAGCGAAGCCAGTTCAAAAACCGCGACAAGGCAATGAAGCTCCTTCGCGCAAAGCTGTTCGATATGAAGACTCGTGAGCAGAACGAAAAGATCGCCAGCGAGCGTCGTTCACAGGTTGGCACAGGCGACAGAAGCGAGCGAATCCGCACATACAACTATCCACAGGGCAGAATTACCGATCACCGTATCGGATTCACTATATATTCACTCGAAAACTTCCTCAACGGTAACATTGAGGGAATGATTGATGCCCTTGCAACTGCTAATACTGCCGAAAAGCTGAAAAACAGCGGCGCAGAATAAGCATTACGGAGATTTTTCCAAAATGATCACTGAATTTTTGAAAATAACGGGCGAGCATTACAATGATGCTGAAGTCATTGATCGCGCGGCCCGAATCATACAGAATGGCGGACTTGTCGCGATCCCCACAGAGACTGTTTACGGTCTTGCGGGTAGCGCGCTGATCCCTTCATCCGCCGAAAAGATATATTCTGCAAAGGGTAGACCTGCGGATAATCCGCTTATTGTTCATATAGCGAAGCCGGAAGAAGCAGAAACCCTTGCATATACAAACGAAACATACTATAAATTGGCCAAGCGATTCATGCCCGGTCCATTAACGATGATACTGCCCAAAAAGGGAATAGTACCAGACGAGGTCACAGCCGGACTTGATTCAGTTGCAATTCGCTGTCCATCAAACGAAATCGCCCACAGGCTTATCGAAGTTTCCGGTCACCCGATTGCGGCACCAAGCGCAAACAGATCCGGAATTCCTTCTCCGACAAAGGCAGAACACGTTCGTGACGACATGGATGGCAGAATAGATATGATCATCGACGGCGGTGAGTGCGACATCGGACTTGAGTCAACAGTAATTAAGCTTACAGATAACGGCTGTATAATCCTTCGTCCCGGTGCTATTACCGAGGAAATGCTTCGCGAGATTTGCCCTGATGTTTCAATAGCAAAAGCGGTCATAGAGCCTGCCGTTGCCGCTGAACAAAAGGTAGAATCCCCCGGAATGAAATACAAGCATTATTCACCCAAGGCAAGGGTAATAATAGTTAAGGGCAGCTTTGAAAACTACCGCCGCTTTGTAAGCGGAAAGAAAAATTGCGCCGCACTCTGCTTTGATGGCGAGGGTGCAATGCTGAACATTCCTTTCATAGAAATCGGCAGAGAGCACGACAGCTCAGCACAGGCGCATCTGCTTTTTGAGGCGTTGAGAAGCCTTGACGATATGGGCGTTGAAACTGCCTATGCGCGCTGTCCCGACACCGACGGTGTGGGCCTTGCGGTTATCAACCGTCTGCTGCGTGCGGCAGCATTTACCGTAATTGATGTTGACGGCGCAATGATAATCGGTCTTACGGGTGCAACGGGCTCGGGTAAATCTACCGTTGCTAAGCGCCTTTGCGAAAAATACGGCATAGCACACATAGACTGCGATGCGATTGCAAGGGAAATCACCTCGGCAAATTCGCCCGTGCTTGCCCAGCTTGCGGCAGTTTTCGGCGAGGACATAATACTTGATGACGGTAGCCTTGACAGGGCAGCTCTTGCCGCACGTGCCTTTTCCTCAAAGGAGGCTACAAAACGTCTCAACGGCATTATGCATCCAATCATCATCTCCAAGGCACTTGCAAAGGTTAACGCCTTTACACAAGAGGGTAAAACGGCTGTACTGCTGGATGCGGCGGCAATTTTTGAAAGTAAAATTGACAAGCTGTGTGCCTTTACGGCTGTTGTCAGCGCTCCTGCCGAAACAAGGCTTGACAGAATAATGTACCGTGACTCAATTACCCGTGAAAAGGCACTTTCGAGAATGGGCGCACAGCTTTCGGACGAAGAATATGCAAAAAATGCGGACGTAGTGCTGTTCAATTACGCACCCTACGACACCGATGCTGAAATTGAAAAAATTATCCGTAAATATAAGGAGAAAAAATTATGAGCAAGAATGAAGAACTCAGAGAAAAGCTTTTTTACAGTGCGGAGCACGCCTGTAAAAAAATCAGCGATGACGAACTGAAAACCGCTGACAGCTTTGCAGAGGGCTATAAGAAGTTTATGTCTGCCTGCAAAACCGAGCGTGAGGTTGTAGATTTCGTAAAGAAGCTTGCACACGAAAACGGCTTTGTCACCTTTGACCCCAAGGCAAGCTACAAGGCAGGCGACAAGGTTATCTATAATAACAGAGGTAAGGCGGTTATTCTTGCCGTTATCGGTAAACGCCCCGTTGAGGAGGGCGTGCATATCGCCGCCGCTCATATCGATTCACCAAGGCTTGACCTCAAGCCGAATCCGCTTTATGAGGAAGCGGAGTTTGCACTTTTTAAAACGCATTACTACGGCGGTATCAAGAAATATCAGTGGACCGCCATTCCGCTTGCCCTTCACGGCGTTGTCGTCAAGGCTGACGGCACAAGCGTTGAAGTTAATATCGGCGAGGATGCAGGCGACCCCAAGTTTGTTGTTACAGACCTTCTGCCTCACCTTGCCGCAGAGCAGATGAAGCGCAGCCTTGCCGAGGGTATCAAGGGCGAGGAGCTCAACATTCTCATCGGCAGCCGTCCCTTCAAGGATGACGAGGGCAGCGAGAGCGTAAAGCTCAACATTATGAATATACTCAATGAAAAGTACGGTATCGTTGAAGCGGATTTCCTCAGCGCAGAGCTTGAGGCTGTTCCTGCCTTCGGTGCGGACGATGTAGGCTTTGACAGAAGCCTTATCGGTGCTTACGGTCACGATGACAGAGTTTGTGCATATCCGTCGGTTATGGCTGTCCTTGAAGCAGGCGAGCCCGAATACACCGCACTTACCGTGCTTGCAGACAAGGAGGAAACAGGCTCCGACGGCAATACGGGCCTCAATTCTTCCTATATGGCATACTTTATCGGCGACCTTGCACGTATGCAGGGCGGTGTCGCTTCGATTGCACTCAGCAACAGCGAGTGCCTTTCAGCTGATGTAAACGCTGCGTTTGACCCGACTTTCCCGGGTGTGTACGAAAAGATGAACACTTCCTTTGCAAACAGAGGTATCGTTGTTACCAAGTACACGGGCTCAAGAGGCAAGGGCGGTACGTCCGACGCAAGTGCTGAGTTTATGGGCAGAGTGCGCCGTCTGTTCAACGAAAACGGCGTTGTCTGGCAGGTAGGAGAGCTCGGCAAGGTTGACGAGGGCGGCGGAGGAACCGTTGCAAAGTACGTTGCCTCTCACAATATCGACGTTGTTGATGTCGGCGTGCCTGTGCTTTCAATGCACGCACCCTATGAGGTTATCTCAAAGCTCGACCTCTATATGGCATATAAAGGATTCTTAACCTTCTTCACGAAATAAATAATGGAAAACGACAAGGACAGAATAAAAAGACTGCGAAAAAAGTCAATGAGCCTTCCGCTTCGTCCGGGTGTGTATCTTATGAAAGATAAGACGGGCGGAATAATTTACGTCGGCAAGGCAAAGGCACTCAAAAACCGTGTCAGCAGCTACTTCGGCTCGAATTACAACCACACGGCAAAGGTTATCCGTATGGTTGAGCACATAGAGGATTTTGATTATATAATCACCGACAGCGAGTTTGAAGCGCTGGTGCTCGAATGCAGTCTTATCAAACAGCACAGCCCGAAGTACAATATTCTTTTAAAGGATGACAAGGGCTACCACTACGTTAAAATCACAAATTCATCCTGGCCCAAAATTGAGGCGGCAATGCAGCTTGTTGACGACGGCTCCGAATATATCGGCCCGTACACAAGCTCCTTTGCCGTGCGCAGTACCGTTGAGCAGGCGCAGAAAATTTTCCGTCTGCCTCAATGCGGAAAAACCTTTCCCGTAACGGTGAAGCAAAGACCCTGCCTTAATTTTCATATTTCGCAGTGCTCTGCACCCTGTGCAGGTAAGATTTCGCATAAAGATTATCTCAGAAGCGTTGAGCAGGCTGTGGAATTTCTCAAGGGCGGCTCTTCCGCAATGATCAAAGCAATGCAGGAGGAAATGGAAGCCGCCGCTGAAAACCTTGAATTTGAAAAAGCGGCTGCCCTGCGTGACAGAATTAATGCAATCACACGCTTCGGCGAAAAGCAGAAGGTTGTCAGCGCAGATGTTGCCGAGCAGGATATTTTTGCCCTTTCGCAGACTGCGGATAAGGCCTGCCTTGCGGTTTTACGCTTCTTCGGCGGCAGGCTTGTTGATACGGAGCATTTCATAACCGAAGCACCCGACGATCCTGCACAGGCAAGGTATGAATTCATAATGCGCTATTACTCAATGCGTGACAGGATTCCCCCGAGAATACTTATTGATTCTCTGCCTGCTGACAGCGAGCTGTTGGCTCAATGGCTTTCGGAACGCTTAGGCAAAAAGGTCAGCCTCGTCGTGCCGCAGAAGGGCGGCCAGATGAAGCTGCTTGAAATGTGCCGTTCAAATGCGGCGGAAAAATTATCACTCAGTCTGGGCAGAAAAGGCTCGGACACTCAGGCGCTTGACGAATTGGCAAGGCTTCTCAACCTGCCTTCGCCGCCCGAATATATAGAATCCTACGATATTTCTCATACCGCAGGCACGGAAAACGTTGCAGGTATGATAGTGTTCAAAAACGCACATCCTTTTAAAGCGGCATATAAACGCTTTAAGATTAAGGGCTTCGACGGTCAGGACGACTGTGCTTCAATGGCAGAGGTGCTCGAACGCAGGTTTACGCATTATATTGAAGAAAACGCAAAGCCCGAGGGAGAAAAGCGCGACGAGGGCTTTGCAAAGCTGCCCGACCTCATACTGCTTGACGGCGCACAGATGCAGGTCAATGCAGTAAAAGCTGTACTTCTCCGTATGGGAATTGAGGTGCCTGTTTTTGGTATGGTGAAGGACTCAAGCCACCGCACGAGAGCAATTACGGGTGAGGGCGGCGAAATTTCGATAAATTCAAAGCGCAGCGCCTTTACCCTTGTTTCAAGCATACAGGAGGAGGTTCACCGCTTTGCGATTGAGTACCACCGCAAGCGCAGAAGCGCAGGCATTTCCACCACCCTTACACAGATTGACGGAATCGGCGCAAAGCGTGCTTCTGCACTTCTCAAGCACTTCAAATCCGTAACTGCAGTAAGAGAAGCAAGCCTTGAACAGCTTGCTGCGGTAAAGGGTGTTGACAAAAAAAGCGCACAGACGGTTTACGACTATTTTCATCCCGATGTTTTAAAGTGTGACAATTAATCAAATAAATCTTGACAAATATGCTATAATAAAAGATAATGTATTAGTATATTACTTTGGGTAGGAATATTATGAGAGTTATTACAGGCTCCGCAAGGGGCAGAAACCTTATCACCCTCGAAGGCGGCGACGTTGTCCGCCCGACTACCGACAGGGTAAAGGAAGCAATGTTCAG
This sequence comes from Clostridia bacterium, assembly GCA_017521365.1. Taxonomy (GTDB): domain Bacteria; phylum Bacillota; class Clostridia; order Oscillospirales; family Acutalibacteraceae; genus UBA8612. The sequence goes on from JAFXCT010000100.1 coordinate 6,394, forward strand.
CATAATTCAGTTTGACATTGAGGGCAGGCGTGTGCTTGACCTTTTTGCCGGCTCGGGTCAGCTCGGTATCGAAGCACTCAGCAGAGGTGCCGAAAAATGCACCTTTGTCGATTCGGATTCCAAGGCTGTCAGCGTTATTGAGCAGAATCTTGCTCACACTCAGCTTTCCGATAAGGCTGTTGTTAGAAAGAGCGATTCGCTGAATTTCTTAAGAACAACAAACGAGGTTTTTGATATCGTTATCATTGACCCTCCTTACGGCACGGGTCTTCTGCAGAAGGCACTCGATTCGCTTGACAGGCTTGCCGAGGGCGGAATAATCGTTTGTGAGCTTCCGGCAGGGGAGGATATTCCCGAAAGCGCAGGTGGCCTTGACTTATTTAAGCGCTATAAATACGGCAGGGTAGAGCTTGCCGTTTACAGATAAGGAGGACAAGCAGTTATGAAAATTGCGGTTTGTCCCGGCAGCTTTGACCCGATTACAAACGGACACCTTGAAATAATCAGGCGTGCGTCACGTATGTTTGACAAGGTTATCGTTGTCGTAATGTCAAACTACTTTAAAAAAACGGGTGCCTTTACTCCCGATGAAAGAGTTGAACTCATAAAAAGAGTAACGGGGGATATACCGAACGTAGAGGTCGATTTTTCCTATGGTCTGCTTGCGGATTATGCAAGAGAAAAAAACGCAATAGCAATAGTCAAGGGTCTGCGTGCCGTGTCGGACTTCGATACGGAATTTCAGCAGGCGCTTGCCAACAAAAAGCTCAACCCCGAGGTTGAAACCGTTTTCTTTACGGCAAGCGGTGAAAATATGTACCTCTCATCCAGCGTTGTTAAACAAATCTGCGAATTCGGCGGGGACATTTCGGAATTTGTTCCGCCCGAAATTCGGGATGATATAGAAAAAAGACTCAGAAAGGATATAAAGATATGAACGTTGAAGATTTGCTCGAAAAAATTGAAGAGGTCCTCGACAACGGACAGAAGGTTGCTTTCAGCTCGAAAATAGTTGTCAATATCGAAGAAATCCGCAACTGTGTTGACGAAATCCGTGCCAATATGCCCGAAGAGGTTCGTCAGGCACGCAACATTGTCAGCGACCGCAACACCATTATCGGTGAAGCTAACGCTCAGGCAGAGGACACGGTTACAAAGGCCAACGAAAAGGCAAGAGAAACCGTCAACAAGGCAAACGCAAAGGCAAAGGAATACATACTCACCTCTGAAGAGCGTGCAAAGTCAACCGTTGCTCAGGCTGAGGAAAGAGCAGCTGTTATCGTAGCGGAGGCAGACGCAAAGGCACACCAGATGGTTGAGGAGAGCGAGATTGCCGCACGTGCAAAGCAGTACTGCGACGATATGCTCCAGAAGGCAAAGGCACAGGCAGATACTATTATTGCCAACGCCAATGCCGCCGCAACCGAAACGGTTGAAAAGGCAAACGCACAGGCGGAAGAGGTCAAGGCAAGAGCCGCAAAGTGGTCCAACGAAATCTGTTCCTCTGCCGCAAACTTTGTTGAAAACGTTATCGGCACAACAGAGCGTTCACTCACAAACAGCCTTGCAAACGTGCGCCAGGCAAAGGAAAATATCCGCAACGCCATAGGCAACAACAATAACCAGCAGTAATTACAACCGCTTACTTCATTGGAGGTGCGGCAATTGAAAATCAAACAGCTTACAGCATTGGTGCTCGCCGTAGTAACAGCGTGTGTCGGTGTCGGCTTTGCCGTGTCATCAAGGCGCACAATATCCGACGAGTCGCTTGAACTTTCGCCCACGCAGTTTGTAACGGCGGCAAAGCGTACCGCAAGCGTAAATATGCTTGCCGTGGGTGATAACCTTATCCATAAGCCGATTTACGAGCAGGCACAGTCAAGGACAAGTGACGGCAGCTACGATTTTTCACCCGTTTACGCAAATCTCAAGGAACTGATAACTGTGGCGGATATAGCCGTTATCAATCAGGAAACGATGATGTCGTCTTTACACGAGGTTTCAACCTATCCTTGCTTCAATACACCTACCGTTATGGCTAAGCAATTGGCAGACCTCGGCTTTGATGTGCTCACTATTGCTAACAACCATATGCTTGACAAGGCAAGCAAGGGTCTTATTTCTACACTTGACCTTATCAACTCAACAGACGGTCTGCTTGCAAGCGGTGCATACCACAGCCGTGAGGAATATACCGACCTTGAAATCGTAAATGTGAACGGCATTACCTTTGCCTTCCTCTCCTTTACGGAGCATACAAACGGCATAAC
>JAFXCT010000101.1 GCA_017521365.1 Clostridia bacterium
AGAGCACCTTTATGCGCCTTGCGACATTTCTTTCCGCACGGTAGGCAGAGGGAATAAACAGAAATTCCTTGCCGTCAAGCACCGCACTTTCAAGCTGTCTGTCCGTTATAAGCGAATCTATTGCAGAGTTTAAAGTGTCCTCGTCAGCACCTAAAAGCTCACCTGCGGGAATAAGCATTTTTTCTCTTGGCAGGCAGGTGTGTCCGTTGCCGAGGTTGTGGCGCAGAACGTGAAGCACGCCTGCCCTTAATCTGTACGCTTCGGGCGGTGAATCAGGCAGAGAGGCGGCAATTGCATCGGCACGCTCAAAGTTGATGCCTATACCCTCCGCACAAAGCAGGTAGGGGTTATTCCGCACGGTTTCAACCGCATTGAAGCCGAAAATTTTATAGGTGTTAAGGCTTTCCCGTGCCGTCATACCGTATTTTTCAAGAGCAATAAGCGTCTGCCTTACGGCAAACTGACGGGAAAATTCCGTGCAGATTGTGTTTGCCTTTTCCCGTGAAATGCCCTTGATTTCGCAGAGCCTTTCGGGGTGGTTTTCGAGTATGTCGAAGGAGTCCTCGCCGAATTTTTCGATTATCTTCTGTGCCGTTGCAGGGCCTATGCCCTTGACCGTGCCCGAGGAAAGGTATTTGTACAAATCCTCGGCACCCGTAGGCATTGAACGCACACAGCTTGTTGCACGCAATTGTCTGCCGTAAAGCGGATGCGTGTCAAACGAGCCTCTTACGGTCAGCTTTTCGCCTGCCGCAATTTCGGGCAGTACGCCGACAACGGTTATAAATTCGTCGCCCTCACTGCAAAGCTCAAGCACGGTGAAGCCCGTTTCCTCTATATGCACCGACACGTCTTCAACCGTGCCGATTATTTCAACTTCTTCTTTTTCAAACAAGTGAAGAGCTTCCTCCGTTTAAGATTTAGGTTGTTTGTATATTCTGACCGCCGCCGCAGACAGACCGAAAATGAGCATCATATAGCACATCGGCTTCAGCCCGTAAAACGGGTAGTCCGTCATACCGCACATACAGAATGCGGTTATGCTCGCAAGCAGGGAAATTGCAAGACCTCTTGCCCTGCCGCCAAGGCGTGACAGCTTTATCATTTGGGCGGCAAACACCACGAGTATTGCCGCAAAAAGCAACACGCCGACTATACCGTTTTCGAGCATTATCTGTAAAACAATGTTGTGTGCGTGGGGCTGTTTTATACCGTAGGTGTTGTGCAGAAAATCACGCACGTTGTTGACACCCGTGCCCAGTCCGAAAACCCAGTTATCCTCAAGCACCTCAAAGCACGCTTCCCAGATTTTTGAGCGTGTGCTGACCGAAACGTCGTTGAAATTGAAAATTGAAATAAGGCGCTTGAAAACACCGTCCGCAAAAATTGCTAATGCGCCCAGACCGCCGACACCGCAGCCAAGAAGCACGAGCGTTCTTTTTCCGCCGTAGAAAAGCAGAATAACAAAAGCCGCCGCCATTGCCAGATACGGACCTCTTGAATATGATGCCGCAATACCGCCAAGGGTAAGCGCAAGGCAGATAAGGCCGAGAAGCTTTTTACGCTTGCTGTGGAAATAGAACATACAGTAAGCGGAAAACGGGAGCATAACCGTCAAGAAAATTGCGTAGAAAACGGGGTTTGTAAACGTGCCGCTTGCACGGGTGATAATCGAAATAAACTCGGTTCGCTGAACGTACTGCATTACGAAATCGGGCAGTAAATGATTGACCGCAACGTCGGCAATAAAATTATCCAGCGGATGCCAGAAGGGATTGAAAAAGCTCTTGAGCGCAGGGTGAATAAGCTCGCCGTAGTGGTAGAGAAGCATCTGCCCCACACCGATACCGCCTGCAACACCGCCGCTTAAAGCACCCGTGAGAATAACGGCATCCAGCTTTTCGCCTGTGTCAATTGCGCTGCGCATCATCAGGTAGCAGAAGAACATTCCGCCCCAGATTGCAATGCCCGAAAGGCCCGAGGTAAGGTAGTCCGAATAAAAAAGGCCGATGACCTGCCACAGCGAATAAAGCAGCATACAGATGCCGAGCTTGCCGACGGAAGCCTTGCCGTCTTCTTTGAATTTAACGTTTTTTATGTAAGAAACAAAGAGCAGCACGGGGAACACGTATTCGGGAAGCAGTGCCGCCGCAAAAAACGAAACCAGAGCCCAGAGCCAATTTCCCTTATTGTTGCGGAAAAACTCCTTTACCGAACCCATATTCCTGCCCCCTTTTAATAAACATAGTAACATATTTTATATAATAGCATTTTTATTCAAATAAATCAATAAATAAAAAATACGATTTGTCTGCCAATGCAAACAAACCGTATGTTTTTAAATAATAAATTTTTTCGGGTGTGGGCGAAGCCCACCTTTTTTTATTCTTTATTATTTTAAATTAATTCCTGCCACGGCACTGATTAATTCTTCGGGCTTTGAAATGACTGCGGTCACGCCCTCGGCTTCAAGTGTTTCTCTGTCACGGAAGCCCCACAGACAGCCGATACACGGCAGACCTGCGTTGCGTGCGGTGATACAGTCCACCTCGCTGTCGCCGACGTAAACGGTGGTTTCCTTTTGGCTTTCAAGTATCTCCATAGCGTGCCACACGCTGTCCGGCGCAGGCTTACGGGGAAACCTTTCGCTTCTGCCGATTGCAGTGGAAATAAACTCACCAAAGAAATCGCGTGTAAGCTCTTTTGTAAAGCCGTCACTTTTGTTTGAAACAACGGCAAGCTTATACCCTGCCGCCTTAACTGCACGGAGCATATCAATTATGCCCTCGTAGGGTGCAGTTTTGTTGCGGAGGTTGCCGTGGTAGTGCTTTTCAAAAATTTCAAGACAGCGTGTGGTTTCGTCCTCTCCTGCGCCGTCGGGCAAGGCACATTTTATCAGATGGTGGGCTGAATTGCCTACCATCATCCGCACCTCGTCCGCCGTGTAAAGGGGAACGCCCATCTGCTCCATTGCAAAATTTACGCTGTCGGTCAGATCGTCAAGCGTGTTGAGCAAAGTGCCGTCCATATCAAAAATTATTGTATCAATCATTTCTTCTTTTTACCGAAAAAGCCCTTTTTATCATCATCACCGTTGCCCGTAGGAGCCTTGTTGCCGAATTCGGCATCGAACTCACGAAGCAAATCCTTCTGCTTGGAAGAAAGATTCTTCGGCACGTTGACAATTACTCTTACAAGCTGGTCGCCTCTGCCCCTGCCGTTGAGCACCTGAATGCCCTTACCTCTCAACTTGAACACGGTACCGGGCTGAGTGCCTGCAGGCACCTCGTACCTGACCTTGCCGTCAAGAGTCTGTACCTCAAGCGTATCGCCGAGTGCCGCCTGAGCAAAGCTGATTGTAATTTCGCACCATACGTCGTAGCCGTCACGCTCAAAGAACGGGTGGGGACGGACCAGAACGGTTACGTGCAGGTCGCCCGAAGGGCCGCCATTGATGCCGTTGTTGCCCTCTCCTCTGACGTTGAGCACCTGACGGTCGTCAATGCCTGCGGGTATGTTGACTTCTACGTTGACCTTCTTGGCAACTGCGCCCTTGCCGTGGCACTTCTGGCAGGGTGTTTTGATTACCTTGCCCTTGCCGCCGCACTTGGAGCACGCCTTTGAGGTCTGAATAACGCCGAAGGGCGTTCTCTGCTGAACGTTGACCTGACCTCTGCCGTGACACTCGAGACAGGTTTCGGGGCTTGTGCCTGCCGCCGCACCGCTGCCGTGGCAGTCGGGACAGATTTCAACACGGTTGAATTCTACAGTGCGCTTACAGCCCTTTGCCGCCTCCTCAAACGAAAGGGTAACTCTCGCCTGAGTGTCGCTTCCCCTGCGGGGTGCGTTGGGGTTGGCCTGTCTGCCGCCACCGCCGAAGCCGCCGCCGAAAAAGCTGCCGAAAAGGTCGCCAAGGTCGAAATCCATTCCGCCGAAGCCGCCGCCAAAACCGCCGCCGGGGCCGCCTGCACCGTAATTCGGGTCAACGCCTGCGTGGCCGAAGCGGTCATACTTCGACTTCTTGTCGGGGTCGGACAGCACCTCGTAAGCCTCGTTGGCCTCCTTGAATTTGTCCTCGGCCTCTTTGTCACCGGGGTGAAGGTCGGGGTGGTACTGCTTCGCCTTCTGGCGGTATGCTTTTTTTATTTCATCGTCACTCGCCGTTTTGGCAACGCCGAGCACTTCATAATAATCTCGTTTATCTGCCAAGGTAGTTCCTCTTTCAAAACTTCATAATGAGGGTTGAAAAATCAACCCCCATTATAAGATTAATTTATTTTCCAGATGTGACCTTAGTTAATGTCCTCGTAAGGAGCATCATAGTAGCCGTCGTTTGCGCCTGCGCCTGCATCATAAGCACCTGCGTCAGGACCTGCTGCGCCGCCCTGAGCTGCCTGCTGTGCTGCTGCAGCCTCCTGATAAAGGCGTACGGAGATATCGTTGAACTGCTTTGTGAGCTCTTCCTGACGGGACTTGATGAGGTTGATGTCATCACCCTTGAGTGCTTCCTTAAGAGCGTCAATCTTACCGTTGAGCTCTGTCTTTTCAGCCTCGGAGAACTTGTCGCCGTTCTCGTTAATCATCTTCTCGCTCTGGTAAACCATCAGGTCAGTGTTGTTG
>JAFXCT010000102.1 GCA_017521365.1 Clostridia bacterium
CCGGCTCCGCCCGTTGGTCCCGCACTTGGTCAGCATGGTCTTAACATCATGTCTTTCACCAAGGAGTTCAACGAGAGGACAAAGAACGATATGGGTCTTATCATCCCTGTCGTTATCACAGTTTATGCTGATCACACATTCAGCTTCGTAACCAAGACTCCCCCCGCAGCAGTTCTTATTAAGAAGGCTTGCGGCATCGAGAGCGGTTCGGGTGTTCCGAACAAGACAAAGGTTGCAACAATCACAAAAGAACAGATCAGAAAAATCGCCGAGCAGAAGATGCCCGACCTTAACGCTGCAAACATTGATACCGCAATGAGTATGATCGCCGGTACAGCTCGCAGCATGGGCGTCACTGTCGTTGATTAATGCTCGGGAGGTTTGAACGATGAAACACGGTAAAAAATATATCGAAAGCGCAAAGCTTGTTGACAGATCCAAGCTCTACGATCCCAGCGAGGCTCTTGAGCTTGCAGTAAAGGCTGCTACAGCCAAGTTCGACGAAACAGTCGAGGTTCACATCCGTCTTGGTGTTGACTCCCGTCACGCTGACCAGCAGGTCAGAGGTGCTGTTGTTCTTCCCAACGGTACAGGTAAGAGCGTTCGTGTTGCTGTATTCGCAAAGGGTGCAGACGCAGACGCAGCCGCAGCAGCAGGCGCAGAAATCGTCGGTGCAGAAGACCTCGTTGCAAGAATCCAGGGCGAAGGCTTTATGGATTTCGACGTTGCTATCGCAGCTCCCAATATGATGGGTCTCGTCGGCCGTCTCGGTAAGGTTCTCGGTCCCCGTGGTCTTATGCCCAGCCCCAAGGCAGGTACGGTTACACCCGACGTTGCCAAGGCTGTTCAGGAAGCTAAGGCAGGTAAGATTGAATACAGACTCGACAAGACAAACATTATGCACTGCCCCATCGGCAAGACATCCTTCGGTGCAGAGAAGCTTGAAGAAAACTTCAACACTCTCCTCGAGGCTGTTATCAAGGCTAAGCCCGCTGCAACAAAGGGTCAGTACATCCGTTCCTGCGTTGTTGCTTCAACAATGGGCCCCGGCATCCGTGTTAACCCCACAAAGGTTGGCCAGTAAAAAATAATGCTTGACAAGCAATTGTCAATGTGTTATTATATTTAAGCTGTTCCAAAGACAGCAGGTGCAATTTGTTAAATTGCTCAAAGGTTTTACCCGCCTGCCGAGGATGAAGCTCACAAGAAACATTTATTTGTATTCTTATGCTCTGTCCTCTCAAACGGGTGGACAGAGCTTTTTCTATTAATAATTCGGAGGTGAAACCACCAATGCCCAGCGCAGCAGTTCTTGAATCAAAGAAACAGGCAGTCGCAGCACTCGCTGAAGACCTTAAAAATTCTTGCGCAGGTGTTATCGTTAACTACAGCGGTATCTCCGTTGCAGACGACACCAAGCTCCGTAAGGAACTCAGAGAGGCCGGCGTTAAGTACTCCGTCGTAAAGAACACACTTCTCAAGCTCGCAGCTAAGGAAGCTGAAATCGAGATTCCCGAGGAGGTTCTCAACGGCACAACAGCTATCGCAACAAGTGCAGACGATTACGTAGCAGCAGCTCGTATCCTTTGCAAGTACGCAAGCACAAGCAAGACATTCGAGGTTAAGAGCGGTTACCTTGACAAGGACATCATCAGCCTTGAAAAGATTGACAGCCTTGCAAAGCTTCCCAGCAGAGAAATCCTTCTTGCTACTGTTTGCAACGCATTCAATGCTCCCATTTCCGCATTCGCTCGTGTTATCCAGGCTATTGTTGATAACGGCGGCGAGGCAAAGCCCGCTACTGAAGAGGCTCCCGTAGAGGAAGCTCCCGCAGAAGCATAATCAAATTCAAAAAAACTAAACTAATTAATTGTTAACGGAGGTTAAAAACCATGTCTGAGAAGATTACTTCTATCATTGAAACACTTAAGGGCCTCACAGTTCTCGAGCTCTCCGAGCTTGTACACGCTGTTGAGGAAGAATTCGGCGTATCCGCTGCAGCAGCAGTAGCAGTAGCAGCTCCCGCAGAGGCAGCAGCAGCTGTTGAAGAGAAGACAGAGTTTGATGTTGTTCTCGCTGAGGTTGGCGCAGAGAAGATCAAGGTTATCAAGGTTGTTCGTGAGATCACAGGTCTCGGCCTTGCAGAGGCTAAGGCTCTTGTTGACGGCGCACCCAAGACCCTCAAGGAAGCAATGTCCAAGGACGATGCTGAGGCTGCAAAGGCTAAGCTTGAAGAGGTTGGCGCAAAGGTCGAGCTCAAGTAAGTTCATTTCAATGCAAATTAAAAGAGCAAGCTCATACGGGCTTGCTCTTTTTTCGTTGTTTGTGTAGGGGCGAGCTTTGCTCGTCCGTGTTGTTATATCTCTTTCATTGAGAGCGTAATGTAGGGAACGGTCTTGACCGTTCCGTTAAGTTGCATCAAACCTTGCGGAAGGGTCAAGACCCTTCCCTACGTTATAATTTTATCTTGATATATCGGCAACACGGACGACCAGAGGTCGCTCCTTGCTCTTTTTGTCGTATTATTAAAATTATTATCTGTTAAATACTATCTGTTATCTGACGGCATTGAAAATCAACGTGATAATAAATTTGGTTATCAATCTTATTGATAAAAATGTAGGGGAGGGGCTCTGCTCCTCCCGTTGTACGGTTATGAAATAATATTGGGACGTCGAGGACGCCGTACCCTCTTTGTTTTCCCTAACTGATATATCAGTAAAACCTATTCTCTGCCGAACAGGAAATCCAGCGAAACATTAAGCACTTTTGAAATAGCATCAAGCTCAATATCTGTTACGGCACGGTGACCGTTTTCAATTCGTGATATAGAACCTCTGCACGTATAAACTGCCGACAATTCAAGTTTGTTTGAAAGCTGCTGTTGGCTCATATTTGCTTTGATACGTGCCTGCTTGATTCTTTCTCCTGTAATATTCAATTGCTCATTATCAATAATTCTTTTCATAAAAACACACCATATGTCTTGATTTAGGACAAAAATAGTGTATACTGTATTTTGTGAAATAATGTCCTATCAGTAGGACACAATTATTGTTTGAGGTGTTAAATATGGAAGAAAGTTTTGTTGTCAGCTTTTTTGTGGATGAAAGCTACGATAAAGAAGCCAATACATATATCGGCAGCAGATTTATACCGTACATATATGAATTGATGGAGGAACATAAAAATATCGTTTTTCTTTTGCCATATAGCTATGCTTCTTCCAAATCTATTGCACGCACAGTGCGTGTCCTTGCTAAATCGCATTTCGGTGTTAAAGCTCGTTGCCGCATGGTTTGCGGTACTTCAGCAAGGAGTGTATATGAAAAAATGGTGGATATGTCCGATATATCGTTTTTCTATTTTGAAAAAGATAATTGCAGTATATGTAGCGTTATGAAATATGTTGAGGAAACAGACAAGAAATATATTAAAATGAAATGATGATATGCAAAATAATAAAGTAAAAGCCAACCGCGAAATAAAACGGTTGGCTTTAGCTTTTTTAATGAATAATGAATGATGAATATTGAATAATGAATAATTGTGGGCGGGACACCCGCACCCGAATATATAATGGGTGAGGGCGAAGCCCTCCGTTAATTATTCATTATTCATCAGCACAAGCGGCTTCGTTATTCATTTTTCATTAGTGTTTTGTCGATATGTCTGAATTAAAATTCAAACCCGATATGAAATAAATCCTTCACACGCCGCAGCGTATTTCACATTGCGGAGCAATATTTCACATCCTTTTGGATATTTCACAAATCCGCAAGGATTTATTTCACTGAGGCAGCCGCCGCACGCTCTTCAAGATACTCATCATACGTTATCTTTTTATCGTAGAAGCTGCCCGGGGTGACGTCGATAAGTCTGTCGGCAACGGTCTGGATAAACTGGTGGTCGTGCGAGGTGAAGATAACGCTTTCGGGAAATTTGATAAGACCCTCGTTGAGTGAAGCGATTGATTCAAGGTCGAGGTGGTTTGTGGGCTCGTCAAGCATAAGCACGTTAGCTCCGCTGAGCATCATTTTGCACAGCATACAGCGCACTCTCTCACCGCCCGAAAGCACCTTGGCCTTCTTCATTGCCTCTTCGCCCGAGAACATCATTCTGCCAAGCCAGCCTCTGACATCTGTTTCAAAAACAAGGTCGGAGTAGCGGCGAATCCAGTCGCAAAGGCTGTCCTCAACGCCGTCGAAAAATTCGCTGTTGTCGCTGGGAAAGTAGGAGCGTGAGGTTGTGACACCCCACTTGATTGTGCCTTCGTCCGGCTCGATTTCCTCAGCAAGAATTTTGAGCAGGGTTGTTTTTGCAACCGTGTCCGTGCCGATGAGAGCAACCTTCTCACGGGGAAGAATGGTGAATGAAACGTTGTCGAGCACCTTTTTGCCGTCAATAGTCTTGCTGATGTTGCTGACAGTCAGCAGCTCGTTGCCGACCTCTCTGTCAGGCTTGAAGGAAATAAACGGGAAGCGGCGTGAGGAAACGGGAATTTCCTCAACGTTGATATTGTCAAGCAGCTTTTTGCGGCTTGTTGCCTGCTTGGATTTGGAGGCGTTTGCGCTGAAGCGTGCAATAAAGTCCTGCAGCTCCTTGATTTTGGCTTCTGCTTTCTTGTTCTGCTCACGAAGCTGGCGTTGAGCCATCTGTGTGTATTCGTACCAGAAATCGTAGTTACCTACGCTCATTGTAATCTTGCCGAAGTCGATATCAACCGTGTGCGTACAGACCTTGTTGAGGAAGTGTCTGTCGTGCGATACGACTATGACCGTGCTGTGCAGGTCAATGAGGAATTCCTCAAGCCAATGTATTGCCTCAACGTCGAGGTGGTTGGTGGGCTCGTCCATAAGCAGAATATCGGGCTGGCCGAAAAGAGCCTGCGCAAGAAGCACCTTGACCTTGATATCGTTGGGCAGATTTTTCATCAGCTCGTAGTGGTATTCGTTTGTAACGCCCAGACCGTTGAGCAGGATTTCCGCGTCACTCTCTGCGCTCCAGCCGTCCATTTCGGCAAAGACCTCTTCAAGCTCGCTTATTCTCATTCCGTCCTCTTCGGTGAATTCTTCCTTGGAGTAAAGGGCTTCCTTTTCGTCAATTATTTCGCACAGCTTCGGGTTGCCGAGCAGCACGGTGCGTATAACGTCGCACTCGTCAAAGGCGAAATGGTCCTGACGGAGAATGGAAAGCCTTTCGCCGGGGGTGATTACAACCTCACCCTTGTTGGGCTCAATTTCGCCCGAGAGAATTTTAAGGAAGGTGGATTTGCCTGCGCCGTTGGCGCCGATAATGCCGTAGCAGTTGCCCCTTGTAAAGGTCAGGTCTGCGCCCTGAAAAAGGGTTCTGCCGCCGTACTGTAGTGTTACGTTAATTGCCTGAATCAATTTTTATATGTCCTTTCAATATTTGCCTTATTTATTTGAGTTTATCATATCGACAAGCGCAACGCCGATTTCGTAAAGATATCTTTCGGATATCGGCAGAAGTGCGTCGGGCTGTTTTTTGAGCGTGTTGTCCGCCTCAAATGTGATGTTGCCCGTGTAGCCGATTTCCGCAAGTGCCTTCGTCACCTTTTTCCAGTTAACCGTGCCGTTGAACGGGAAAATGTGAGCGTCACGCAGGTTGTCGTTGTCGTGCACGTGAAGTGCCTTGAGGTACTTGCCGCCGATTGTGCGTATCATTTCCGCAGGGTCCTCGCCGACCATACCGCAGTGGCCTATATCAAGGCAGGCGACGAAAAGAGGAGAGTCGAGCATATCGAGCAGCTGCCTGAAATCCTTGCCCGTACCGCAGGCGGCAGGCACAAAATTCGTTTCGTCTTTATTGAATATATCCGTGATTTTGCGCTCACGGCCTCTCCACATGTTTTCAAGCGCAATTTTTACGCCCGTTTCTTCCGCAAAGGGCTTGAGCTGCTGATACAGCTTGTAATTCACCTCAAAGTCCGTGCCCTCGGGGTCATAGGTTACGGGGTGAACAACCATGATTTCAACGCCCAGATATGCCGAAGCCTCAAAAGCACGCTTTGTGCGCTCAAGCATAAATTTATTGTACGCCTCGTCGTCCTTTTTTGCGGTGGGGAAGGGATTGTGCGACTGCGTGAAGGGCACGGAATACCTGTCCGCCGTTTCCTTGATTGGCTTGAGGTAGTCCCTCCAGTTGTCCTCGGCAAGAGCACATTTTTCGTCGTTAAGGGTAAACATAGAAAAGTCAATGCCGCTAAAGCCGCTTTTGCAGATTATTTCAACCGCCTTTTGGTCGCCGAAGCGCTGGCTTAAAGCATCGGTCTGCGTAACTATTCTCATTTTCAGCCCTCGCTTTCCCACATATCCTTCATTATCTTTGCCGCCTTGTATATATCGCCGCAGCCGAGTGTCAGCACAAGGTCGCCGCTTTCGGCGTTATCAACGACGTAACGTGCAACCTCGTCAAAGGTGTTGAACCACACGCTGCCGGGAATTTTTTCGGCAAGCTGGCTTGTATATACGCCCAGCGTGTTAACCTCACGTGAGCCCATAATTTCGGTCATAACGACTCTGTCCGCAATTTTCAGCACACGGGCAAAATCGTCCATAAGGTTATATGTTCTGGTGTAGGTGAAGGGCTGGAAAACCGCCCACACACGGTTGAAGCCCATTTCCTTTGCGGCGTTGAGCGTTACCTCAAGCTCGGCAGGGTGGTGAGCGTAATCGTCAATTACGGTAACGCCGCCGTAAACACCTAATTTTTCAAAGCGTCTGCCTGCACCGCCGAAATGCTCAACAGGTGCCTTGCACTCGGCAACATCAATTCCGCTTACCCACGCCGCCGCAATTGCCGCAAGCGTGTTGAGCACGTTGTGCTCACCGGGGATTGAAAGCGAAACCTCTGTCAGCTTCTTGCCGCCCGAGCAGACGTCGAAACGTGCGTAGCCGCACTCAAACGAAACGTTTTCGGGGTAGAAATCGCAGTCGGGAGTGTTGCCGAAGGTGACGATGCGTTTGTCTGAAATGCCTTCAACAGCCTTTAATACCTCGGGGTCGGATTTGTTTATGACAAGCGTTCGGGTGGTGAGGTTGCAGAATTTTCTGAACGAGGCGATGAGGTTATCCATCGTCTTGAAATAGTCCATATGGTCCTCGTCAATGTTGAGTATAACCGCAACGTCGGGCGAGAGGTCAAGGAAGGTGTCAACGAATTCACACGCCTCGCAGACAAGATTCTGCGTTTTGCCGACTCTGCCGTTGGACTGGATGAGGGGAAGTCTGCCGCCGATGACGGCGCTCGGGTCTGCACCTGCCTCTATCATAATCTGCGTGAGCATTGAGGTGACTGTGGTCTTGCCGTGGGTGCCGCTTATGCACACGGCGTTGTCGTAAATTCTCGTAATTGCGCCGAAAAGCTTTGAGCGCTCGTAGGTCGGAATTCCGGATGCCTTTGCGGCAACAAGCTCAGGGTTGTCGGGCAGAAGTGCGGCGGTGTAAACAATCATTTCAGCGCCCTCGATATTCTCTGCCTTCTGCGGCATACTTACCGGTATGCCGAGCTTTCTTATTCTGGAAAGCGGCTCGCTTTCGTTAACGTCGGAGCCCGTTACCTCGTAGCCCTCGGCGTGCATAATTTCAGCCAGCGGACACATACCGCTGCCGCCTATGCCGATGAAATGTATTCTCTTAATCTGCTTTAAAAGCTCATCAATAGTTTTCAAAAAAAGACCTCCCCGAAGCTAATTGTTCATCACAACTAATTATTATACCACATAATATGTAACAGAGCAATTTGTTTTGGTTTATTTTTTTCGACACGGAGGAAGAAAAAATGAAAAATTTTGTTTTTATCGGAGGCGACAAGCGCAGACAGTATGCGGCGCAGTACGTGGCCGACAGGGGGCACGGCGTAACCTTTGCCGACGACAGCCCCGAATTTGAAGCGGTTGTTGCCAAGGCTGATTATATAGTTCTGCCTTTACCCGTCAGCCGTGATTCGGTTTGGGTCAATTCACCGCTGAGTCTTGCTCCCGTAACACTTTCAAGGGTGGTCAGAGCCGCCCTTAAGGGACAGACGGTTTTTGCCGGTATGCCTGATGCGGAATTTTCAGAAGCGCTCAAATGTAAAGGTGTATTGCTTTACGATTACTACGAAAACGAGGCGCTGACAATTCTCAATTCAATATCCACCGCAGAGGGTGTTATTTTTGAAATAACGGGCAACACAGACAAGAATATTCACGGCTCCAAAATCGCCGTAATCGGCTATGGCAAGGCAGGTTCGGCCATTGCCCGCAGGCTTGCCGCCCTGGGTGCGGAGGTAACCGTTGCCGCACGCAGCGAAAGCGCAAGAGCACAGGCGGTTTCTGATATGTGTAAAGCGACTGAACTTTACACTCTTGCAGAAAAAGCAAAAGAGTTTGATATAGTGATTAATACGGTGCCGACACGGGTTTTAGAAGAGGATTTCATAAAAAATCTCAATAAAGCCTGTCTTATCATAGAGGTTGCCTCCGCACCATACGGTGTGGACTTTGAGGCGGCAGAAAAGCACGGCATAAGGGTACTGCGTGTGCCCGGTCTGCCGGGCAGAATATCTCCGCAAAGCGCAGGCGAGGCAATAGCAAAAACAATTCTCGGGGCGGTGGAAATATGAAAGACTTATCCGTAGGCTTTGCTCTTTGCGGCTCGTTTTGCACGTTCAGCAAGGCACTTGAGCAAATGCGTCTTTTGGTTAAAGCAGGTGCCTCGGTAACGCCGATTATGTCCGAAAACGCATATTCAACCGACACTCGCTTCGGCACGGCAGAGCATTTCAGAAAAGAGCTTGAAAGCATCTGCGACGAAAAAATTATACACACGATTTCCTCTGCCGAGCCCGTCGGCCCGAAAAAAATGTTTGACGTGCTGCTCGTCGAGCCCTGCACGGGCAACACGCTTGCAAAGCTCGCCAACGGCATAACCGATACGGCTGTGACGATGGCGTGCAAATCTCACCTGCGCAACTCCCGTCCGCTTGTGCTTGCCGTTTCTACAAACGATGCGCTGGGCAACTCTGCACGCAATATAGGTGCGCTGCTCAACTATAAGAATATTTATTTTGTGCCGATGAAGCAGGACGACTGCGTGAACAAGCCACGCTCCGTCGTGGCGGATTTTTCGCAGACGCAGAGCGCAATCCTTTCCGCATTGGAAAGCAAGCAGCTTCAGCCGATATTTGTGTAACTTACAGCTTGTCTGTCTGTTGACAGACAAAAATTATGAATTAGGAATTAGGAATTCCTAATTAGTCAGCCCGACAACCTCTAATTTAAAAGGCTGACCCTCGGGTCAGCCTTGTTTGTTGTGTGTGCGGTTAATCGAAACGTTCTGCTTTTTCGACATCAAAATCGATTATCGTGCCTGTATCACCGTTGATTTCGTATTCATATTCGTTGCCGTTGTATGTGAATTCAACGCTGTATTCCGTTCTGCCGTCGTCGTAGTCCTTTTCAACTCTCAGCTTCTTTACGTCGCTTTCCTTGACACCTGCCTTGTTCAGGGCAAGCTGCTTTGCTTCTTCGGCTGTGATTTTCTTGCCGACGTTTACACCGTTGTCATCGGGAACGGCTGCAGGGGGAACGTAATCGTCATCATCGTCGTCGTATTTGTCGTCGTACTTGTCTTCGATTTCGTCAAGTGCGCTGTGGTAATCTATATCGTAATCCGTGATGTTGCCGTTTGCGGCGTTGATTTCGTATTCGTACTTTTTCTTTTCGTGTACGAATTCAACGTTGTATTCAAGTCTGCCGTCGTCATAGTCGCTTGTTACGCGAAGACCGGTTACGTTGGCTTCCTTGACACCTGCCTTGTTGAGGGCGATTTCCTTTGCCTTGTCCTTGCCGATATCCTTGCTTTCATTTGCAGGAGCGGCTGTTGTGGCTTCGGGGTTGTTTCTGTCGTATTCGGAGTGTGCCGTTACGATTTTGCCCGTGAGTGCGTCAACGTGGATTTCGTATTCTCTGTTCTTTGTGTCAAAGCTGACCTCGTAAATCATTTTGCCGAACTCGTAATCAAAGTCAATCTCTACGTCGAATACGTCTGCTTCCTTGAGGCTGACGTGATTGAGTGCGGCTGCCTTTGCCTTGTCAGCGCCGATATACTGCTTGTCACTTGCCTGGCCGGAGGTTGCAACCTCCTTGACCTCGTTTTTGGGGTTGGAGATGATGAGGTTGAGCTCGTTTACGCTGAGCTTTGCAAGCTCCTCCTTGTTATAGGTCGGGTTGGCGTCGATTATTTTTTCGATAAGAGCTGCCTTGCCTGCGGAGATACTGTATTCCTCGGCGGCATTTTTGTCCTTGCCGTCTGTGTGCTGTGCAAGGATTGCGGCGGAGGCTGCGGATTCTTCAAGCGTTGCTGTAACCTGAGCAGTCAGCTCGTTTTGGAGCTTTTCGCCGCGTGCATCGTCATTGTCCTCAACGGAGATGAGAATGGAGTTGGCAAGCTCGTCAATATAGCCGTTCTTGAGCAATGAGCCGATGATTGCGCTTGTTGCGGTGTTTGCCTGAGTGCCCTTGAGCTCAAGACCTTCAAGAACCTTTTCAGCGTCAGCGTTGAGCGCCTTGGCTTCGAGAACCTTTGCGTTTTTGTTAAGGGTCATTTCTATGCCGGGGTTAACGTCGATTGAAACGATACTTGCAACGGCGTTGGATGCCGTGCGGTAGTTGTAGCCGAATACACCTGCGCCGACAAGTACGATGAGGGCGGCGGCAACGGCGGCGAATTTGCGGACGAAATTATTATTGTTCTTCTTGGTCATAGTTATTAATTCTCCTTTCTTATCTGTACATCGGGATATGACACGGTCAAGGACGTCGGGTGTGCAGGCTTCAACAGCCTTTTTAATTCTGCTTTCAGCTTCTTTATTAGTCATTGTGTGTCAGCTCCTTCCAAGTGGTTTCTGAGCTTTTTGAGTGCTCGGTTGTATTTTGAAAGAACGGTGGAAAGCGGTATTTCGGTAAGCTGTGCAATCTCACGGTGCTTGATTCCTGCAACTGCGTGAAGCATTACAATCTGCCTTTCTTCATCGCCGAGGATTGAAAGCACCTCGTGCAGAAGCTGTCTTTCGTCTTCGTTTACCGTTGAATCCTCGCGGGAAAGCTTTGCCCATTCGTCTTCGGCAAGGTCATCCGTGCGCTTATGCTCACGTAGCTTCATCAGCGAAAGATTTTTTGTAACGGTCAGAATCCACGACATCGGATTGCCCTTGGAGGTGTAGGCAGCTGCATTGTTCCACACCTTGATGTAGGTTTCCTGGAGCACGTCCTCTGCGTCCGCTTCGTTCTTCGTGATTGACAGTGAGAAGCCGTAAACCGCTGAACGTGTTGTGTCGTAAAGCTTGGCGAGCGCTTGCTTGTCGCCGTCAGCTATGCGGCTGATGAGCGTGTCGGTGTCGGCTGAATCTATTGCCGTGATACCGGGAAGTACGAGTGTAAAAATCATACCGTTTTCCTCCTGTCATATAGGTAATGCATTTTGCGGACGTTTTATTGCACGGATTTCAAAAAAAATTCAATTTTTTTACATTTTATCAAAAAAAGCCCGCAACATCAACTGTTTACGGGCTGTAAGATTATTAAATTATTGTAGCATTTTAATATTCGGGCAGCTCTACCGTAAAGGTTGAGCCTTCGCCGGGTTTGCTTTCAACGGCTATTCTGCCGCCGCAAAGCTTTACGATTTTGTTAGCAATGGAAAGCCCGAGTCCCAGACCCTTTGAGGTGCTGTTTCGGTTTTCGGTGTAGTACTTGTCGAAAATGCGCTTTGCGTTTTCGGGCTCCATACCGATTCCGGTGTCGGATATTGAAACGTAAATTTTGTTGTTTTCAACCTTTGAGCAAACGGATATTTTACCGTTTTCGGGTGTGAACTTTATTGCGTTGTGTATCAGGTTAATCCAGATATGCTGCATAAGGTCTTCGTTGCCGAAGTACGTTATTTCGTTTATTCCGTCGCCCGAAACCTCGATATTCTTTGCCATCCAGTCGTTGGAAAACATTATTACGCAGCGGCGAAGCTGTTCGTCAAGAGAATAGGGCTTTTTATCGGTGATAATTTTCTGCGTGTCAAGTCGGGTAAGAAGAATTGTGTTGCTTGCAAGACCCGTCAGTCGGTCAGATTCATCGGCAATAATTTTAAGGTATTTTTTCCTCGTTGCTTCGTCAAGGCATTCGTCTGTTAACAGAAGCTGGGCAAAGCCGTTGATAGAGGATATGGGTGTTTTGAACTCGTGGGAGTAGCTGTTGACAAAGTCGTCACGGAACATCTGCACCTGCTTCAAGTCCTCGCTGAGAAGGTTAAGGTCCTTGGCAAGGTTTTTGAAAACATCAAACCGTGTGATTTCGATTTTTGCACCGTAGTTGCCGCTTGCAAGGTGCTCTATCATATCGGAAATTTTTTCAAGGTGCTTTTTTACAAGGCGGTACTGGAGAATTTCAAAAACGCCGAAAACAAAAATCCATACAGCAATGACTGCGGCGAACTGCACCCAATCAATTGCTTCTTGACTGGTGATGTATTTGAGCGGTTCAACGGTAAGCATTGTAAAAACACCGAGGCCTATGAGTATAAGCGTCTGAAGAAGGAACCACTTGAGCAGACTGCCGCTCAGGCGGATGTCCTTGATTTCGGACGTGATAAGTATCGGTTGTTTGTTTTTGCTCAGCTTCATTTTTTATTTTCCTCGGAAACTTCCATTTTGTAGCCGAAGCCCTTTATTGTTACTATTTTTACCTCACAGCAGTTCTCAAGCTTGTTTCGCAGGCGGTTGATGTGGGTCTTTATGGTGTCCTCGGTACATTCGGAGTCAAGCCCCCACACCTCGTCCAGAAGCTGCTTTTTTGTAAAAATCTTACCCGGATATGAAAGGAATTTGTAGAGCAGGTCAAATTCCTTGCGCGAAAGCACGATTTGCTCACCGTCATAGGTGACGATGTGCTCTGCCTCGTCAATACACAGCTTGCCTATTCTTATCTGCCTTTCCGTTGCGATTTTGGCACGGCGAAGAAGTGCGCTTATTCTCAGCAGAAGCTCGTCGTAATCAACGGGCTTTGTTACGTAATCGTCAGCACCGAGGCTGTACGCCTCACGCTTGTCCTGAAAGGCCTGCTTTGCGGTGAGAAGCAGCACGGGCATATTGAAGCCCTCGCTTCTGACTCGGGTGAGCAGCTCAAGGCCGTCCATATTCGGCATCATTATGTCGCTGACTATAAGGTCAATGTGTCGTGAGTAAATGATGTCCAGCGCATCAAAGCCGTCCTCCGCACAGACGACATCGTAAAAAGGCTTAAGACGGGCCTGTGTAAGGAGCTGTGTGTTCTTATTGTCCTCAACAACAAGTATTACTGCCATACCGTAATTCCCCCTCTTGGAAATTGTAAACAAAATGTTACCGACTACGACTATATTAACACTATTGTAACAAAAATGCAACAAGGAGTTTACTTTACTATTACTTTGGGTTTACGTGTCTGTTACTTTTTCAAGCTATTATGAGCAAAGACAAGACAAACAATGCCTTTCTATATTTCCCTTTTATTATGTCCCGCCCCCTAGGGACTAAAAGCAGAAAACAACCGCAGCTTTGTACCGGCTGCGGTTGTTTTTTCTTTTTGTTTATATTCCAACCGCAAAAAAATGTGACACAGGCTTTTGCTTGTGTCACATATATAATGCTTATTATTCTGCATCTTCAATGAGCTTTTCGAGGGCGGCGAGCTTGACGGCAATGCATACAAGCTGCATAGCATCTCTCAGCTCGTCAAGAGAGGGGTAGGAGGGGGCGATACGGATATTCGTATCGTTGGGGTCAAGGCCGTAGGGAAAGGTTGCACCTGCGTTTGTGAGCACTACGCCTGCAAGGCGGCACAGCTCAACAACTCTCTTTGCACAGCCGTGCATAACGTCGAGGCTTACGAAGTAGCCGCCGTTGGGGTGAGTCCATTCCGCAATGCCGAGGCCCATAAGGTCACGGTCAAGTGTTTTGAGGACAATGTCAAACTTGGGCTTGAGGATAGCGGCGTGGCGCTTCATATACTCTCTCATACCGTTTGCATCCCTGAGGACTCTTGCGTGGCGGAGCTGGTTGATTTTATCGTGGCCGATAATCTGGGCGTTCATACGCTGCTTTATCATACGGATGTTGTTTTCCGAAGCGGAAAGCACGGCAACACCTGCGCCGGGGAAGCTGATTTTGGAGGTTGAAGCAACTTCGATTATCATATCCTCCGTGCCGTTCTTTTCTGCCTCGGGGAAAATGTTGAGCAGGGAATCGCCCTCGGATGAAATATCGTGAACGAAATAAGCGTTGTCCCAGATGATTCTGAAATCGGGTGCGGCAGGCTTAAGTGCCGCAATGCGGCGCACGGTTTCGTCGGAGAAGGTGTAGCCCTGAGGGTTGGAGTACTTGGGAACGCAGAACATACCCTTGACGGAGCTGTCCTTGACAAGCTCTTCAAGCACATCCATATCGGGACCCGTTTCAAGCATCGGAACGTTTACCATTTCGATACCGAAGTATTCGAGAATGGAGAAGTGTCTGTCATAGCCGGGAACGGGGCAGGCGAATTTGATTTTGCCCTGTGTCATCCACGGCTCGGCACCTGCGCCCTTGACCATACACTGTGAAATGTAGTCGAACATTATATTAAGGCTGGAGTTGCCGCAGACGATAATGTTGTCGTTCTGCACGCCGAGTGCCTGAGCAAATATCGTTTTGCACTCGTCAAGACCTGTAAGGTTGCCGTAGTTACGGCAGTCCGTGCCGTCCTGAGCCTTGTAGCCGTTGAGGGCGTTTACGCTGTCGAAGATGTCGAGTGACATATCAAGCTGAGCAGGGCTGGGCTTACCGCGGGCCATATTCAGGTCAAGACCTCTTGCCTTGAACTCGTCATATTGCTGCTTTACTTCATCAAATTCAACTCTCAGCTGTTCTGCCGAGAGGCCGCTGTATAAAGACATTTAATCACCTGTAATTATTACTTTCTTTTTAAACTATTACTGCCAATGATACTATATTAACGGCATTTTTGCAAGTTTAATTTTGTTTTCCGTCACTTTTATTGCAAATTTCGGCTATATGTGCTATTTTAATAAGAGGTTTTAAACAAATTTATGCAAGACGGACAAACGAACTATTCATTTTCGGAGGGCGGTAAGCCTTGATTGACAGCCTGAAAACCTATGAGAACCTGCGCAACGCCGCAGCAAGGTGGCTTTTGCACAACGATTTAATGCTGGTCTGCTGTGAAAACAGCGAGCTCGGCACGCAGTTTGTTGCGGATTACACTCTGCCCGAGCTTGAAGAGGCAAGAGGCGAAACCTTTGTAGGTGATGACGGAGAGATAATTTTTGTGATGCAGAGCTGTCTGCGCCTGCCGGCAAACAGAAGCGTAAGCGGCAGGACACAGTCCTTTGTTATTCTGCGTTATGTCCGTGCATATTATGACGATTACGGAAACGTATATAAATACGAAACATTAGGATATAATTATTAATATTTCACAACGTACCTCTTGTTGGCAAAGCCCGTTCTGTTGCCGTAGTTTACCCTGTACCAGTCGCCGTCCTCGCCGATTATAAGCAGCCTTTCTCCTGCGCCTGCACGGGCAATTATCGGAGCGGTAACGCTCGGGGCAGAGCGGATGTTCAGCGAGCCGCTTGTGATGTTTACAACGCCGACCTCGTTTCCTACGGGCTCGACAAAGGGTACGCCGAAATACTCCGCAACGCTTCGTGCAAGCTCACGGGCTATAGGGTCTATGTTGTCAACAATCCAGTCGGCATCCTCCTCGTTGTCGTGGTAGGCAACCTCAACGAGCACGCTCGGCATAGTCGGCTGACGCACCTCACCCAGTGCGGTTGTTGCCCGAATGTCAACGAGCTCGGGGTAGGGGTAAATGCTTCTGAAATTTTCCGCAATTATTTCGGCAAAACGCTTGCCGTTGCGGCTTGTGGGGTAGTAAAATACGTCTGTACCCATAAGCTCGCCGTACATTCCCTCGGGCGAAGCGTTGGAATGGATTGCAAGGTAGAGGTCGTAGCCGCCTGCATTGCCCTGGCGGATTGAGCTTGCGGCAGTCATATCGGGCGTGTTTCTGCCAAAGGAAATTCCGCTTGCCTCAAGGTACGGCTCCATTGCATCGGCAACGAGATTCATATAGTATTCTTCCGTGCCGCCTATGACGTAGAGATTGCTCTGCTGTGTAGACGGGCTTAAATATACGCTTGGCATAAAGGATACCTCCAAAAAGTATTCTGTATCAGTTTATGCAAATGCGGTTTGTTTTGTTAAGATAGAGAAGTATAATTTACAGTTTAGTGCAATAATGAATTGTTACAAATGAATAATGAATGATGAATATTGAATAATGAATAATTGTGGGTGGGACACCCACACCCGAATTATATAATATGGGCAAGGGCACAGCCCTTCCTTTATTATTCATTATTCATCAGCGTAAGCGACTTCATTATTCATTTTTCATTAACAGTTTGTCATCGGCAAACTGTAATTGGGAAGGAAAGTTATGAGAATAATTATTCCCCAAAACATAATATCCGTAATGTCGCTGCTTGAAGAGAGCGGCTTTGAGGCGTATGCCGTAGGCGGCTGTGTGCGTGACTCTCTGCTGGGCAGAAAGCCGTACGACTGGGACGTGTGCACCTCGGCTCTGCCCGAAGAAACGCTGGAGGTTTTCAAGAGCTTTCGCACAATTCCCACCGGCATAAAGCACGGCACGGTGACGGTAATTGCCGACAGCCCCGTTGAAATTACAACCTTCCGCATTGACGGCGAATACCTGGACAACCGCCGCCCCAGTCAGGTCAGCTTTACCCGCACCCTTGCCGATGACCTTTGCCGCAGGGATTTTACGGTTAACGCAATGGCGGCGGATAAAAACGGATTGGTTACGGATTTGTACGGCGGAAAAGAGGATTTGCAGAAAAAAATCATACGCTGTGTGGGCTGTGCACAAAAGCGTTTTGATGAGGATGCACTTCGTATTATGCGTGCCCTGCGCTTTGCCGCAACACTCGGCTTTGAGCTTGAAGAGAGCACGGCAAGAGCGGTCAGAGAGCAGAAAAGCCTGCTTAAAAATATTGCGGTTGAGCGCATAAGAGCTGAAACAGATAAACTGCTTCTGGGCAAATGTGAGGACATACTTTACGGCTACCGTGAGGTTTTCTCCGTCTTTATCCCCGAGGCTGAAATCACCCGTGAAACGGCAGAAAAAATATCGCTTGCCGATAAGGAAACCGAAATAAGGCTTGCGCTTCTTCTCGGAAATCTTACTTCGGAAAATGCAAGGGCGGTACTTGGGCGCCTGCGCTACAGCAACAGCGTTACGAACACCGTCGTTTCGCTTGTTGAAAATAAAAATAAGGCTATCGAAAACACTTCGCCTGCCGTGAAGCGTCTGCTCAATGCTTTCGGCAAGGAAAACGCCGAAAGGCTTGTCCGTTTTAAAAGGGCAGACGGAGAAATAACACCCGAAGCGGAAAAAGAAATACTTTCCGAAATAAGCAGAATAATTGATAATAATGAATGTTATTCTCTTGCCACTCTCGCAGTCAGCGGCTCGGATTTGTCTGCAATAGGCATCAAGGGCAAAAAAATAGGCGAAACGCTGAACCGATTGTTGAATGAGGTAATGGAGGGGACGACTGCGAATAATAAAGATGATTTGCTCGATAAGGTGAAGTGATTGTGTAGGGGCGATTCACGAATCGCCCGAAAATTACCGGCATATCGCTTTTACGGCGGGCAATTCGTGAATTGCCCCTACAGCTTACTGTAAGATTAATATAATATTTCAAAACGGAGCGACGAGGGCGTCGCTCCTGCTTTTTGTTAATACTTTATTAATAATTATATGTTAAACTACGTTATGTTATTTGTGTCACTATGCCCTTAGGGCGACGGAAAGGCTGTAAATCCAATGAAAATCTCTGTTCTTCTTGCCGCATACAACGGCGAAAAGTACATATCGGAGCAGATTTCTTCAATTCTTCCCCAGCTTGGAGAGGATGACGAGCTGATAATTTCGGATGACAGCCCCAACGGCAACACCCTTGCCGCCGTTGAGCCTTTTCTGTCAGACAAACGGGTTAAGTACGTCAAGGGCCCGCAAAAGGGTGTTGATGCCAACAAGGAATTCCTTTTCGGTGTCTGCACGGGTGATGTTGCCTTTCTGTGCGACCAGGACGACGTGTGGCTGCCCGACAAGGTTGAAAAGGTTATGGCACAGATAAATTCGGGTGCGGGCTGTGTGCTTCACAACGCATACCTGACCGATGCCGACCTCAATAAAACGGGGCAGACCCTTTTCGGCACAAGAAACGCAGGAAAGGGAATAATCCGCAACATACTTAAAAACTGCTACACGGGCTCGTGTATGGCTCTCACAAGGCAGGCGTTTACTGCCGCCTTGCCGTTCCCGAAGGATATCCCGATGCACGACCAGTGGCTTGGTCTCGTCTGCGAAAAAACGGTTAAAACCGTGCTTCTTGACGAACCGCTTATCCTTTGGCGGCGTAACGAGGGCAGTATGACGGGCGGACGGACAAGCCTTGCTCAGAAAATCAAATGGCGCATTAACATAACTAAGAATATATTGATATTTTCTCACCGATAATCCGAAAGGAATGGTATAAATTAACGTTAAAGTAACGGGCTGTATTGTTACGCACAACAATATGAGCAGCATAGACGAGACGGTTTCAACCCTGCTTGAGCACACCAAGGGTGTGGATTTTACTCTTTACACGGTTGACAACCTTTCAACGGACGGCACGCCCGACCACATAAAGAAAACCTACGGTGCGGTAAAGGTTATTGAGCCCGGCACAAACAAGGGCTTCGGCAGCGGACACAACGAGGTGCTGTCACTTATTGAGTCAAAGTATCACTGCGTTATCAACCCCGATATAAGCATTAACGGGGATGTTATTGCAAAAATGGTTGAGTATATGGAGGAGCACCCCGAAATCGGTCTGCTTTCTCCGAAAATCTGCTTCCCCGACGGAAGAAGCCAGATTTTAGGCAAGCGCAACCCGAAAATAAAATATCTCATTGCCAGCCGTATGAGGGATGAAGCTAATCCGTCACCCGAGCTTCGTGAATACGCAATGCTTGATGAGGATTTGTCCGTGCCCTGCGAAATCGAAAACGCAACGGGTTGCTTTATGATGTTCCGCACGGATTTGTTCAAGAAAATCGGCGGCTTTGACAAGCGCTATTTTATGTATTTTGAGGATTGCGACATCACACGCACCGTGCGCAAATACGCAAAGGCTGTTTTCTACCCCGAGGCCGTGGTTTACCACGTGTGGGGCAGAGAAAGCAAGAAGAATTTCAAGCTTATGCTTGTTCAGATTTCTTCAATGTTCAAATATTTTATAAAATGGTTTAATAAATAACATAATATACTGAAAAAGAAACAGGAGATTGCTGCATGAACACTGCAAGCAAAAAAAATAAAATAACGGGCTTTTTCAAAAATTTCTGGAAATACCGTTTCCTGCTGTATGAAATTGTCCGCAAAAACGTCAAGCTTCAGTACCGCAACTCGGTGTTGGGTATATTCTGGACCTTCCTTCAGCCGCTTATGACAACGCTCGTGCTTGTTGTCGTTTTCGGCGGCATTTTCGGCAAGAGCAACGAGGGGATAGTCTGTTACCCGATTTATCTGCTTTGCGGCCGACTGCTGTATGAGTTTTACACACAGTCCACAAAGCGTGCAATGCGTTCGATAAGGCTTAGTGCCAGCGTAATCAAAAAGGTTTACGTGCCAAAGTACATTTATCCCGTTTCAAACGTGCTTTCAAACTTCGTAACCTTCGTCATTTCGCTTCTCGTTCTCGTTGCAATGGTGCTGTATTATATGCTCTTTACGGATGTCGAGCTTGTTATCACGCCGTATATTCTGCTGGCTATCGTGCCGATTATAATTCTGCTTGTGCTTTGCACGGGTGTCGGTCTTATTCTTTCAACACTCAGCGTATTCTTTAAGGATATAGAATATCTCTACGACGTTTTCTGTATGCTCATTTTCTACGCAACACCTATTTTCTACACGGTGGATGCACTCGGCGCAAACAAGTGGGTGCAGATGGCGCTTATGGCAAACCCCCTTTACTCAATCGTTTCAATGTTCCGTTCCTGCGTGCTTTTCGGCGAAATGTGGAACTGGAATCATTTTGCGTATGCCTGCATTTTCAGTCTCGTAATGCTCGGCATAGGCTCGCTTGCTTTCTACAAAAAGCAGGACAAATTTATTCTTCATATATGAGGTGACGGCGTTTGGCTAAAACAGCGGTCAAGGTTGAAAATGTCAGCGTTATGTTCAACCTTAACAAGGAAAAAATCGACAATATAAAAGAATACGTAATAAAGTTTTTGAAGCGAAAAATCCGTTTTACCGAGTTCTGGGCGCTGACTGACGTTTCGTTTGAGGTAAAGGAAGGCGAGCGCATTGGTATCCTCGGCTTCAACGGCGCAGGCAAGAGCACGCTGCTCAAGGTTATTGCAGGTGTGCTCAAGCCCACGAAGGGCAGTGTTGAGGTCAACGGCGTTATTGCTCCGCTACTTGAGCTTGGCGCAGGCTTCGATATGAACTATTCGGGCTCGGAGAATATATATCTCTACGGCGCAACAATGGGCTATTCGAGAAAGTATATCGAGGAAAGATATCAGCAGATTGTTGATTTTGCGGAGCTTGGCGAGTTTATCGACGTGCCCGTAAAGAACTATTCCTCGGGTATGCGTGCCCGCCTCGGCTTTGCGATTGCAACGGCGGTTGACCCCCAGGTGCTTATTCTGGACGAGGTGCTTTCCGTTGGTGATGCAAAGTTCAAAAAAAAGAGTGAAGCCAAAATAATGAGTATGTTTGACAAGGGCGTTACGGTGCTCTTTGTTTCACATAATACGGCGCAGGTGCGCCGCCTTTGCACAAAGGCTGTACTGCTTGAAAAGGGCAGGGTAATTGCAAGCGGCACGGCGGATGAGGTCTGCGACATTTACGATTCAAAGGTCAAATCAAAGTAATTATAAAGAGGATTGGTATTATGGTTTTCGGTATTGTTCTCGCCGGCGGTAAGGGCAGCAGAATGGGCAACACGGATATGCCCAAGCAGTTTATGAAGCTTGGCTCAAAGCCCATACTTATGCACACCGTTGAAAAGTTTTTCGTAAACCCCAGAATTGAAAAAATTATTGTTCCCACCCACAAATCATGGGTTGAGCACGCAAAGAATCTTGTTGAAAAGAACTTCGGCAAAACGGACAGAGTTGTTGTTATCGACGGCGGCGAAACCCGTAACGACACAATTATGAACGCAATTGCGTATATTGAGGAAAACCACGGCCTTGATGACGACACTATCGTTGTTACACACGATTCCGTGCGTCCCTTTGTCACGCACAGAATTATTGATGAGAATATCGACTGTGCGGCAAAGTACGGTGCCTGCGACACTATGGTGCCTGCCGCTGATACAATCGTTGAAAGCATTGACGGCAAGGCAATTTCCTCAATTCCCGTGCGTGACCATATGTATCAGGGTCAGACTCCGCAGTCCTTCAAGGCAAAGCGCCTCAAGGAAATTTTCGAGTCCCTTACCGAGGATGAAAAGAACATTCTCACCGATGCCTGCAAGATGTATGTGCTCAAGGGTGAGCACGTCCACGTGCTTATGGGCGAGGTTTTCAATATTAAAATCACCTATCCCTTCGATATGAAAGTTGCTCAGTCATTGATAGGAGAAGAAGAAAAATGATTAATGCAGTCTATCAGCTGGTTTCCCCACGCATGATCGACGTTACTTATAAAGAGGTTGACCTTGCCGCAGGTGAGGTTGTGCTTCGTCCGTACAAGCTGTCGATATGTAAGGCAGACCAGCGCTACTACCAGGGTATGCGCTCTCAGGCGGCACTCAAGGCAAAGCTGCCCATGGCACTCATTCACGAATGTGTGGCACAGGTTATCTATGACCCGACGGGCACCTTTAATGTCGGCGATTACGTTGTGCCCATTCCCACGGTGCCCACCGAAACCGACGAAATAATTGCGGAAAACTACCTGCGCTCAAGCTATTTCCGTTCAAGCGGCAATGACGGCTTTTTGCAGGATATAATTACGGCAACACCGGACAGACTTGTTAAGCTCCCCGAAAATATGAATATGAACGTTGCTTCCTTTTCGGAGCTTGTAAGCGTCAGCGTTCACGCAATGCGCCGTTTTGACAGTATTGCCCACTCACGCCGCAACAAAATCGGCATCTGGGGCGACGGAAACGTCGGCTATATCACGGCTCTGCTTTTCCACTACCTCTACCCCGAAACCGAGCTTTATATTTTCGGTACGGTTGAGGAAAAGCTCTCCTATTTCTCTTTTGCAAAGGCAACCTACCACGTTGACCACGTGCCCGAGGGTGTGGCAATTGACCACGGCTTCGAGTGTGTCGGCGGTGCAGGCTCACGCAGCGCAATAAATCAGATGATTGACCTTATCAACCCCGAAGGTACTATGTCCCTTATGGGTGTCAGCGAAAACTTTGTCGATATCAACACCCGTATGGTGCTTGAAAAGGGTCTGAGGCTTTATGGCTCATCCCGCAGCGGCAGAGAGGATTTTGAAAAGACCGTTGAGCTTTACGAAAAATTCCCGAGGCTTGTTTCCCGTCTTGATAACCTTGTCGGCGACGTTGTTCAGGTAAAAACAATTTCGGACATTCACTCTGCCTTCGATAAGGATATTCACCGCAGCTTTGGCAAAACCGTTATTGATTGGGCGAAGTAATGAAAGAGCTTTTTTACAGACTTTTCGCTTTATTCTTTAATATTTCAAGTGCCCTGTTTTCCGTAAAGGAGAACAGGGTTACTCTGCTTTCACCCCACAACGCTTCCTTTAACGACAGCCTCGGCGAAATCCGCAGGGAACTTGAGGATAGGGGAGAGTTTGACTTCAATTTAATATCTCACAAGGATTTTGCTTCAATTGTATCGGCACTTTTCTTCTTTACAAAAAAAGCGTACCTGCTTGCAACGAGCCGCTATGTTTTTATGAACGATAATTTTATGCCCTTGGGCTACCTCAATTTCCGCAAGGAAACGGTTGTTGTCCAGCTCTGGCACGCCGAGGGTGCCTTCAAAAAATTCGGCCTTGATATCGACCAGCCCGAGGCAATACGCAAAAGAGAAATCGCTCTTAATAAAAAGCTGAGCTTTGTCATCTGCTCCGGTGAGGGCGTAAGGGATATCTACGCAAGCGCTTTCGGCGTTGATAAAGAAAAGGTGCTGCCGCTTGGCTCACCGAGGGCTGACGTGCTGCTAAACAGCAAAAATGCGGCTGAACTCAGGGCTGCTTTTGAAGAAAAACACCCCGAATGTAAGGACAGGAAAATCGTGCTTTACGCACCGACCTTCCGTGATGACCCCGAATGCGATAGAAAATTTCTCTCTTATTTTGACACAAGAGTTTTCAACGAAAAGCTCGGGTCTGAATATGTGCTTCTGGTCAGGCTTCATCCGCAGATTCACGGTGAAATGCCGCTTGAGGGCGTGGTTGACGTAACGGATTATCCGTCGGTCAATGAGCTGACGCTTATCAGCGATATCCTCATAACCGACTACTCCTCGATATGTATGGATTTCGTGCTGCTGGACAAGCCCTGCGTTTTCTTTGCGCCCGATTTGTCGGAGTATTCGTCACGCCGTCCGTTCTATTTTGACTACCTCACCTACGTGCCCGGTGAAACGGTGAATACAACCGCCGGGCTTATTGAAGCGGTAAAAAATGCAAGTGTCAGCGAGCGTGCAAGGGCATTCAAAACGCTTAATTTAGGGGCTGTTGACGGCGGCGGTGCAGAACGCATTGTCAATTGTGTTGTTGGCGGCAAGTAGTATAATTTGATGTGCTTTTTGTGTAGATTGTATATTTTAGCATTTTAAGTATATTCATTTTTGATAAAATGAAAAAATTTTCCCGAAAATTTAATTTTTTGTGGACAAACCATAAATAAAGTGTTATTATAAAACTAATATTAAAGGAGAAGGAGGTGCCAAAGTAATGGATTACATCACCATCATCGTAGATGCTATCGTAGCATTTGCAAAGAACTTCAGCATCAATGAGGTTGCTACTGCTTTTGCAGGTATCAACTGGAACGGCGTTAAGGACGCAGTCATCACAATAGTTGAGGCTATCCAGAAGGTTCTCTAATTTTTGAATTTATTTTCAATAAGTAAACCCCTGACGGTTGCACAGGACCGTAAAAAACGTACAATGAAAAAAACACCCTCCTATGGTAGAATTAAGATAACTATCATAGGAGGAATTTTTATGCCCGGAAAA
>JAFXCT010000103.1 GCA_017521365.1 Clostridia bacterium
AAAAGCGATATGACAGTACAAAACGGGCGATTCGTGAATCGCCCCTACAAACCATTAAAAAACAGTTCAGCGTAAGCCGAACTGTTTTTTTGTTTTATTTCTTTTCAAAAGAGTTGCAGTCAACACACTTTGCCTCTGTGGGGTTGGGCTCGTGTGTGCCGATTGATACAGTATCGAGTGTGCAGTAGTTGGCGTTACCGCAATGGTGGCGGCACTGTTCAACGCTGCAGCGAATGCTCTTGTTGCCGTTAGCACAGTTCATTTCTTCTCACCTCCGCAGTAGTATTTTTGCCTGCGGAAAGTGATATATTCACCGCACTTATTTTTTCATATTTTTCAATGAATTTGCAACAAGCTCAAAATCAATTTTATCCGCAAAAAAGCTGAGCGTGCCGCCGAGCCTTTTGGCAGGGTTGTAATTCCATTCGTTTTTCGGTGCGGGATAAACACCTTTTTCTTTTATAAGGGGCATAATAGCCGTAAAGCGGTTTTCAAAATCGGCACAGTCGCAAAGCCTCTGCTTTGTCCAGCCTCTTTCGGCAACAGCCGCAAAACGGGGAAAAGCCATATAACACAGCCATTCAAAGCTGTAAACGTGCTCCGTCCACATCGGGCACTCAACGCCGAGAACAAACCGTTCCATAATCGGTGCAACACCCTTGGGCACGGGTGAAAAATTATAGGTCTTTTTGAGCGGCGTCATATAGTAGGGATAGTCGCAGTAATAGTGGTAAAAATCGCTGTTGATAATCGGATTGCCTCTGTTTGCCCAGGTTACGCTGTTTTTCTTCGGGTCCATCCACATCTGCACGGCTGTACCCTCGGGCAGATTTCCGCCCGCAAGGCTCTCGTTCCAAACGATTGCCTTCTTACCTTTTCCGGCTAAAAATTCTATAATTTTCGAAGTAAACCAGCCTTGAAGCTCTTCTTCGTTTTCAAGTCCGAGCTCTCTGATTTTAGCCTGACATTCGGGACATTCCTTCCAGCGGATTTTGGGTGCCTCGTCACCGCCGATATGGAAGATTTCCGAGGGGAAAAGCTCAATAATTTCACCGAGAAGCTCATACACAAACTTCAGCGTTTCGTCCTTGCCTGCGCAGAGGATATCCTCAAAAATGCCCTGCTTGGTCTTGACGGCAATCTGCTCGTTACGGCAGGAAAGCTGAGGATATGTACTGATAAGCGCAGTTGTATGGCCGGGCACATCAAATTCGGGAATTACCTCAATAAACCGCTCGGCACAGTAGGCAACGATATCCTTTATTTCTTCCTTTGTGTAATATCCGCCGTAACGCTCGGCAACGTGCCTGCTGCCGAAATCGTCACCCTCACGCCAAGAGCCCTTTTCGTTTAATTCGGGGAATTTTTCGCTTTCAATTCGGAAGCCCTGGTCATCGCTGAGATGCCAATGGAAGGTGTTGAATTTGAGCAAAGCGGCAGTATCAACAAGCTTTTTGATTTCCTCAACGCTCTGCATATGCCTTGTGCTGTCAAGCATAAAGCCTCTGTAAGAAAACCTCGGCGTATCTTCAACCGTAACGCAGGGTATAGTTTCGGCAGCTTTTAGCTGCTCAAGCGTTTTTCTTGCGTAAAAAAGTCCCTTTGCGGTGTTTGCCGTAATTGTAACGCAGGAAGGCTCAAGCTTGAGGCAGTAGCCCTCGCCGCCTAATTTCGGGTCGGAAACGGTGTATTCAAAAACATTGTCAAAGGCTGTCTGACAGACTATACCGCCCGTATATGTAACAGCATTCGGTCTTGGTACAACGTTAATTTTTTGCATTTCATTTATCCCCCTTTTTATTTATTTGCTATGTACGGGAAAAGATTTCCCGTTATTCTGTGTCCTGAGTTATTGTTACGCCCTCTGAATCCGTGCGGAAAAGCAGAGATATGCACCAGATACCTGCAAGAGCAACAAGTGTATAGATAATTCTGCTCATCAGCGCAGCCTGACCGCCGAAAATCCAGGCAACAAGGTCAAACTTGAAAAGACCTATACTGCCCCAGTTGAGTGCACCGATAATAACCAGCACAAGCGATGCCTTGTCAATCATTTTTTCTCACTCCCAAACATTAGTTGTGAGGTTAGTGTGCACGGGAAGTAAAAAAATATGCAAGGTTACTTTATAAATTACAGTTTAGCGCAACAATAAATTGTTGCGAATGAATAATGAATATTGAATAATAAATAATGAATAATTGTGGGCGGGACACCCGCACCCGAACTTTATTATTCATTATTCATCAGCGTATGCGGCTTCATTATTCATTTTTCATTTACAGTTTGTCACAGACAAACTGTTATTTTGCCTTTGCCATAATCGAAAGTGCCTGGCGCAGCTGCTCAATCGGTGCTTCGCCGATTTTTGCTTTTATGCTGATGTACGGCTTTTGTCCCGTAGCATTCAAGGACAAGCGCTTACCCATTGCGGCGGCAAGAGCGGCGACACGCTGCATATCGGGTCGGTCGAGGTAGAGGATTAGTGCGTCACCCTTCTGCCCGATTTCGTATATGCCCATATCCGCAGCGCTGTTGCGAAGCAGAGAAACGCTGATAAGACCCGTAACGCTTGCCGGCGGCTCACCGAAGCGGTCTATGAGCTCGTCGAGCACATCCTCGGCATCCGCTTCGTTTCTTATATCGGCAATTCTGCGGTACATTGCCAATTTTTGCGGAACGTTTGAAATATATTTTTCGGGAATGTGCGCATCCACACGCAGGTCGATAAGACATTCCTTGGTCGGCTTTTCGGGTGCTTCGCCCTTTTCCTCGCTGACGGCTTCGCCGAGGAGCTTTACGTACATATCATAGCCGACGGCTTCCATATGGCCGTGCTGTTCTGCGCCTAAAACATTGCCTGCACCCCTTAATTCAAGGTCACGCATTGCAATTTTGAAGCCCGAGCCGAATTCGGTAAATTCTCTTATCGCTTCAAGGCGGCGTGTGGAAATATCGCTCAATTCCTTGCCTCTTGTGAATGTGAAGTATGCGCTTGCACGGCGTGAGCTTCTGCCGACACGGCCTCTTATCTGATGAAGCTGGGCAAGACCCATTCTGTCAGCGTTTTCAATAATGAGCGTGTTTGCGTTCGGCACGTCAACACCCGTTTCGATTATCGTTGTGCAGACGAGCACATCCGTTTCGCCCTCCAAAAGCGACTGCCAGACTTCGCTTAGCTCATCCTCGCTCATCTTGCCGTGGCCGACGGCTATTCTTGCATCGGGAAGTGCGGCGTGAAGGCGTGCGGCACAGCGGTCAATATCCTCAATCCTGTTGTGCAGGTAGTAAACCTGACCGCCTCTGCGGATTTCACGCTCGATTGCCTGGGCGATAATATCCATATCAAATTCTATAACGTAGGTCTGTACGGGGTGTCTGTCCAGCGGCGCTTCTTCAAGCGTGGACATATCACGGATACCCGTCATAGCCATATTGAGCGTTCTGGGAATAGGTGTTGCGGAAAGAGTGAGAACGTCAACGGCAGGGAAACGCTCCTTGAGCTTTTCCTTTTGTGCAACGCCGAAGCGCTGTTCCTCGTCAACTATTACAAGCCCTAAATCCTTGAACTGAATGTCGCTTGAAATGAGGCGGTGTGTGCCGACAATTATGTCAAGCGAGCCTCTCCTGAGCTGATTGAGTATTTTTTCCTGCTCCTTCGGAGTGCGGTAACGGGATATCATATCGCACTCTATGGGGAAGGTGTCAAAACGCTTTTTGATTGTCTGATAGTGCTGCATTGCAAGCAGGGTTGTCGGAACTAAAATTGCGCACTGCTTTCCGTCGGCAACACACTTGAATGCCGCACGAAGCGCAACCTCCGTTTTGCCGAAGCCGACGTCGCCGCAAAGCAGTCTGTCCATCGGATGGGGCTTTTCCATATCACGCTTGATTTCGTCAATGCAGCGAAGCTGGTCGTCCGTTTCCTCAAACTCAAACCTGCGTTCAAAATCGTTCTGCATATCAATATCGGGCGAGAAAGCGTAGCCCTTTATATTCATACGCTTGGAGTAGAGATTAATAAGCTCTGCCGCCATTTCCTTTACGGCTGTACGCACACGGGTTTTAGTTTTCTGCCAGTCGCCCGAGCCTAATTTATTGAGCGTGACGGTTTTTGTTTCGCTACCCGGGCCGATGTATTTCGTAACCAGGTCAAGCTGTGCAACGGGCACGTAAAGCACGCCGTCCTTAGCGTATCGGATTTTGATATAGTCCTTGATTGTGCCCGAAGCGTTCAGGCTTTCTATGCCGTCAAAAATACCGATACCGTGCACGGAGTGAACAACGTAATCGCCTCTGTGAAGTTCATCAAGGCTGTTGAAGCCCTGACCCTTGTTTTTCTTTGCTTTTTTGCGCAGTGAGCCTAAATTAGCCTGCCTTGAGCCGTAGGTTATTGCCATAACCTTTGTGGCAGGATATTCAAAGCCGAAGGAAAGCGTACCGGGCAGCACGCTCACCATACCGGGTGAAAATGAAGCAGGGGTCACGGGCAGGTAAACGCTGTTTACCTCCTCGTCACGAAGCTCGTCGCTGAGTGCCTTTGCGGTTTTTTCCGTGCCGGCAAAAACCATAACCTTAAAGCCCTTTGATAACGCAGGGCGCACGTCCTCAAGCAAATCCAGAAGCTGACCCGTCCACGGAGGAAGCTGACGGGCTGAAACAGTTACTAAATTGCGCACGGGTGTATCAAAGCTGCCTCGGGGCAAATTATCAAGATATGCGGCGTGAAGCTTTTCGTAAAGCGAGGTAAGCTGTGCATAGGTAATGGAATAATTATCCATTCCCTTTGAGAGCACACCCTCCTCAAACATTGCCTTGATATCCTCATTCATCAGCTTTTCTGCCGCTTCTGCGTGCAGCTTTACCGCCGAGGTTTCGCAGACAAAGAGCATATACCCCTGTGCGTGCTCAAATATTGTCGAGCCGCCGTTGCCCAGCAGGGGCAGGTAGCGGTCGAGCGATTCAATACGCACACCGTTCTTAAGCTTTTCTATGTCCTCGTCAAGAGATGCCTTTGCCTTGACAGAGCCTTTTCCCTTGAGAGAATTTCTGTGCTGTTCAATAACGCCGATAAGCGAGTCCGTGCTCTCGTAAAGCACGGTCGTGGCAGGCGTAATCAGTATTTCGCCTATCTGCTCCGTTCTTCTCTGTGAATCAATTTCAAAATAAGCTATGCTGTCAACAGTTTCGCCCCACAGCTCAATTCGCACGGGGTTTTCCTCTGACGGCGGAAAAATATCAATCAGTCCGCCACGTATTGCAAACTGGCCCTTGCCCTCAACCAGCTCACAGCGCACGTAGCCTGCGGCTACGAGGTCGTCTGCTATCATATCGGGCAGGATTTCGCTGTCCACGCCTATTGTCATTGTGTTTCTGCGAAGGATATGCGGCTCAACTGTGAGCTGCATTGCCGCTTCAACGCTCATTACAACGCAGTCAAGCGTACCCTGCGCCATTGAGGAAAGCACGCCGAGTCTTTGCTGCTCGTATTCACGGGAGTGTGCCTGGGTGGGGCGGAAGCTGAAATCGCCCGCTGGATATACCGCCGCCGTGCTGCCGAGCGATTTCAAATCATCTCTCAATCTTGAAGCAGAGCCTTCATCGGGTACGATAATCAGCGCCTTGCGCTTTTTTTCTTCACAGAGAGAATGGATGAAATGTGCCTTATGGATATGCGAAAGCCCGAGCACACCCATAGGCAGACGGTTTGAGTCTATCGCACGGGAAAGCTCGTTATACTCCACAAGGTCTTTAATTGTGTTGACAAAACAAGACATAATTTACTCCATTTCAAAGGGAAAAGGCAGGGAATACGGAATGTACCCCCTGCAAAACTTATATCAGTGACTATACTTGCTCATAGCTTCGTCGATTTTGCCCTTGACCATAAAATCAAGTGCATCGCAGCCCTTTTCCATAGCCTGCTTCATAAGCGGAATATCGTCCTTTGCAAAGTTGGAAAGAACGTAATCCGCAAGGTCGTAATCGGGGTGGGGCTTTGCGCCGACACCGAGCTTTATCCTCGGGAATTTGTCGCTGCCTAAATGCTGAATAATGCTCTTTATTCCGTTGTGGCCGCCTGCACTGCCCTTGCGCCTGATGCGAAGGCCGCCGCAGGGAAGCGAAATATCGTCAAAAGCAACAATTACGTTTTCGGGCGGAATTTTATAGAAGCTGCAAGCCTCTTTCACCGCCTCGCCGCTTAAATTCATAAAGGTCTGCGGCTTCATCAGCAAACAGCGTACACCGCCTATCTGCGCTTCGCCCACAACTGCCTTAAACTTGATTTTGTTTATTTTTACGCTAAGCTTTTCGCTTAACATATCCATAAACAGAAAGCCTGCGTTGTGGCGGGTTATTTCGTACTGCCTGCCGGGGTTGCCGAGGCCCACTATAAGGTACTCTATACCGCCGGAGGAATAGGTTTTTTTCTTGAAAATCATTATTCGCTTACCTTATTCACGTTATCCTTTTCAACCTTTTCGGCAAGCTTGTCGAGCCACTCATTTGCCGCCTCGGTTGTGTAGAAGGTGTGCATTTCCTCTCTGGGATAGCGCATCATATAATTCATAATGCGGTTGCGGTTTGCGTTGGGGAAATACCAGATTTTCTTAAGCTGGTCGGGGCGGATAAATTCGGGACAATCCTCGGGCATATCCGGCCTCATCTTGTTATTGTACTTTATTCTGCGCTTAATGAGGTTAAGATAACACGCAGGGCGTGAAATATCCATAAACATAACGGCATCCGCCTCAAGGAAGCGCTCCTTGAGCAGTACGGCATAGGTGCCGTCGATAATCCACTCGTCCTTTTCAATTAAGCTCTTGTGCTTTTCAAGCCATGCCTCACGGGGCGTTTCACGCCAGCCGGGGCGCCAGTATTCCTTGTCGAGATGTATGAGCGGCAAACCGAGAATCTCACTGAGTCTGGTAGCGAAGGTAGTTTTGCCGCTGCCTGCGTTGCCGACAACAATTATTTTTTTGCACTCACGTACTCCCATAGGTTAATAAACACCTTTCTGTATTTTTATAATATTTCCCAAATTATGTACCGAATAAAAATTAAATATTGAAGCGGAAGAGAACAATATCTCCGTCCTTCATAACGTATTCCTTGCCCTCGCTGCGGACAAGACCCTTTTCCTTTGCCGCCGCCATTGTGCCGCAAGCCACAAGGTCATCAAAAGCGACAACCTCTGCACGGATGAAGCCACGCTCAAAGTCCGTGTGGATTTTACCTGCCGCCTGCGGAGCCTTTGTGCCACGCTTGATAGTCCAGGCTCTTACCTCGGGCTTGCCTGCGGTAAGGTAGGAAATAAGGCCGAGCAGGTTGTAGCTGCGCTGAATGAGCAGGTCAAGACCGCCCTGCTCAATGCCGAGGTCGGAAAGGAACATTTCCTTTTCTTCACGGGACAGAGAGGCGATTTCAGCCTCAAGCTCTGCACAGATGGGAAGCACCTCGGAGCCCTCTGCCTTTGCAATTTCGCAAACCTTGACGTAGCCCTCGTTTTTATCAAGGCCGTCAACGAAGTCCTCCTCGCTCATATTGCAGGCGTAGATAACGGGCTTTGCGGTGAGGAGTGTGGACTGGGCGAGGATTTCCTTTTCCTCGTCGGTGCACTCGATATTTCTGGCGGAAACACCGTTTTCAAGCTCGTCCTTGACACGCTTAAGGAATTCCAGCTCGCCTGCAAGGGACTTGTCGCCCTTCATAGCCTTTGCGGTGCGGTCAATTCTGCGCTCAATCATCTCAATATCGGAGAAGATAAGCTCAAGGTTGATTGTTTCAATATCACGGGTGGGGTTGATGCTGCCGTCAACGTGAATAATATCGTCGTTTACAAAGCAGCGTACAACGTGAACAATTGCGTCAACCTCACGGATGTTTGCAAGGAATTTGTTGCCCAGACCCTCACCCTTGGAAGCGCCCTTTACAAGGCCGGCAATATCGACAAACTCGATAACTGCGGGTGTGTATTTGTCGGGGTCATACATTTCGGCAAGCTTGTCCAGCCTTGAATCGGGCACGGAAACAACGCCGACGTTTGGCTCAATTGTACAGAAGGCATAGTTTGCGGACTGTGCACCTGCGTTTGTAATTGCGTTAAAAAGTGTGCTCTTGCCGACATTCGGCAAGCCTACGATACCAAGCTTCATTTTGTTTTTCCTCTGTTTCAAGCAATATTTTTCTATTTTAACTTATTTATTATAATTCTTTTTAATGCAAAGCGCAAGTATAAATATAAAATATTTATAAATTTATCTTTGGTTGACAAGGCCAGTGTTTAAGTATTATAATGTATAATGTTTAATTATGCGGAAACGGGAGGGTGTATATGAAAGCAAGAAAAGAGCTTTTTGA
>JAFXCT010000104.1 GCA_017521365.1 Clostridia bacterium
AAAAAATCCGAACGTGTCACCTGAAATGACAAAGTTCGGATTATTTGTGTTTGGTGGGCAGGGGTGGATTCGAACCACCGAAGTCGTCGACGGCAGATTTACAGTCTGCTCCCTTTGGCCACTCGGGAACCTACCCATATTAAGCTGGAGCTGGTGGACGGACTCGAACCCCCGACCTGCTGATTACAAATCAGCTGCTCTACCAACTGAGCTACACCAGCGAACTGAACGCTTGGATAATATATCACAAAAAGTACGGTTAGTCAAGAGGATTTTAAAAAATTTTTAAATTTATTTTGAAAAGCCGTAAAACCGTATAGCGTATGTTTGATAAATTGCAGTTTGCGGAACTGATTCGCAATGCGTAATTGCGGGTCGTTTCGCTATGATTTTTAAAAAGCAACCTTACAGAGTGTCATCCTGAGGCGAAGCCGAAGGAGCTTTTACGTCTTTAAGACTCTTTGCTTTCGCTCAGAATGACACCGTTTTTATTTTTTTCTTATTTCAAATTACTGTTTTTATTTTTCTTTGATTGATTCGCCGACCTTGATTATTTCTTCCCGTCTGAGCTGTCCGTATATTGTTACGGTAATTTTGTTTCCCGTAATTATAAGTGTAGAATAGGGGCTGTCCCCGTTTTCGTCCGAAATGAGGTATGCTTCTCTGCCCGAGATGAGAATTTTTTCAACGCCGCTTTTGTCGGTGTGTACGGCAAGCCCGTCGTTGAGAGAAACGTAGATGTCATACGCCAAGCCGTTTTCGTTTTCGTACCTGCAGCCGACTGCTTCGTATTCGCTGTATTCCTCTTTCAGCGTGAAGCCTTGGGGGATATATTCGGCGGTTACGCTTTCGTAATTGACGAAATCGGCAGGTGTTTCGCTGCCCGAAATAAAATAGAATTTGATATGCGTTTCGTAAAATTCCATTATTGCGTTTACTGCGGTTTCGGCTGCCGCTCTTGCCTGAGGGCTTGTCATAATCAGCGAAAAAGCACCTATGCAAAGGGTGAGTATTATAACCGCCGCTTTTGCCGTGGCGCTTCTGAAGGCTGAGGCGTACGGCTTGCGCTTGTCAAAGGAAGAAATAAGCTCATCCATTTTCTTTTCAAAATCTGCGCTGAAAATATGGTCTGTTTTATCGTCGTCGGGTATGGCGGAAACTTCACGGTTTTTTATTTTTATTAATGCCGAGGCTAACATTGCGTCACTGATTTCCATTTGCTTTTGCTCCTTTCATAAGTTCTTCTTTCAGGATTGCTCTGCCGCGCCTTACCTGTTGGTGCACCGTGCCCGGTCTTCTGCCTAAAAGCCGTGCAATTTCCTTTTCGGACATCTGCTCAACCGTCAGCAGGTACAGCACGTCCCTGTAAACGGCGGGCATTGCGGCAAGGGCGTTTACTATCAAATCCTCCGTTTCAAGGGTCTGATAAAATGAACAGCTTTCTTTGTCGCCGACGTCAAAAAGCTCGTCAATATTTTCTTCCGGCAAATTACGGTTTTTCTTTAATAAGTCTATTGCACAGTTTTTTGAAGCGGTAACAGCGTAAGAAAGAGCCTTGGGTGATTCGGCATCGGCAATTTTTTTAATGTTTTTTGCTATGCCGATAAAGGCGTTGTGCACCGCATCCTCGGCAAGATATTCGTCGGATAAAACCGAGTTTGCGGCGTACCACATTTTCTTTCTGTAAAGGGTATAGATTTTTTCAAATTTTACTTTGTCATCGTCTTCTTCTATAAGAAACGTGTAGAGAGTCAACATATATCTGCACCTGCTTGTGTTTTTTCGGACGTTCATAATATTAAACGGAAATTTTTTGCAAAAACTTACACTTTTTTGTAAGTTTTTTTATTTTTTATCCGTTTATAGTTGTGAGAGGTCTCGGACGTTCAAAAAATATTATAGCATATATCTGCCTTTTCATTAAAGAGACGGCACTCATTTTTTGCGAAAGGATGGACTTGATTAATTGAGGA
The DNA here is from genome assembly GCA_017521365.1 of Clostridia bacterium. Lineage (GTDB taxonomy): Bacteria > Bacillota > Clostridia > Oscillospirales > Acutalibacteraceae > UBA8612. The sequence goes on from JAFXCT010000104.1 coordinate 1,974, forward strand.
TGATATATTTTGAAGCAGAAGAAAAAGGAGGAGAAAGACTATGGCTAAGATAAAAAGGGCGTTGAGCCTGTTAATGGCTGTTATTATGCTTTCGGGATTATCGGCTGTGAGTGCTTTTGCTGAGCAGGAGCCGATATATGAAAAGGGAAAAACCTACGGCATAAACGGCGTTGATTACTTCGTTGAGGAAAACGGCACCGTAACCGTAAAGGGCGAAGCGGCAGAAGGGGTACCGGAAAGGGTGGAAATTCTTTCCGAGCTTGGCGGCTTTGCGGTAACGGCAATCGGCGCAGGTGCTTTTTATAAATGCGAAGCACTTAAGGAGATTATAATTCCCGAATCGGTTACGAGGATTGAGTATCCTGCGTTCAGAGGTTCGGGTCTTACCGATATTGAAATCAAGGGCAAAAATGTAAACGTAAGCACGGATTTCCATTATACTTCGTTATGGGATTTAGATGATAACTGGATAAACAAGGAGGATTATCTGACAGACGACGTGTTTGTCGTATCGGGCTATGCGGTTACGGCGTTTGTCCGCGGTGAGCTTGTTCTCGGTGAAGATATTGTGGGTATAGGCGAGCGATGCTTTAAATACGGCAACAATGGTATGACGAAGCTGACCGTATTTAACCCCGACTGTCATATTTTTGATGCACCGGGGCTGTTCCCGTCTCACACGGTGCTTTGCGGCTACAGAGGCTCAACGGTGCAGGAATACGCTCAGCGCTACGGCTACAGATTTCTGGCAATCTGCAACTGTGAGGACACCGTTTTCGTGCCTGCCACATCCTCTTACTGTGACGGCACGGTAGGCTATAGCGAGGGCTATTGGTGCGAGCGGTGCAAGGCTTACGTGTCGGGCGGTGAGGTTGACACAAGCTTTGAGCATATTGATTCTGATTTAAACAGCGTATGCGATTTGTGCCAAAAAAGCACCGATACGGAAATTTTAAACGCGGGTAAGTGCGGCGATAACGCTGTATGGACTTTGAGTGAGGAAGGCGTTTTGCGCATCAGCGGTACGGGAAACGTTTACAACTATTCCGTAACTCAAAGAGAGCCGTGGTACGCTTATAAGGATGAAATAAAAGCTTTTATTGCAGAGTGGGGAATACAAAGGCTCGGCGGAATATCCTTCGAGAACTACGGTAATCTTGAAACGGCGGAAATGGCAGATACGGTTTCATCGCTTCCCAAATCATTTGAAAACTGTTCTGCACTTAAAGAGGTTAATTTCCCCGAAGCAATCCTTACCGTGCCGTACGACTGCTTCTGGAAGTGCACCTCGCTTGAACGCGTTTTCATTCCGAAAAACGTAACCGAGATAGGAAGCGATGCTTTTTATAAATGCACTAACCTTAATGAAATTGATTTTGAAACGGGCTATGTCAAAATCGGAAGCTACGCTTTTTACGGTACGGCGGCTTACAATAACCCCGATAACGTAAAGGACGGGATTCTTTACATAGACAATTGCCTTATTAAAGAACTTACGCCGGGCGCAACGAGTCTCGTGCTCGGCCCCGAAATAACTGCCATAGCCTCGGGCTGGAAGTATTCTCCTGATTCACTCGTGACGGAGCTTTCTGTTTACAACCCTGACTGCGTTTTTTCGCCGGACAGCTCCGTTGCTTCTTCAACCGATATGCTCAGGGGCTTCGCAGGCTCTACGGCGCAGAAATACAGGCAGACCTTCGGCGGCAAATTCGAATACCTTGCGCCTCACACCTGCACCGAGGTAATTGATATTCCTGCGGTTATGCCGAGCGAAACTCAGCCCGGCTACACTCACCTGAGCCATTGCAGCGTTTGCGGCGAAACGGTGAGTGAGCGCAGGCTTATCTCGCACGAGGAATACGAGATTTGGGTTGGCGACGGCACCGTAACGGCAAAGAAAACGGACGAGGCAACGGTTGAGGCGGATGGTGCGGATATAACGATTACGTTTACGCTTCAGAACGATATTTGTATGAGCGTCGTTGAGCAGACCGTTATCTATAAGGTCGGCGAAGTGAAGCTTTCAAAAACGGAATTTACCTATAACGGCAGGGTACAGAAGCCCGAGGTGAGCGTAAAGGACAGCAAGGGCAACCGCCTTGTTGAGGGCAGAGACTACGAGGTTGAGTATTCGGCAAATTCAAAATACTGCGGCGAATACAGCGTACGGGTGGATTATATCGGCAACTATGCAGGCGGAAAAACCCTTTATTACAAGATTGCTGTTGCCGCAATTTCCCCGACGGTTTCTTCTGCAACAACGCAAAGCATTACGCTGAATTGGGAGAAGGGGCACTCCGACCTCGTTTACCGCATATATTCCGTAGATGATAACGGCAAGCTGACCAAAATTGACGACACCAAAAACGGCAGCTATGAGATAACCTCACTCGAAGAGGGTACTCAGTACAGCTTTCTCGTTCGTGCCTATGTTAAGGACGGCAACGGCAAGCTTTATTGGGGCGATAAGGGCGATGCCGTTATTTGCAACACGCAGTCCGAAAAAAGCAGCCGTATAATCAGCTTTTTATATAATTATTTTTTCACAATCTTTATGTATATTCTTCAGATTATTTTCTGAATTAAAAAGAATATCTGAAAGGTTTCGGCAGGCAGCAACGTCCCGTCACTCCGCCGGGGAATTGATATATCAATGTATTTCGGGCGGATTTTAATGAATGATGAATTTAAGCGTAGGGAATGGCGCTTGCCGACATTCCGAAAACATATAAACAACGGTTCGTCGTAAAACGCCGAACCCTACATATTTCGGCTTGTCGGGATGTTTATCAATGTATATTGGGTTATCGACCGTAGGGGACGGCGTCCCATTGTAAAATATTATATCTCTTTTACGGCGGGCTGTAGGGACAATTCACGAATTGTCCGCCGTAAAAGAGATATGACGGTAAATTACGGGCGATTCGTGAATCGCCCCTACAGGATAACCGAATTTATGTTGATATAACATTCTACGCAAAGGGACGTCGAGCCCTCCCCTACAAAATGTCCTTTGTCAGGTTCGTTTTGATTTGACGGACGACCAAAGGTCGCCCCTACAAACTGTAATTTGCTGAATTTTTATTTCAGCACTTTTTTATTGCAAAAAACAAAAAATTCAGACAAGAGGAGAAAGAAAAAATGGAAGCTTTATTCACGACGTTTGCTGTTTATTTGCCCGTAGCGGCGGTGCTTGAGGCCTTGTCGGTGCTGTTTTCGCTGCTGTTTATGCATTGGTCGGCTAAGCACAGGAATCAGAAGCTCTCGCTTGGGTGGTACGTCTGCGGACTGCTGTTCGGGCTGTGGACGATTATAGTTTTTCTTATCAAGCGCAAGGATTTTCCCGGCCCGCAGGCAAAAATCTGCGCACAATGCGCCGACGTTTATGCGCCCGAAGCCGAGCTTTGCCCGAAATGCGGCACGGCTCTGCCCGAGGTTAACGCCGACGAAAAGAACAAACAGAAAAAGCTCAGCCGTGTGTTCGGTGCGCTGCTCGCAATTACATACATTACCGCTATTGTTCTCGGAATTGTTTTAGGAGTTGTATTCAGCAAGGATATAAATGATGTTATTGACGACGAGCTGTTGGACGAAAGCTACAGAATAGCCGTGGACGGAGTTTATTACGACAAAATGGGCAACAGCTACGAGGACGAAACCGCCGTTCTGCTTTATGACGAGGAAGGAAGAACATACACGTATACGCTCGAAGAAATCACGGACGGGGAAGATGATTTCTTCTCCTACGAGGAGGAATATTACGTGCGTGACGACGGCAAAAAATATTTTGCCTACGATTGCTACGTAACGCAGGACGGCTGGTTTTACTGCGACAGAGCTTACGAGCTTGAACTGTATTCGCCCGACACGAGCAATATGACCGAGGAGGAGCTGGACGCTTATTACGAGGGCAATATGGAGCTCTACGAGGCAGACTACAAATACTACGATTATCCTTACGCCGACAAAGACGGCAACCTTTACTACAACGCTTTTGAGGCATCCTGGAACGAAAAGGGCGAGCTAATAACGGCGGAAAACGACCCGGCAAAATAAACAACACGGTGTCGGAATTTGTAACCAAATTGTAACTATTTGTAACCGTTTTGTAACTACTTTTGGAAATTAATTTGATACAATGTTCTTAAAGAAAAATAAAAGGAGAGGTTTTTATGAAAAGCAAGTTCAAAAAATTATTATCTGTGTTGTTGGTTTGTGCTTTGCTGGCGGCTTCGTTGTCGGTGCAATCATTAGCTGCTTTTGAAGATTTAAAAGCACCCGTGATAACTGAAATAAAACTCAATAAATCTTCTCAAGCGGTTTCTCTCAAAGAGGTTGACGATTATTTTACTGATGTTATTGAGACACTTGAAGAATACGACATTGACCTTGGAAGTTTGAGCGAAGAAGAGCTTTCAATTTACCTAGGGCTTATAAATTATAATTTATATTTTTCCGCCTTTGAATATGAGCTTGACGTTACTCTTTCAACGGGCAAGACTTATACAGTTTCTGCCGAGGAAGGCGAAATAGTATTAAACAGAATTTACAGCATAGAAACAGACTGTTACATAAACTACAGCGCATATCTTGAGGCTAAAGAAAAGGGCGCAGATGAAATCGAAATCATCCTTTGTGCCTCCCCATATAATAAGCTTACCAACAACTACTGCTATGATTTGGAATACACCACGACGGATGAATGGACACTGGTAGATATGTATATAAAGAGCATAACTCCTCTGTCGGATGTTCCTGCAAAAATTTATGCAGATATTGATTATTGCGATATAGACGGCGCAGAGTTCCTGATTGAATATGCGGACGGTACAACCGATACCGCCAAGGCTTTACGCAATACAGCGGCGCAGGCTAATCCTTACGACTCAATGGAAGATTATACACTTGCCGGAAAACCTCTTTACGCTTGGTATTACAAAGATTATGGTGAGGAGGAAGAAGTGACCGCTGAATATGTCTTTACTTATCTTGATGCCGTTTACACTCAGTCCGTAGAGGTTGACGAAGAGTCTTTGATTGAATATATCGAAATTACAGACTGTATTATTGACAGCAAAACGGCTCAGCTAAACTCAATGAAATATGAAATTACCTATGCGGATGGTGACATTAAGTCTTTTACAAAAGAGTTTGATGAAGCAGAAAATGAAATGCTTTATTACGGTGTTAATATAAACGCTTTTGACGGATATATTGTTTGTGTTGATTTTTCTATAGATAACGGCGATATGGATATGGAAACGATGAATGCGGATAATTTCTATATCACTGCGAGCGTTGGCGAACACAGCGATACGTTTGTGGCGGAAAATCCTCACAAAGATATAACAAACGCAGCGTTGAAAATAATAATCTTTTTTGTAAATGCTTTTATGAGTATAGGTACTTTCTTTACAGATATTTTTAATGCAATCTTCTTCTTTTAAAACAACAAGATGAAAGGTAAATGAAAATGAATTTTGAAATTTCAAAGGAAAGACTGCTTGAGGGAATGAACGTAATGAATTCCTTCGGCACGAGGCTTACGGGAAGCCGCGGCCACAACGAATTTATCTGTTGGCTTAAAGGCGAAATATCGGCGATGAATATTCCGATTTTTTCCGACCCGTTTTATTTCAGGCGGTGGGAGGAAAAGCGTTCGGCAATTGAAATTATTGACGGTGACGAAAAAACCGAAATTCCCGTTTCGTCGGCTTACCCCTATTCGGGTCAAACCTCTGCCGACGGAATCACCGAAGAGCTCGTGTATGTGAAAAGTGTGAAAGATATACCGAAAACTACGGGCAAAATTGCGGTTTTCAGCGTTGCAAACGTCAACTTTCTGCCCAGCGAAATTGCCTTCAACAAGCGCACAAGCTACCCCGAGGACGTTGTGCTCGAAAAGAAGTACGAGGGCCCCGTTATCACGAGCTTCGTGCAATGCTTTTACGGCATCGTTTCAAAGCTTTCCAAGGCAAAGGCGGTTATTCTGATTTGGAAGGGTCTGCACGACGATATGATTGAGGGACAGTACCTTTCTTTCATTGCCGACTACCAGAACATACCGATGCTCTGGGTGAACGAAACAAACGGCAAGCGTTTGATTGAGGCGGCAAAGCAGGGCAAAAAAGCGAAATTCGTGCTTGAAGCGGAAATTGAAGAAAACGCCTTTACCGAGAGCTTTTACTGCATTATCGAGGGCAGAAACAAGAGGGAAAACGTTATTGTGAACACCCACACGGACGGCACGAACTGCGTTGAAGAAAACGGCCCGGTTGCACTTCTGGAGCTTATGCGGAATATGAAGGATACCGTGCCCGAAAGAACGCATATTTTCGTGTTTACAACGGGCCATTTCCGCCTGCCGCATTTTGAAGACAGACGCACGGGTGCGTTTCAGTCCGTTTCCCGCTGGCTGGCTATGCACAGGGATTTGTGGGACGGCAAGGGCGAGCATTTCAAGTGCGTGGCCGACCTGACGATTGAGCATCTGGGCTGCAAGGAGTGGCGTGAAATCGACGGCGAATACAAATACACGGGCAAGCCCGAAATTGACCTGGTTTACACGGGAAACGAATTTATGGACAAGCTCTATATCGACACCGTAAGGAGCAGAAAAAACGTGCGCACGATGACACTCAGGGGGCACAACGCCTTGCATTTCGGCGAGGGACAGAATTTCTTTACGATGGGTATTCCCGAAATCAGCCTCGTGCCCGCACCGTATTATCTGTGCGTTGCAAGCGACAGCCACGAAACGGAAAAGTTCGATATCGGCCTTATGGCCGAACAGACCGAAACTTTTGCAAGACTGATTGAAAAAATCGAGAAAATTCCCGCTGAAAAGCTCGGAAAAAGCGACGGATATTCAATTCTGAAAGCTAAAAGCGTTTCGGGCGGATACGATTTCAGCCTGAAGGGTCTGGCAGATAAAATTTCATCTGCAGTTAAAAACTAAAATACATAAAAGCACCCCGTTGAGATTTACAAAGCTGTAATGAACTGCTCCAAATTGTGCGTACAGTACAAAAAGCCCCCTAAGGCAGAAATATTTAATTAAGCGGTAAACTGACTTCGTTTTTCAAGCGGAGTCAGTTTTGTTTTAAGTTGAATTCGTTGATTGTTGTAGAAATAGATAT